>NZ_CP034443.1:5508823-5810937 GCF_003952365.1 Mesorhizobium sp. M9A.F.Ca.ET.002.03.1.2 | reverse complement strand
GGAGAGCAGCGCCGGCTTGTAGGACGAGGAGGCCGTCTGGCCCTTGGTCACCGGCTCGGTCTCGACCACTTCGAAGGTCGCCCGCTGCGGCAGCGTCAGCGAGATGGCGACGCCATTGTGCTGCGCGACCTGCACCGCCATGCCTTCCGAGAGATAGGGAGCCATTTCGCCGACCACGCTTTCAGGCACCGCGACCTGGTCGTAGGTCTCCGGGTTCATGAAGTGGAAGCCTTCGCCGTCGCTGTAGAGGAAGGTGTGCTCGCGCTCCTCGACATAGGCGCGCTCCACCTGCTCGGTGGTGCGGTAGCGCTCCGAGACCTTCACTCCGTCGGCGATGCGGCGCATGTCGAGCTGGGTCACCGGCGTGCCCTTGCCAGGATGGATGTTTTCGGCAAAGAGGATCACATAAAGCTTGCCGTCCTTATCGACGACGTTGCCTTTGCGTAGGGAACTGGCGATGACCTTCACCACGGTTTTCAATCCTGCTTTAGTTTGTGGGCCTGGAACAGCCGATCGGCGCAGATCGGCTGCGGGAGCCGTCGCCCTAGCGCATCTTGGCCGCAACCGCCAGCCCTGCGTGCAAATCCTCCTGTTATGACCGCCGCCTCGCCCTGGTGGATGCCTGATGTTCACGCCGACCGTCGGCCGCGGCTGATCGCGCGCAATGCCATCACCGCCACCTTCCGCGACTGGTTTGCCCGCCGCGATTTCGTCGAGGTCGAGACGGCGGCGCTGCAGGTCTCGCCCGGCAACGAGGCGCATCTGTCGGCCTTCGCCACCGAGGCGATCGGCCCGGACGGGCGGCACCACCCGCTCTATCTGCATACCTCGCCGGAATTCGCCTGCAAGAAGCTGCTCGCCGCCGGCGAGAAGCGCATCTTCAGCCTGAATGCAGTCTACCGCAACCGCGAGCGCGGCCCCTTGCACCACCCGTCCTTCACCATGCTGGAATGGTACCGGGCTGACGAGACCTATGAGAGCCTGATGGAGGATTGCGCCGGGCTTGTCGCGCTGGCCGCCGAGCGCGCGGGCTCAAAGCGCTTCTCCTTTCGCGGCCGCGAGGCCGATCCGTTCGCCGAGCCCGAACGTCTCAGCGTCGCCGAGGCCTTCATGCGCCATGCCGGCATCGACCTCCTGGCCACCGTCGCCGCCGACGGCAGCACCGATTGCGAAGCGTTGCGCGCGGCGCTGGCCCAGGCGGGCTTGCGCACCGCGCCTGACGACAATTGGGCCGATCTGCTCAGCCGGGTCATGGTGGAAAAGATCGAGCCGGCGCTGGGGCAGGGGCGCGCCACCATCCTCCACGGCTATCCGATTTCGGAGGCCGCCCTTGCCCGGCCGAGCGCGGATGACCCAAGGGTCGCCGAGCGCTTCGAGCTCTATTGCTGCGGCGTCGAGCTGGCCAATGCGTTCGGCGAACTGACCGACGCCGCCGAGCAGCGCCGGCGCTTCATCCTCGAGATGGACGAGAAGGAGCGCGTCTATGGCGAACGCTATCCGATCGACGAGGATTTCCTCGCCGCGCTTACCATCATGCCGCAGGCCAGTGGCGCCGCACTCGGCTTCGACCGGCTGGTGATGCTGGCAACGGGAGCGATGCGGGTCGAGGATGTGATGTGGACGCCGGTGGCGGAGTTGTGAGGCGAGGCCGGTGCTTCGCTCCATCCTCACAATACTACCGCCCCATCAGCAACGCGACGATGAGCAGTTGCATATTGCCGCCCTTGCCGAATTCGACCCGGTCGAACTCACGGCTCGCCTGCCGCTGCGCCTGGGAGATCTCGGCAAGCCGCCTGGTCAGCTCGGTCCTGATCTTGCTGCAGCCGGGGTCGCCGGCAACGGTCAGGCCGACACTCAAGGATTCGATCTTGCGCACCATCTCGACGATGGTGTCGCCATGCACCTTTTCATGGGCGGCGAGGCCGGCGGCAAAAGCCTCCCAGCTCTTTTGAACGGCGGCCGGCAGCCGCCCGTTCGGCTTCGGCAAGGTATAGGTGATGATGAGCTTTGGCCGCGCCGAGGCCAGCACGCAGGCATCGCCTCGCGGCTGGTAGTCCCTGACCCAGGTCAGCTTGAAATTGGTGTACGCGATGACGCGGTTCTTGCTCTTGCCGACCATCGGCCCCCGCGCGCCGATTGAGGTATAGAGTTCGAGGCCGGTCTGCCCTGAAACGGCGTAGGTCTCGACCTTTTCGACCGGCTTCCACTGCGGCTGCGCCTGGACCTCCATCTGCGCTTGGGCCGGCGATGCCAGCAAACAGGCCAGAAGCAGAGACGTTAGAACGGCTGTTTTCATGCGAATCCCCGGGTCGATACCTTTGGTGCGCTTGAGATCATCAACGCGTGGCCGGAATGCGGTCAAGGCGCCTGTGCCCTAAACCTCGGCGTCCGCATTGCGCGTCGAATGAACCAATCAACGGCGATGTGCCGCAAACTCAATCCGCTTGACGGGTTCGTTTTGAAATCTTCTCGCTCATTTAATTCTATAAACTCAGTAGACTTAATGCACACAAGCTGCTTTGCGAGGAGCCTAAAATGTCCAAAAAGCTGGTGGTGGGGCTGTCAGGAAACCTGACCCGTCCGTCGAAGACCAAGGCGTTCATCAGCCACATCGTCGCGGAGGTGGCGAGCAGCACCGATGCGGCCTCGACCGTTTTCGACATCGAGGATCTCGGTCAGTCCTTTCCACTGGCAAGGCGCATTGGCGATCTGGATCCGTTGGCCAGAAACATCGTCGAGCGATTGCTGGGCGCCGATATCCTGGTGATTGGCTCGCCGACCTTCAAAGGCAGCTACACCGGGCTTTTCAAGCATTTCTTCGACCTGCTCGACCCGTCATCCCTGCGGGGAAAGCCGGTCATCCTTGCTGCAACCGGCGGCGGCGATCGTCATTGCCTGGTTGTCGAGCATCAACTGCGGCCGTTATTCGGCTTCTTCGAGGCGCTGACCCTGCCGACCGCGATCTACGCCTCAGACAAGGACTTCGCCAACGGCGTTCTGGTGTCCGAAGCCATCCATGCTCGCGCCAGGCAAGCGGTCGCCGAAGCATGCCGGGTGGTGGGAACGCCACGCAGCGTCGGTCTTGCCGCCTGAACACCGGCCAGTGACCCTCGACCCTCTTTCCGCACAGCTCAGAAGGAACCCGCAATGACCAGACCCAGCAAGTTCAGGCAGATCAAGCTTGGTGCTTTCCTGCCCGGTGGCGGACAGCATATCGCAGCCTGGCGCCACCCTGGCGCGCCAGCCGACGGCGCGACGAATTTCGAGTTCCACAGGCAGCTCGCGCTGACCGCCGAACGCGGCCTGTTCGACGCCTATTTCCTCGCCGACAACCTGACAGTCGGCCTCGGCGCCCGCGAAGGCGGCAATGCCAAGATCGCCGGGTTCGAGCCGGTTACGCTGTTTGCCGCACTGGCGCCGCTCACCACGCATCTGGGCTTCATTGCCACCGCCTCCACCACCTATGAGGAGCCTTATACGCTCGCCCGCAAGTTCGCCTCGCTCGATCTCCTGTCGAACGGCCGGGCCGGCTGGAATGTCGTGACCTCGGCGGGCGACGAGACCGCGCGCAATTTCAATCGCGAGACGCAGCCTGCCCACGCCGATCGCTATGCTCGGGCGCATGAGCATGTCGAGACGGTCAAGGCGCTGTGGGACAGCTGGGAAGACGATGCCTTCATCCGCGACAAGAAGTCGGGGCGCTTCTACGACAAGGACAAGCTTCACGACATCGACCACAAGGGCCTGCATTTCAGCGTCAAAGGTCCGCTCAATGTGCCGCGTCCGGTGCAGGGCCACCCGGTGGTGGTACAGGCCGGGCAGTCGGAGGACGGACGCAAGCTCGCCGCCCAATCGGCTGAGGTCATCTTCACCGCCCATCAGAATCTGACCTCGGCGCAAGAATTCTATCGCGACATCAAGGCGCGTGTGGCGGCAGTCGGCCGTGATCCCGCACAGGTGCTCATCATGCCGGGCGTGGCACCCTTCGTCGGCCGCACCGAAGAGGAGGCCCGCGCCAAGTACCAGCAGCTGAACGACCTGATTCTGCCCGAGGATGGCGTCGCCCTGCTCAACGGGCTGGCGGGCCAGACGCTCGACATCAGGGGTTATCCAATCGACGGGCCGCTGCCGCCGAGCAAGGAAACCGAAGGCATGAAGAGCCGCCAGGCGCTTATCCGCCAGATTGCCGACGAGCACAACTTCACCATCCGCCAGCTCTACCAGTGGGTGGCGACGGCGCGCGGCCACTACACCGTCATCGGTAGCGCGGTGCAGGTCGCCGATCAGCTGGAGGAATGGTTTGGCAACGAGGCCGCCGACGGCTTCAACATCCTGCCGCCCTGGCTGCCTGGCGCGCTCGACGATTTCGTCGACCTGGTGATCCCCGAGCTGCAGCGCCGTGGCCTGTTCCGCACCGCCTATGAAGGCACGACGCTGCGCGAGAATCTCGGCCTCAGGCGGCCGGAAAACCCCTGGACCGCTGCCCGCTCGAAGGTGCTGGCCGCCGAATAAATTCTCCTAAGCAAAGGGCAAGACGATGAGTTTGCAACACGTCGAGCAGCCGGTCACGATCGCTGCACATGACGGCAGAACCAGCCTTGGCGCCGAATTCCCGCGCCTGGCCAACCGGACAATCGTCCGCTTTCTGTCCCGCTACGGCATCCTGATCACCTTCCTCGCGATCTGGCAGGTCTCAAGCAGCGCGGGATGGGTCAACGCCGCGGTGCTGCCGCCGATCGACACGATCGTCACCGCATTGTGGAACGGTCTGGCAGGCGGCGCCTTGCTTGGCGACATCGCCATCAGCCTGCAGCGCGCCGGCCTCGCCTTCGCGGCGGCCGTGGCGGTCGCCATCCCGCTTGGCCTGTTTATGGGCCAGGTGCGCGCCATCGAAACCGCGCTTGATCCGATCCTGCAGGTTTTCCGGCAGACCTCGGCGCTGGCGCTCTACCCGGTGTTCATCCTGCTGCTCGGGCTGGGGGAGGCATCAAAGGTCTTCGTCATCTTCTGGGCGACGCTGTTCCCGCTGCTGCTCAACACCATCAGCGGCGTCAAGCAAGTCGATCCGAAACTGCTCGAGATGGCCCGGGTCTATGGCGCCACGCGGCTTACCGCGTTTCGACGTGTCGTGCTTCCGGGGGCTGTCCCGTCGATCTTCGTGGGCTTAAGGCTCAGCGCGACCACGGCGCTGCTGCTGCTGATCGCTTCCGAAATGATCGGCGCCAACAAGGGCATCGGCTTTCAGGTGATGAACGCGCAGTACAACTTCCAGATTCCGCTGATGTTTGCGGCAATCGTCATCCTCGCCGGCCTCGGCCTGATCGCCAACCAGGCGCTGGTCAGCCTGCAGCGGCGGCTCTGCCGCTGGAGCAATCCCATCGACTGACCAGCTTCACAATCCTCTCCAACAGGAAAGACCGGATCATGCCAATCACTCGCCGTTCCCTGCTTGCGGGCGCTCCCTTTGCCGCCGGCATCATCGCCACAGGCCTGCCCCGCTTCGCCGTTGCGCAAGCCGTGCCGGTCACGTTGCGCTACCTCGCCAGCCGTGGCAGCATCTCGCCGCATGAGCTGGCGGACGAGCTCGGCTATTTCAAGGACCTCGGCGTCAGACTGGAGAATGTCGGCTACTCGAGCGGCGGCCCGGAATCGCTGTTCGCGCTCGCCTCCGGCAGCGTCGATCTCGGCTCGGCCGCAACCGCTGCGGTGATCAATTCGATCTCCGGCGGCAACGACTTCGTCGCCGCCTATCCAAGCAACGGCATCAACAGGCAAGTGCGCAGCGTCCTCTACGTGCTGGAAGACAGTCCGATCAAATCGATTGCCGATATCGCCGGCAAGACCATTGCGGTCAACACGCTCGGCGCCCATCTCGACTACACCGTGCGCGAAGCGCTGCACGGCGTCGGCCTGCCGCCTGATGCCGCCAACCTGGTCGTGGTGCCCGGGCCTCAGCTTGAGCAGACCTTGCGGTCACGCCAGGTCGATATCGCGGCACTGGGCTATTGGCAGGCGACGTTTGCCGGCGCCCTGGTCGACAATGGCGGCGTGCGCGGCGTGTTCAACGACACCGACGTGTTGGGCGAACTGGCAGGCGGCTTCATTGTCCTGCGGCGCGACTTCATCACGGCGCATCCCGAAGGCGCCCGCAATTTCGTCGAACAGTCGGCCCGCGCCGCCGACTGGTCGCGCCAGAACCCGGACGAGGCGCGCAAGATGCTCGCGGACATCCTCGACAAGCGCGGCGAAAATGGCGAACTGGCGCGCTACTGGACCGGCTTCGGCCTGCGCGAAGGGGCGAAGGCTGACGACCGCGACATCGACTTCTGGGTCAGCGTGCTCGAACGCGACGGCCGCCTGCCCAAGGGCAAGCTGAAAGCCGCTGATATCCTTTACGGGCGCGGCGAAACGAAAACCAACTGACCGGGGGAAACGAGCGCCATGGCCACCAAAAGCGGCGGCGAGGTCACGATACGCGACCTTTCCAAATCCTTCACCCTCGGCAGGCGCCCGCTTGCCGTGCTCAGGGCGCTCAACCTCGATATCCGGTCCGGCGAATGTCTCGTCATCGTCGGCGCCAGCGGATCGGGCAAGACCACGCTGCTGCGCATTCTTGCCGGGCTGGAGGCCGCCGATAGCGGCGGTGTCGCGATCGACGGCAAGCCGGTCCATGGCGTCGGCTCCGAGCGCGCGGTCATCTTCCAGGAACCCCGCCTGCTGCCCTGGCTGACAGTACTCGGCAACGTCGCCTTTGGCCTCGAAGTGCGGCGCGTGCCGAGGGCGGAGGCCGAGGACAAGGCCCGCTTCTATACCGCGCTTGTCGGCCTAGCCGAATTCAGCGATGCCTACCCCAGGCAGCTTTCGGGCGGCATGGCGCAGCGCATCGGCATCGCCCGGGCCTTGACCGTGCAGCCTGAAATCCTGTTGCTCGACGAGCCGCTGGGCGCGCTCGACGCCATGACCAAGATCGGCATGCAGGAGGAACTGGCGCGCATCTGGAGCGAGGAGAACGTCACCATGGTCATGGTCACCCATGATCTGGAGGAAGCGATCTATCTTGCGGACAGGGTGCTGATCCTGCCCAGGGAGAAAGGCGGCACGGCACGGCTGGTCGACGTTGAACTGCCGCGCCCCCGCGATCGCAGCGAAAGCCGGTTCGTGCGCTACCGCGAAGAACTGCTGCGTGAGTTTGGCCTGCATTGAGACGTGAAAGGCGCGTCTTGCGCCGCCCTACTTCTCCGCCGCCACCTTCGAGAACAGCGCGCGCTCGACCGGCGGCTCCAGCGTTTGTGCAAAGGGCGTCGCCATGTGGTGGCGGTCGCGGTAGGCCAGCTTGCCGCCGATGAAGACATGGCAGGTCCTGGTGTCGCAGAACCGGTCGGTCATATCGATATAGGTGGCGTTGGGGATGGTGCGCACGATGTCGCGCTCCACCGCGGCCACGGCGTCGTTGGCGGCATCGGTTCGCGGCGCGTCACATACCGAAGGCGTCTGTCCCCGCCACAGCGCGCGGGCCACGCAAGTGTCGACGAACATGCCGTTGAACGGTACATCGCGGATGAAGGCGACCTTCAGCCCGGCCTGGCTGAACGCCTCCAGCGTTGCACGCAGGCCGGCCCGCCAGTCCTGGTCCAGGCTGCCGGTTTCCTTTGCGTCGGGCGACAGTTTGCGCGAGCTCGTCAGCGAGATCTCCGAGATCACCACCAGGCTCGGGCGCAGGGCGATGATCTCCTTGATCGATTGCTCGCGCCATTGATCGCACTCGGTGTAGTCGCGTTTCAGCTTCGAGCTCCAGACCGTCAGCCGCGAGGCCCGGCAGGCGGACTTGAGCCAGGTGACGACCTTGTAGTCGTTCTTCTTCGCCGCCTCGATCAGCGGCGTCGACCAGTGGTCGGCATGCGAATCACCGAACAGCGCGATCGAGCGCTCGGCATTCTTGGCGCCGAACACGCAAGCCTTCGGCGTGACGGTCTCGTAGTCGAGAACGCAGCCCACCTTGGCGCGCGCGGTGGAGGGCTGCGCGGCAGTTTCGGCAATGATGCGTTGCGAGGGGTCGAGATCGTGCACGGCAAGGCGCGCATTGGCATAGGTCGCCACCACGCCGGCGCCGGTCAGCATCGCGGCGGGGATGAGCGCGCGCGCCGCGTTCGCCATCAGCCAGACGTTGCGGCGGATCGGGTTCTCGATGAGATTATAGGTGAAGATGGACAGCGCCAGCGTCAATGCCCCGCAGGCAAGCCGCCCGGGCCAGGAGAGGTCGGGAACCATCATCGTCGCATAAACGATGACCGGCCAGTGCCAGAGGTAGAGCGAGTAGGAAAGTTTCCCCACCCATTGCAAGGGCGGCAGCGCCAGCATGGCGCTAGGCCCACTTTGGACATTGCCGGAACCGCTGAGCAGCAGGAGCACCGCGCCGGCCACCGGCACCAGCGCCATCACGCCGGGGAAGGGGGTGTCCTGCTCGCTGAAGGTCAGATAGGCGCCGGCGATCAGCACCAGGCCAAGCCACGCCAGGGCTGCGCCCAATTGCGGGCGCTCCCGCCAGAATTTCGCCGGCGCCATCGTCGCAAGGCCGCCGGCGGCGAATTCCCAGGCCCTGAGCGGCGAGAAATAGAAGGCCCAGGGCTGCGACACGGTGGTGAGCCAGGCGCAGGCGGCGAACGACACCACGCCGGCGAGGCCGATCACCAGGATCGCCGTGCGCTTGCCCGGGCGCAGCCATGCCGCCAGCAGAAGCAGCGCCGGCCATACGAGATAGAACTGCTCCTCGACCGAGAGCGACCAGAAATGGATGAAGGGGTTGTTCGCCGCATCGGGGGCGAAATAGTCGAACGACCAGCGGATCAGCCAGAAATTGATCGCATAGGCCGAGGCGTACATGGCGCCTTTCGAATAGAGCGACTGTTCGTCCGGCGACAGGATGAAGTAACCGGCGACGAGCGTGGCGAAGATGACGAACAGTGAGGCCGGCAACAGGCGCCTGGCGCGCCTTGCGTAGAACCGCCACAGGTTCAGCCTGCCATCCTCGGCGATCTCCCGCAGCAGCTGGCCGGTGATCAGATAGCCGGAGATGACGAAAAAGATGTCGACGCCGGTGAAGCCGCCCGGCAGATCCGACAGGCCGAAGTGGAACGCGACGACGCCCGACACCGCCAGCGCACGCAGCCCTTCGATATCAGGCCGAAACGATGCTGACACGGCGAAACCTCATGTAGGTCATTGAAAAAAGCCACCCGTTGCAAAGACTCGACGCGATGCGCCGATATTGCAATGCAACAAATCTAACGCAGTGCAACATAAGTGGAGGTTCGCGGGGTTCAGCCACGGTGTGCTCGTCGGCGTTTACATCGACAAGCGCCGCGCCCGCGCAGGCATCTGAACCCCATGCGGCGGCGGATTTTTGGCAGAGGGAATGACTGGCCCGGCTAGCGGGCCTGCGCACCGATCTCAGACTTTAGAGGAGCCTGCCGCTCGCGCGCCGGGCTCCTCCCCTAAATTGTCACCGATCACGCATGCGCTGGCGGATGATGACGGTAGTCCCAGACTGCCCAGGCCGATGCCGCGACCACCAGCACGCCGAGGACCACGTGGGTCCCCATCGCGTTGACGTTCGCCGCGAAGCCGAGCAGCCAGGGCGAAACGATCAGCCAGAGCCCGACAACAAGGTTCACCCACTCTTCCCATTCGGCGAATGCCGAAAGCGTGGCGAGAGCCAGGGCGCCGAGCACGATGCCGGCAATCCAGGCGTTCCACGCAGGATTGGCTTCAGCAGCGAAGCCGATGATCCAGGGTGAGATGAACAGGCAGATCGCAAGGACAAGATTGATCCAATCCTGGCCCTTCTTCCCTTCCATCATTTTAATTGCCATGACAACCTCCATAGAAGAAGCTTGACCAAAGCACTACGTTTCGCGTGCACCGCACGCTTACTTATTGATATAGTTGCGTTTCAATGGCCTTCAAGAGACCCGCCCCGACGCCGGGGCGCGGCGTCGGTTCTGCGCAGGACCAATGGCAGCGCTGGGCTGGGGCGGCGAGAAGACGCAGGCATCCGTCCCCTCAGGCGGTCACGCCTTTTTCAGGAACTCGGTTTTCAGCACCAGGCCCTTCACCTGTTTGGTGTTGCACTCGATCTCGCCGGGATTGCCCGTGAGGCGAATGTTCTTCACCAGCGTGCCGCGCTTGATCGTCTCCGACGTGCCCTTGACCTTCAAATCCTTGATCAGGGTCACGGAATCGCCCTCGTTCAGCTGGGTGCCGTTGCTGTCTCTTACGATCGCGTCTGTCATGTCGGATCTTTCATTGGAGTTGGACACCGGACTATCCGGTGGATGGCGGCAAGGTCAAGCGGGCCGGCACGTCCCAAATTGCGCCATCGCCTCCTTGTGAAGCTGGCTGGGCACCCGCGTTGCTCATGTCAGGTGCTTCGGCTATAGGCCGGCTGCCAATGCCGACACAGTTCAAACGGAGCCCGACCATGACAGAGAAGACCATCCTTAAATTCGGCGCGGTCGAAAACGCCGAGGCGGGCGATCTCGCGGGTTGGGTCGTTGTCGAGGGCAATCCGACCATGAAGACCGCCGTCCAGCACACCACCGCGGACAGCAAGGTCATATCGGGAACCTGGCAGGCCACCCCCGGCACCTACCATGCAACCTACAGCGACTATGAATTCGTGCACATGATATCAGGCCGCATCATCATCACGCCCGATGGCGGCGCGCCTGTCGAAGTTGGTCCGGGCGATGCCTTCGTGGTCGAAGCCGATTTCAAGGGAACGTGGAAGATCATCGAGCCGGTGACGAAGCATTTCGTCGTCAGGATCGGCTGAGCCGGAAGCGAACTGAGCAGTCCCATCACGGCCTGACCGCAAGCGTGGTGCGGTCGAAAGGATAGAGTCCCATCCATTAGGGATGGACGAGACTCTAGAAGTTGAAATAGATTGCTGGCGGGTACGGACTGGACACATTCTTGTCGGCCGGCGCCGCCATCGCACCAGACGACGCATTAATCCCGCCGGTGGACTTATCGTCGAGTACCGGCCGGCTTTTCTCTGCTTTGGCCGCTTTCGCATCGGTGGCAACGACTTTCGTTTTAGCCTCGACGGTTTGCGACAGTGCGAGGACGGCGAGAAGTGCAGACAGCGCGAGTTTCATGACGGTGCCCCTCCATGGTTAACGTAAGGTTAACACTGGTCGCCGGGTCGAACGCGGCTGCTGTGTGGAACAGCGTGGAATTCTGCGGAATTCCTGGAATATTAGCTTGTGGAAAAGTACAATAGAAGCAAATGCCGGCGTGTGCTATGCCTTGCTGTGGGCTTTGGGGCAGAGGGATGGCACAGCATATCGCGCAGAAGTTACGGCTGACTGCGGCCCTGCTGGGAACCGTCACCCGCAAGGATTTGGCGGCGGCGTTCCGGAGCGTCAACCCGAAGACGGGGTTCGATCTCGGCCGTGCCGACAAATGGCTGCAGGGCCGCGCACAGCCACGCGAGCTCAGCGTCTACGACGATTGGTCGAAGCTTCTTAAGCTGGAGCAGCCCGGCGCATGGATCGCCGAGAGCGACCTGCCAGGCTTCACGGCGGCGGTCTGCGCCCGGCACGGCATCGACAGGGCGGAACTGGAACGCCGCGCCGGCGCGCATCCCGAGACGACCTCCCGGCATGAGGGCCGAAGCCTTGGATTGGCCCTGGCCGGAACCTATGCATGCTATTCGCGCGCCTTGTCGTCCTATTATCGCGGCCAACTGATCAGGGGCAGCCTGTCGATAGAGGCCGGGCCGGGTGCGCATGGCCTGACTGCGGCCTATCGCGAGGTGTTGCCGACCGGGCAACTGCTGGTCGGCGGGCCAGTGACGCCGGCAAAACGCGGCCTCTATGCGCTTCTGAAGGAAACCGGCGGCGATGCCCATTTCTTCCTCTGTCTGTTCCCGCAGTCGCGGCCGGGGAGCGTGCTTGGCGGCTACATGTGCGGCGGCGCCATCATCGGCCCGGAGCCGCAACCATCGCTGACCAGGATCCTGATCATCCGCTTGCGCGATCCGGCGCCGCAGACGTGGGGCGGATATCTGCCGCCCGACGGGTCGATCGCTGAGGACCTGGCCTCGCTCGGCCTAACCATCGAACAGCCGGAAGCGGTCGACCGGCAGCTGGCGCAATTCCTCGCCGGAGACAGCAAGGACGGCGGCGCCAGCCAGATCCCGCCCGCTGAATTCCGGGCCATTCTCGACGTGTTCGACCGTCATTGGCTGGGCCATCCCAGCCAGATCTGACCACAGCAACCGTGAGCCGCCGTTCGGAAGAGGGTGACCTTGTGGAGCGCTGGCACGAAGGTGTGGAAGTTGCGTACCAGCTAAATATGCCTGATCATGGTCTTGGCAGGGTGGAGGCATCAAGTGGCGGCCAATCGTCGAAACGGCATGCACCCGTCGGGGCCTGGGCTGGTGGGCATTGTTTCGGCTGCCAGGACCCTCCCGCGCATGTCACTGCCTACCGTTGCGACTGTCGTGACGGCGGTTGCGGCCTTGTATTTCGGGCGCGAGGTTTTCCTGCCGATCGCAATCGCTCTGCTGCTCACCTTTGCGCTTGCGCCCATGGTTTCGGCACTCAAGCGGGTCGGCATTCCCCGCCTTCCGGCGGTCATCGCCAGTGTGATGGGCGCCTTCACGGTCCTTGCGCTGTTCTCCTTCATTGTCGCCACGCAGGTCGGCGAACTGGCGCAGAACATTCCGCTTTACCAGTCAAATATCCTGACCAAGGTCAGGTCCCTCAAGGAAAGCGGTGTCGGCGGCGGCATCATTGCCAGGCTGAGCGGGGTGATCGAACGCGTTGGCCAGGAACTCGACAGGCAGGAAACCTCACAGCCCGCCGCGGATCAGCCGCGGCGCGAACCAGTGCCTGTCGAGATCATCGCGCGCGAAAGGCCGATCCAGGTTCTCCAGAACCTGATCGGCCCGCTGATCAGCCCGCTGGCATCGGCCGGCCTGATCATCATCGTCGTCATATTCATGCTGCTCGAGCGTGAGGACCTGCGCGATCGTTTCATACGCCTCGTCGGCTATGGCGATCTTCATCGAACCACCGAGGCGCTCCAGGACGCCGGCAAGCGGGTCGGCCGATATCTGCTCATGCAATTGGTGGTGAACATCGTCTATGCCGTGCCGATTGCGTTCGGGCTTTGGGTTCTGGGCATACCCAATGCACTGCTGTGGGGATTGCTGGCGCTGGCGCTGCGCTTTGTTCCTTATATCGGCCCCATCATTGGTGCGCTGCTGCCTCTGTTCCTGGCGCTTGCCGTAGCTCCCGGCTGGTCGCTCGTGCTGTGGACCGCCGGGCTGTTCGTGGCCATGGAAATGATAACCGGCAACGTCGTTGAACCGTGGCTTTACGGTTCACGAACGGGGCTTTCACCATTGGCCATCATCGTTGCGGCCATCTTCTGGACCTGGCTTTGGGGCCCGCTGGGCCTGGTTCTGTCGACGCCGCTCACTGTCTGTCTCGTCGTGCTCGGCAGGCACGTGCCGCAATTCGAATTCCTCGACGTTCTGTTCGGCAACGAACCCGTGCTCGAACCCCACGCTCGGCTCTACCAACGGCTGCTGGCCGGCGATCCGGAGGAAGCCACAGATCACGCCGAGGAGATCCTGGAGGAAAAATATCTCTTCGAATTCTATGACAAGGTCGCCATTCCCGCACTTCTGCTCGGTGAACAGGATCGCGTGCGCGGTGTCATGGGCGATGAGCAGAGACGGCAGGTGGCGGCCAGTGCGCAGACGCTGGTGGCGAACCTCGACGACAGCGCACAGGAGGAAGCGCAAGAGGATGATGATCCGGCTGCGGCCGAGCCTGCCACAGCGGACAAGGAAAAGCAGGCTCAAGGGGAGGGCGAGGACGACACCGAACTGCCGGATGGCACGGATATGTCGGTGCTTTGTGCCGGCGGCCGCGGGGAACTTGATGATGCCGCCGCCGCCATGCTGGCGCAGGTGCTCGAAGTCCAGGGGGCGACGGTCTCGAAGGCGAGCTTTGCCGACATGGAACCGGCGAACATTCGCCGGCTCGACCTCGGCGCCGTCGACACCGTGGTGACCGGATTCCTGAACCGGGACTCCGTCAAACACGCCCGTTTTCTGGTTCGTCGGCTGAAGCGCGCCAAGCCGGCGCTGCGGGTAGGCATCGTGTTCTGGTCGGAGGACCACGACGGCAAAGAGACAGCCGTCAAATTGGCCAATGACATCAACGCCGATTTTGTAGCGTATGGCATGGCCGATGCCGTTCTGGGCGCGTTGTCGAGCGATCCGCCGGTCGCCCTGAAGGTCGCCGCCAAGCGCCGCATGCGCCGCCGGCCGCGCCCTGCCAAGAAAGCGCCGCTTGCCGCCGCAGGCTGAGACCGCAATTCGTTCTCACGTCCAGAAATAGCGCACGGTGTGAAAGAACACCGGGGCGGCGAAGACCAGGCTGTCGGCGCGGTCCATCATGCCGCCATGGCCGTCGATCAGATGGCCCCAGTCCTTCACTCCCTGGTCGCGCTTGATGGCGGAGGCGACCAGCCCGCCGAGAAAGTTGCGCCGCCGTGGTGGCCTGACCTTATTCAGCCACCTTCGCCACGATGCATTCTAGCGAAGGAAGGGGCGTCAAACCGTCCCTAGTTCTTTCTCTTAGTTCGGCGGTTTCGTCCCCTTCAGCAGCACATTCATAGGTCGCTTCAATCACTAGGCCCCGAATTGTCGCGTCAGGAAGCGTCACGTAGTCGAAGTATCTATCTCTTGTTGGAAACCCTTGCAAATAATCAAGTGCGGCATGGACGCATCCATCAAGCACTTCGGTGTCCTTGTCTCGGAAGTTGAGCGTATTTACTAAAATGACACCTACGGATGCCCAAGTGTCTCTGCTTGTAAACTTATACGCTGTACATCCGTTTGAACTGACCTCCGCCTTTGCAACGAAATCTTTGTACCATGGCAGCAGGTGGGAACTGGTTAAGGCCATCGCTATATCCTTTTGCCAGTTCGCGCCGTCGGCGGCGATTATGGAAATTTGGGCCGTGGCAAAAGCCGGGAAAAGACCATTCAGATCGCCTCTGAGAGCTTTATATCGCTCGATCGAACTGCCTATGTTCAGACGATCAGCTACAACTTCGTAAGGTCGACGCCATGACGGCCAAACATAGATTTTCCTATCATGCGGCAGCGACCGCAAATAGTTAACGGCTGCGTCTTTAGTGGCCTTCGCATGAACGACTTCTTTTTCAGTTGGCCAAGCTCGATTGCTCGATAGCATCACCGAAAGCGACACGTATAACCATATCTGGAACGCCTTATAGGTCATCATCCCTACCCGCCAAGGAAAGGCCCAGAGCTCTCTGGCTGGAGGAGGTTTAACAGACCTTAGAACGAAGCGGCCAGTCAGATTGCTACATTAGGTCGACGCATTAATGACTAAGTGGCGTTTAGTTAGGTGCCGAATGCGATCGGCCGTGTCATGGACTCGCTTGCATCTGGGCCGCCCCTCATCACGTCCAGAAATAGCGCACGGTGTGAAAGAACACCGGGGCGGCGAAGACCAGGCTGTCGGCGCGGTCCATCATGCCGCCATGGCCGTCGATCAGATGGCCCCAGTCCTTCACCCCCTGGTCGCGCTTGATGGCGGAGGCGACCAGCCCGCCGAGAAATCCCATCAGGCAGGCGATGAAGGCGACGGCCGCCGCCTGAAGCGGCGAAAACGGCGTCAGGAATGACAGCAGCGCGCCAAGCAGGCTCGACGTCACCAGCCCGCCGACCAGTCCCTCCCAGGTTTTCGACGGCGAAACCTTGGGCGACATCAGGTGCCTGCCGAACAGCTTGCCGAAGATGTATTGCAGCACGTCGCTGCCTTGAACGGTGATGATCAGGAACGCGACTAGCAACAAATTGCGGCCCTCGAAGCCGGGCACGTCGAGCGTCAGCAGCGCCGGCACGTGACTGACGCAATAGACCGAGATCATGACCGCCCATTGCTGCGCCGAGACGCGCTCGAGAAAGCGCTCGGTGTCGCCGTGAAGCGCGGTGATCGCCGGCATCAGCAGGAAGCAGTAGACTGGAATGAAAATGGTGAAGAGGCCGTACCATGCGGTCCACACCAGCCAGTACTGGAACGGGATGATGATGCCGAACATGCCGAGCAGCACCCAATGGTCGCTGCGGCGGCTGTGCGTCAGCGTCACGAACTCGCGCAAGGCGGCAAACGAGATCAGCGCGAAAAGGATGGTCATGCCCGAGCGGCCGAAGAAGAAGGCGACGGTGATCGCCAGGACCATCACCCACCAGGCGTTGACGCGCTGGTTGAGGTTGATCAGCGTCGAGGAGAGCGGCTTCGGCGCGCGCCACGACAGAATGCCGGCGCCCAGGCTTGCCGTTATCAGCACCGCAGTGAGGCCGACAACCAGAATGAGGATTTCGCGCATTGGCATGGTGTTCTAGTCGTCTCCTGGAGCATCGTGCCGGATATCGGATCGGGTGGTGTGATCGCATAGTGTTTTCCGGAAAACCGGGTTCGACTTTTCCGCATCATGCGTTTGCGGGCGGGGGTTGAGCGCAAGTAGCGTCTGGCGGGCGCGGTCGAGAAAGGCGCGTCGTTCCTCACCCGGCGCAAGGGCGATCGGCGCGCCGAAGACGACGCGGCAGAGCAGCGGCACCGGCACGAACTGACCCTTGGGCAACACGCGCGACATGTTCTCGATCCAGCACGGGATGAGTTCGACATCGGGCCGCGCCATCGACAGGTTGTAGAGGCCGGAGCGGAACGGCAGCAGCGGCGCGTCGGTCATGTTGCGCGTGCCTTCGGGAAAGATGATCAGCGAATGACCTTTGTCGAGAACCGACAGCATGATCACGATCGGATTCTGCGCCTCGTCGGTCCACTGCCGGTGGATGAGCACGGAGGACAGCATGTCTTGCGCGATGAAACGGCGCAGCCGCGATTTCCCCCAATAGTCGGCGGCGGCGACGGCATGGGTGCGGGCGCGCTCCTTCTCGTCGAGGCAGGCCGACAACAGGATGAAGTCGCCGTGGCTGGCATGGTTGGCGAAGTAGATGCGCTGCCGGTCCGACGGCTGGCTGCCGCTCCAGATCGGCCGCACGCCGGTCACCGCCCAGGCCAGCGCCGACAGGCCGACCGAGGTGACGGTCTGCAGCAGGGTGAAGCTGCGGGTGCCAAGCTTGCTCATTGTCCAGCTCAGAAAGACAAGGCGACGGCGGATGCCGCCACAAACAGGCCGAGCGCGATGCGCTGTTTCATCAGCAGTCGCTGCGTGCCCGCGATGCGCCGGTCGAGCGAGCGAATGCCGGCAGTGGCCGGTTTGACGCGCATGCGCGCCAGCACGTCGTCGACCGAGGCGCCGCCAGCGGCCTCGCTGATGTGGCTCGCCATCAGCCAGAACAGCAGCGCGTCGAACACAAGCAAAGCCGAGAGAGCGATGGTGATCACGCCGCTTGCTACCGCGACCAGCCAGGCCGCCGCCGCAAGCGTCGTCGCCTGTGGCTGCGCCGCCACGGCAATGACTGGTGCAGCCGCCAGGACGGCCAGCACCAGCAGCAGCGGCCACACCGCCTGCGTCATCAGGCCGGCGGCGAATGTTTCGGCCTTGTCCCGATGGGCACTCATGCAGGCTCGTCCGCCGCGATCGCAAGATGCACCGGCCGGCCCGATGCCGCGAGCCGCTTGTGCGCCTGCGCCGGCGTCGGCGAGCGGCCGCTGGCAACCAGCCATTCGGCGACGACGCCGGCGCTGCGCTGGAAGCCGAGCGCGCAGCAGACCAGCACGGTGCCTTGGGCACGCGCGTCCTCGATCATCGCCGCCGCCTCGGCAAGCTTGTCCCGAGGCGGCGGCAAGAGATCGAGCATGGCAAGGCTGGTCCAGCTTCTTGCGACGCCGCGCGGCCGCTCCAATTCGCCGGCAAGGTCGATCACCGTGCCGAAAGCTTCGGCCTCGGCGGCCGTCGGAAAGCGGCCGAGGAAGACGCCGTCGGCAACGGCGATCTGCGCCGGCAGCTTGCGCGTCCATGTCCATATGTTGACTTTCACGCCAAGCCGGTACGGCCAAAGAAGGATGCGGCCGGCAAGCGAGACGCTGCCGTCGGCCGCTTTCTGGAACACCTTGGCTCCGGCCCCGGCATAGGCGAAGGCGACGATGGTCAAAGCCAGCGCCGGCCACAGAAGGATGAGCCACAGCGCCGAGACAAAGGCGCCGGCAACGGCGCCGGTCAGCGCCAGTGCGGCGCCCAGCGCGTAGAACAGCGCCAGCCGCCGCGCCCTGGCATCGGCGGTGAACCGGAAGCCGGCGAACGGCAATTCGCCGTCGCGCGGGAACAGCCACAGGGCGAAGAAGCCGAGCAGCGCACCGGTCGGGATATCGACGGCATGGTGCTGCCATGTCGTCAGCACCGAGGCGCCGATCAGGAAACACCAGGCATGCCAGACGATGCCGGCCATGCCTTTGAGGCGATAGCGCCAATGATCCCAGATGATAACCAGCAGCGCGATGTGCAGCGACGGCGCCTGGTTGAATGGCTTGTCGAAGCCGCCGAGCACCGCGAACATGAAGCCCGGCAGGCCTGATGTTTGCGGCTGGGTGAAGGTCACCGTCAGCGGGAACAGGATGAAGCAGCTGACGGCGATGATCTGCGCCGTGAGATAACGGCCGGCGAGGCGGTCGACGCCGCTCTTCGTATCGTTCAGCAGCAGCGACAGGCCATAGAACAGATTGATCGACCAGTAGGGCACGATCGTCCAGGCGATGAACGGGATGCCGCGCTCCCAGGCGAAGACGATGCTGCCGACATCGTCTTGCCGCGACGCCAGCCAGTTGGCGAAGCCGTAGGTCGAATAGAAGAACGGTGCCAGAAACGCCAGCCACAACGCCGCCCGTAGCACCACGCCGGCATAGCGCGCGCGGGCAGGGGCAGTCCCGTGATGAGAAGGCCCACGGGAAGGAGCGGCAGCGGCAGGGCCGAGGACAGGCGAGACCATGCTCAGACGCGCCGCGCAACCGAAACGGTGAAGATGCCCCATTGGTCGATGCGCTGGTCGAACTTC
Organism: Mesorhizobium sp. M9A.F.Ca.ET.002.03.1.2; assembly: GCF_003952365.1. NCBI lineage: Bacteria > Pseudomonadati > Pseudomonadota > Alphaproteobacteria > Hyphomicrobiales > Phyllobacteriaceae > Mesorhizobium > Mesorhizobium sp. M9A.F.Ca.ET.002.03.1.2. Next base: position 5,791,868 of record NZ_CP034443.1, on the reverse strand, counting down.
TCAAAGCCGGCCGCTGTCACCAGCTGGTCCATCTCGCCTTGCGTGCGCCGGCGCATCACCCAGGCCTGGCCGCCGCGATGCGAGGTCAGGCTGCGCGCGATCATCTCCAGCTGCGGATGCCAGGGCTGGTTGGTGTAGATGAGCAGGCCGCCGGGTTGCATCGCCTTGGCCAGTCCGCCAAGCGAGCGGGCGATCATGGCGTTGTCGGCAAACAATTCATAAAGCCCGGAGGCGATGGCGAGGTCCGGCGCCGGCTTCAGCCCGGCAAGCATTTTGGCGTCGAAAGCGTCGGCCTGATGGAACGAGACGCTGGTCGGCAGGTGCCGCTCGGCGATCAGCTTGCGGCCGCGAGAAACGTTGAGCTCGGAGAAATCCTGCAGCCGCACGCTGGCCGGCGGCTCAGTGCATTTGGCGACGGCGTCGAGCACGTAGCGGCCGTGGCCGGCGGCGATATCGACGATATGCACCGGCCGGCCGGCGGACTTCAGCGTCCCAGTAGCGCTGCCGATCAGCTCTTCCAGATTGAGCTTGCGCTGGCGGATGCCGCGCCAGCCGATGGCGTCGAGAAAGATGCGGTCGATCATGCGACCAAGCGGACCGGTGCCCCGCGCCTCGTTCTCATAGACATAATCGAGCGTCGAGCCGGAATCGAAGCCGGTGGCAACCCCCGTCTTCATGCCTGACGACAGCCAAGTGCCCATGCGGATCGAGGCGCGGCTCATGGCCCAGTAGAGGCCCTTCGGTGACAGCAAAGCGAGCGGCGACGCCAGCCGGTCGGCCTCGTCGCGGGTGTAGCCGGCGCGGTCGGCCCTGGTCAGGTCGACCGGCTTCTCCGCCGCCGTGAACTGTCTTTCGAGGAACGGCCGGATCAGGTCGAGCGCCTGGCTGCGGTCGCGTTCGCCCAGCGTGTCGTGGAAGAAGCCGGGCAGCACATGCCGTTCCTTGGCGGGGCTGGCGAGATTGACGAAGAACTCGTGCTGCGGTTCATGCCGCACCACCCAGTCGCTGCCCGAGATCAGCACTTGCGTTGGCACGGTGATGGCGCGCGCATCCGAGACGATGCGCGCGGCGTGGTCGTAGAGCTCGACCAGGATGTTGGAGGCGATCGGCCGCGCGATCAGCGGATCGGCCTCGAAGGAGGCGATGCGCTCGGGGTCGTGCGTCAGGAACTTGGCCTTGACGTAGGAATTGACGAAGAAGCGGCCCTTGATCTTCTGCCACAGCGCAATGCCTTGCTTGGCAAACGGCACGTAGAGCTTGACTGAGAAGGCCGGCGAGGCCAGTACCAAAGCGCGAATCCGCGGCGCATAATCATGCACCCAGGCGGCGGCGAGCACGGCCCCGAAGGATTGCGCGATCAGCGCGATGTCGCGCTGGCCGAACCCGTCTCTGCCGATCTCGCGCACGAAACAATCGATGTCGCGCACCAGCGCGGCAAAGGATGGCGCGTAGCCGCGCTCGCCGGCCGAGCGGCCGTTGCCGCGCGCGTCCCAGGCGTAGAAGGCTTGATCGGGCATATCGAGTTCGTCGACCAGATGCGCCATGCGGCCGCCATGCTCGTGGCCGCGATGGAACAGCAGGACCGCGCCCTTGCGGCTTTCCAATAGCGCAGGCCAGTAGCGGTAGAAGATCTCGGTGCCGTCATGGCTCTTGAAGCTGCGTTCCTGCGCCACCCGCTTGAGACTTGCCACGGCGGCGGCGGCAATCGTCTGTTCGTGAAGCATGTTGTTCCCCTGACGGATCGACCGGAATTTCAGTCCCCGCTCCGGTTAAGGCCGCTGCGTATCCGGTTGATGGCGGTCACCAGCGAGAATGTAGCCATGGCCGGAAACACAAAAGGCACGACGGCCTCGACCCACAGGCCGCAGGCGACGAGCACGGCGATTATGCCGAGCGCCAGCGCCCGGTCGCTCTTGCCGAACGGCCCGGCATAGTTGCGCCCCGTGCCCGCCGCGATGCCGAGCACGCCGGCGAATTCCACGATGATCGCCGCGATGGCGAAAGCCACGACGCCCCAGGCTGGAAAGACGACGGCAAAGGCCAGGATCAGCGCCAGATCCGAGACGACGTCGCAGAGTTCGTTGAGATACATGCCGAGTTTTGAGGCTTGCCCGTGCTCCCGCGCCAGCATGCCGTCGATGGCGTTCAGCGCCATGCGCGCGAACAGCACCACCGGCATCAGCAGGAAGACCGCGCGATGGCCGGCAAGGGCCGCGACCAGACTGCCGGTGGCGATCGACAGGGCTGCGGCCAGCAGCGTGATCTGGTTGGCGGTGACGCCGGCCATGGCCAGCCGATCGGCCAGCGGCCGCAGCTTCGCTTGAAAGGCTGGCTTCAGCGCATAAAGCGTTGGCATGTGCGAACCCCCCGGCCGCGGTGCAAACCAATGTCGGTGAAGATGGTCAATTGGCGCGCAAGACGCAAGGGCGGAGAGCGGTTGAGGTGGCTCGCGCGCTGGTCGATCTCAACCCGGCCGCAGTCGTTACGGCCGACGGGGAAGGGGCCGACCGGGACGGGTTGTCTACTGCGACCGCCAAGGTCAGGCGCTCGCGCTGACTGACGTTCCTCCCGCCCGTCTCAGCTATAGGGCGACCAGCACTGCTGGCGAGGGCCGTTATAGGGCTGGTAGCTGTTGTCCCAGGCGCGGTACGAGACATAGCGGCCGTAGCACCAGCGGGCATGCGCGGCGGCGAGCCGGGCGGCAGGTCGCGGTGGCGGAGCGACGGTTGCCGCGGCACCCCCGCGGCAAAGGCGGCGGCGGGGAACCAGTAACCATTGTAGTAGCGATAGCCCGGGCGCACGTGCACATAGCCCCGGTGGCCATTGTAATAGTAGGCGCCGCCGACGACATAGAAGCCGCGCCGGTGGCGGATAGGCTCGGGTGCAATGGTGGCTGATGTCAGGCCCGAGGCGGGCACTGCCGGCAAGGCATGGGCAGGTGAAGCGAGCACCGAAGCGCCGAGCATCAGTCCCCAAAACGCTGTGATTGTCTGTCTCATCATATCTGTCCTCTGGTATTGAAAGGCTGCCGGTCACTGACGCCTGAGCGTCCGCAGTTCGGAGAGCGAAAGCGCGCGGTCGCCGTTCCTGTCCGCCTGCAGCAGGCGGTCGGGAATGAAGCCAGCAAACTCGTCACGCGAAATTTTGCCGTCGCCGTTGCGGTCCATGCGGCTTGCCTGCGCCTCAAGGCCCGCGACCTGCGCGCTCTGGAAGCCGCGTTTGGCCTTGACCTGTGCCACAGCGGTGCGCACCTCGTTCGGATCGAGCAGGCCGTTGCGGTTGGCGTCCATCCGGTCGAACATCTGCGCCCGCGCCGCCTGGATCTCGCCGAACTGCAGCATCCGGTCCCGGTTGGTGTCGATGCGCTGGAAGAGCTCCCTTGCTCCGGACCCGTTTGCCGCCCAGGCGCCACTTGCGCCAAGCAACAGGCCCGCGCAGGCCATGGCGATCTTGTTCATGCTGGTCTCCACTTTCGATCGGACGGGCCGCCGCGGACCGTCCTTGCAGGGCCTTTTACGCGCAGCCCTGCCTGCTCCTACGCGGCACGCGGTGATTTTTTTGCACGACGCCCCGGGTGGCGGCTTCGGCCCCGCCGGGCGGATGGCGCGAAGTTTTTTTGCCGGCGAGCGTAGGGGCAGGGTCCTTCCTGCGTATCGGTCAGCAATCGCCGCCAAAACCAACGACAGCGGCCAATGACAGTGAAAGGATTATCATCGTGAAACGTTCAGCATTCATCGCGGCCCTGCTTCTGGCGCTTGCACCGCTTTCCGCCGCGCAGGCCCAGGACATTTCGGGCAAGGACATTTCGGGGACGGACATGCCGGGCAAGCGCATGCTCCAGCGGGTCGACATCAATGGCGACGGCGCGATTTCAAAGGACGAGATGCTTGCGGCCCGCGAGCGTATGTTCACGAAGCTCGATCGCAACGGCGATGGCGCCATCGACGAAAAGGAGATCGAAGGCGCCCGCGACGCCATCATGGACCGCGCCGACGCCGCGCAAGCCAGGCTTGGCACCCGCTGGCGGCGCATGGACGGGAATGGCGACGGCAAGGTCTCGCAGGACGAGTTCCGCAACCGCATGCCGCTGTTCGACCTCGCCGACCGCAATGGCGACGGAACGCTGTCGGCGGATGAGATCGCCGCCATGCGCAAGTTCTTCGCCGATCGCGCCGGCTGACGATCCGATCACATTCCCTGCTCAGAAGAATCCGTTTCTTCAATAAAACCAAGGAGTACGACATGCTTCCTTCAGCGAAGATTCACCTGTTTTGCCTCGGCGCGATGCTTGTGGCGTCGACTGCCGTGCCGGCGGCCGCCGAATGGCAACGGCCGACGGCGCATGGCGGCGAGATCAGCCGCACTGTCAGTCGGGAGGGCAACGTCCATACCGGCTCGACCACGCGCACCGGTCCTAATGGCGGCACCTATACATCGAGCTCCAAATGCGTGGCGGGCGTTGTTGACCGCTGCGCCAGAAGCTACTCTGGCACCGGGCCGGACGGGCAGTCCTTCTCCGGCAAGCGGGTGTCGGCGCGTGGGCCGTTCCGTGGCCGCTCGGCCGGCAGCTTCACCGGCCCGGACGGGAACACGGCTTTCGGGTTCCGCCGCTGGCGCCGTTGACGTTCAGGAGCCTGGCCAGTTGGTGCCCGCCGCCGTGCAGCATGAGGAGCCCCGTGACGACGAACTGCTGGCACGGGTGGCGGCGGGCAACCAGGGCGCCCTGTCTGAGCTCATCGCCCGCCATGGCCGGGGCTTGCGGATTTTTGCGGCGCGCTATCTCGGCAGTGCCGGCGACGCCGAGGATGTGGTGCAGGAGGTGTTCGTGACTATCTGGAAACATGCCGCCCGGTTCGACCCGGCCAGGGGGCGTGCCTCGACCTGGCTGTACAGGATCACCGCCAATCGCTGCATCGACCAGCGCCGACGCCGGGCGCTTCGGACCTTCATCGGTCTCGACGACGTCCATGATGAGGTTGCCTCGCAGGAGGCCGATGCCGAAGCGACGACCGCCGCGCGGCAGGAGCTTGCGATCGTCCGCGACGGCCTGTCCCGCCTGCCGGAGCGTCAGCGCATGGCCGTGCTGCTGCGGGCTGTCGGCGATCTCGGTATCGCGGCCATCGCCGAGGTGATGGGCGGCAGCGCCGGCTCGGCGGAGCAGTTGCTTGTCCGCGGAAGGCGGGCGCTCAGGGACCATTTACGGGATCATCTGGCAACAGCGGCCGACGGCCGTGAAAGGAAGTCCTCATGACACGGGACGAGTTCGAACGCAACAAGCGCCGCTTCGGCGACGATGTCGACGCCTGGCCGGCTCCCTTCCGGCAGCAAGCGCTGGCCTTTAAGGCGGGCGCAACGGACCGATCGCCTCAAGATGATCCGGATCGTGTGCTCGATCGCCTCGTGCTCGAAGCGGCCCTGATGGACAGCGACGAGCAAGCGCTGGCGCGCAAGGTGCTGGCCCGTATCGACTCCGGCCGGGCGCGGCCGTCATTCCTGCCAGGGTTCCTCCTTGCGCCGGCGGGGTTGGCGGCTTGCACCGCCGCCTTTCTGGTGGCTGCGACGCTGGCAGGCTACCAGGTGGCGCGGCTGCAGGACGACCTGCCGGATTCGGAGCTTCTGGCACTGGCTTCCGGCGCGCGGCTGTCTGACGATGGTCTTTCTGGCGACGGCATTGCAGCCGATCCGGCGGCAGGGGAGGATTCGCTTTGACGAAGCGCTCCTGGATCTGGACGGCGACGCTGGTGCTGCTCGGCCTTTCGCTCGCCGGCAACTTCTTCCTGCTCGGTTATGCTGCTCACGGCCTGCGGCAAGGCGGGCCGGGACGCGTGCTGATGACCGAGATCGCCGGCGCTTATTCGCCCGAGGTGAGGAAGGAGTTCCGCAGCATCCGTCGCGCAAACCGTCCGCGGACCTTGGCGGCACTGAGCGAGCTGCGCATGGCGCGGGCCAATCTGGCGGCAGCGCAGAACGCCTCGCCCTTCGACGAAGCGGCGGTGAAGGACGCGATGGCTGCGGTGCGAACCGCCACGACAAACCTTCAAGCGACGATGCAGGACTACCTCCTGACGGCCCTGAAGACCATCAAGGCCAAACCCGCTGCCGGAAGTTGATGCTGGCAGGGCTTGTCCTTTCCAAAGGGTGTCCGGCCCCATGTGTATCCGGCCCAAGGGTGTCCAGCGCGGCCGGGCGCGACTTTCTTCGCGCCCGGCTGCCAGCGTTGTCAGTGCTTGCTCTTGCCGGGACTGGCGGCACTGCCGCTGATGGCGATGCGCCTGGCCTTCGCCTGCGCACGCTGTGTCTTGGGTAGCGTCACTGTGAGCACGCCGTTGTGGAAGGCGGCGCTTACCTTGTCCTCCTCGACCTCGTAGCCGAGCGGGATGCGGCGCTCGAAGCGGCCATAGAACCGCTCGGAGAAGTGCCTGCCCTTGTCCTCGGTCTCGGAGCGCTTTTCGCCGCGCAGGGTCAGCACGCCGTCGTCGAGCAGCACCTCGACGTCCTTCTCGTCCATGCCGGGGATTTCGGCGGTCACGCGGATCTCCTTCTCGCCGTCGGAAATCTCAACGCTCGGCCAGCTGGCGCGCGGCGACGAAAATCCGCTGAGCGACGGCATGCGCGTTTCGAAACCACGGAACGCGTCTTCGATCAGGCGGTTCATCTCGCGATGCAACGCCATGAACGGATCCCGGTCATCGTCACGGTAAAAGCTTGGAGTCGGACTGTTCTCCCGACTCCAGGGGATGAGATCACGAATAGCCATTGATGTTCTCCTTTCTCGACTGGTTAATGCCAAAGGCGGCGCCAGAGTTCGCCTTCGCTCAGGCGGCCTGCTTCGGCTTCTCGACCTGCCCGGCCTTCGGCGCGCCGTTTTTCCTGGCGATGGTGATGCGACGCGGCTTCACCTCCTCGGGCACTTCGCGCAAGAGGTCGATCGTCAGCAGGCCGTTTTCAAGCGAGCCGCTGGTGACCGTCATGTGATCGGCAGGCTCGGAGCGCCGCGTGAACGGTCGCACCGGAAGACCTCGATGCAGATATTCCACCTTATCCTGTTGCTTGCGCTCGCCCGAGACGATGAGAAGGTTCGGCTCGTGGCTGCTGTCGAGGTCGTCTTCGGAAAAGCCGGCGACGGCGACCGTCACGCGATTGGTGTTCTCGCCGCTTCGCTCGATGTCATAAGCCGGCCAGCCGTCGACCGCCTGCGGCGCGTTTTCCAGCAGGTTGGAGACGCGGTCGAAACCGATGCTCGACCGATAGAGCGGGGAAAAGTCGAATGCGGTTCTCATAGCTACATCCTCTATTGAGCAACATAGTACGAGGAACGCCAAAGAGCTGGCGCTCCCTGGATTCTACCGGCCCCATTCGGCAACCGGCAATTTCGATTTGGTCATTGTCAGCCCGAAATCAAGACCCAGATTCTGTCCCGCAGGCAGATTTTTTGCCGGTTTCAACCATCATTTGAGGGGCACGCCGCATGGAGGACATGATGACCATGACACGCGACGACGTCATTTCGGTGCTGGGCCCGGTGGACGATGCGGTTATCGCCGACGTCGTCTCGACCGGCGCGACGATCGAAGAGTTGCGCGAGGCCTTTGCCTGGGTCGGCGCCGATGAGGCGCTGGTCAACGAGGGCCGCCCTCTGCCATCGGCAAGGGTGGCGACGCTGATCGGGCTTCTCGAGCCGCCGGACGACGAGATGTAGCCGGCCGTCGCGTCTGGGCGGGGATAGGGTTTGGGCTAGGGAGGTTTTGAAGCGCAGGCAGCGAACCATCTCGTCCACCGGCGCCGACGCGATAGACACCGTGCGCAAAAACGCTTCGGCTTCATCATGCGTTGCGGCCGCCGGGGTAGCGTTGGGAGTCAACGTGATTTTGGAAGATTGCGCCCGGGTTTCGAACCCGATCCTCTTGAAACGTCAAACGGCAAAACTAGTTCGTATACGCGCGTGATGCCTGAGTAAGGGTCGGGCACCGGCGCCGGGCCGATATTGCCGGTCCGGCCTTGAGGGCTTTCGGAAACCTGTTTGTCCAAGAGGAGAACAACATGCCGTTCCGTCCGTTGCATGACCGTATCCTGGTCCGCCGCATCGAGGTCGATGAGAAGACCGCCGGCGGCATCATCATTCCCGACACTGCCAAGGAGAAGCCGCAGGAAGGCGAGGTGATCGCCGCCGGCCCCGGCGCGCGCGGCGACAGCGGCCAGTTGCAGCCGCTGGACGTCAAGGTCGGCGACCGTGTCCTGTTCGGCAAATGGTCGGGCACCGAGATCAAACTCGATGGCGAGGAGCTGCTCATCATCAGGGAGAGCGACGTGCTGGGTGTGATCGAAGCCACCGGCAAGATGCAGAAGGCCGCCTGAGCGGAGACCTGGACAAGCAATCAGTCAACGAAAAGCTGCCTATTTGAAGGAGTTATCCAATGGCCGCCAAGGAGGTGAAATTCCATACCGAAGCCCGCGAGAAGATGCTGCGCGGCGTCGATATCCTCGCCAATGCTGTGAAGGTGACCCTCGGTCCCAAGGGCCGCAACGTCGTCATCGACAAGTCGTTCGGTGCCCCGCGCATCACCAAGGACGGCGTCACGGTGGCAAAGGAGATCGAGCTCGAGGACAAATTCGAGAACATGGGCGCGCAGATGGTGCGCGAGGTGGCTTCGAAGACCAGCGACATTGCTGGCGACGGCACCACGACCGCGACCATTCTGGCGCAGGCCATCGTCCAGGAAGGGGCCAAGGCGGTTGCCGCCGGCATGAACCCGATGGACCTGAAGCGCGGCATCGACAAGGCGGTCGACGCCGTCGTCGCCGACCTCAAATCCAATGCCCGCAAGGTGACCAGGAACGACGAGATCGCCCAGGTCGGCGCCATCTCGGCCAATGGCGATGCCGAGATCGGCCGCTTCCTTGCCGAGGCGATGGAAAAGGTCGGCAATGAGGGCGTCATCACCGTCGAGGAGGCCAAGACCGCCGTGACTGAGCTGGAGGTGGTCGAGGGCATGCAGTTCGACCGCGGCTACCTCTCGCCCTATTTCATCACCAACCAGGACAAGATGCGCGTCGAGCTCGAAGAGCCCTATGTGTTGATCCACGAGAAGAAGCTGTCCAACCTGCAGGCGCTGCTTCCCGTGCTGGAGACGGTTGTCCAGTCTTCCAAGCCGCTGCTGATCATCGCCGAGGACGTCGAAGGCGAAGCGCTGGCGACGCTCGTGGTCAATAAGCTGCGCGGCGGCCTGAAGGTTGCAGCCGTCAAGGCGCCGGGCTTCGGCGATCGCCGCAAGGCGATGCTCGAGGACATCGCCATCCTGACCGGCGGTACGGCGATCTCGGAGGATCTCGGCATCAAGCTCGAAAACGTCACGTTGGAGATGCTCGGCCGTACCAAGAAGGTGGTGGTCGAGAAGGAGAACACCACCATCGTCGACGGCGCCGGCCGCAAGGACGAGATCCAGGGGCGCATCGCCCAGATCAAGGCGCAGATCGAGGAGACCACCTCCGACTACGACCGCGAGAAGCTGCAGGAGCGGTTGGCCAAGCTCGCCGGCGGCGTCGCCGTCATCCGCGTCGGCGGCTCGACCGAGGTCGAGGTCAGGGAGCGCAAGGATCGCGTCGACGACGCCATGCACGCCACACGCGCGGCGGTCGAGGAGGGTATCCTGCCCGGCGGCGGCGTGGCGCTGCTCAGGGCGGCGAAGGCGCTCGACAACGTCGCCGTCGACAACCCCGACCAGAGGACCGGCGTCGAGATCGTGCGCCGCGCTGTCGAAGCTCCGGTGCGCCAGATCGCCGAGAACGCCGGCGCGGAAGGTTCGATCATCGTCGGCAAGCTGCGTGAGAAGACCGATTTCGGCTATGGCTGGAATGCCCAGACCTACGAATTTGGCGACCTCTATCGCCAGGGCGTGATCGATCCGGCTAAGGTCGTGCGCACCGCTCTGCAGGACGCTGCCTCCGTTGCCGGCCTGCTCGTCACCACCGAGGCGATGGTGGCCGAGAAGCCGAAGAAGGAAGCGGCCGCACAGGCAATGCCCGGCGGTGGCGGCATGGATTACTAAGGCGCGAAAGCAGTGGTGATGGCCGATCTCCCCACGAGGGGGAGATTGGCAGCTTCACCTTCTCACCCTTGCCTTCAGCCAGCGGTCGAACGCCACGGCGAGGATGAGGATCAGGCCGATGACGATGCTTTGGGTGTAGGACGACACGTTGTTGAATTGCAGCCCGTTCTGCAGAACGCCGATCAGTGCCGCGCCCACCACCGTGCCGCCGACGCTGCCGATGCCGCCGAACAGCGAGGTGCCGCCGATGACGACGGCCGAAATCACCGTGAGTTCGTAGCCGATGCCGGCGACGGCTTCCGAGGAATTGAGCCTGGCCGACAGCACGAAGGCGGCAAGCCCGGCGAAAAAGCCGACGATGACATAGACCGAGATCAGGATGCGGTCGACGCGCAGGCCGGACAGCCGCGCCGCTTCGGCATTGCCGCCGACGGCGTAGACCGCGCGGCCGTAGCGCGTGTAGCGCAAGACGATGTGGCAGAGGATCGCCGCCGCCGCGAAGATGATCGCCGGCACCGGGACCGGGCCGATCAGCCCGGTGCCGAACCAGCGCATCGAGGCGTCGAAGCCGGAGATCGGGCCGCCATTGGAGATCGTCAGCGTCAGGCCGCGAAACACGGTGAGGCCGCCGAGCGTGACGACGAAGGGCGGCACCTTCAGCCTGGTGATGGCAAAACCCTGGACACCGCCGGCCACGGCGCCGATCGCGACCGCTGCCAGAAGGGCGACGAACCAGCCATAGCCTTGCGTGCCTGACGTCGACAGCGACAGCGTGTTGGCGGTGCCGCCCTTGGCGACCACCGCCGCGACCATGCCGCAGAAGGCCAGCAGCGAGCCGACCGACAGGTCGATGCCGGCGGTGAGGATGACGAAGGTCATGCCGAGCGCGATCAGCCCGGTGATCGAGATCTGCCGCATGATGTTGAAGATGTTGATGGGGTCGATGAAGCTCGGCTTCAGCACGGTGAAGACGACGATCAGCACCGCCAGGAACATCAGCGGACCGAAGCTCATCAACAGCCGCGCCACATTGATGCCGCCGCGCTGGGCCTGTTCGGTCGTGCTGCTCATGGGGTCGCTTCCTGCCGTTGGTCGAGCGCCATCAGTTCCATCAGTTTTTCCTCCGTCGCTTCGATGCCGGGCATCTCGCCGGTGATGCGTCCGCGTCGCATGGTGACGATCCTGTCCGACACGGCAAGCACCTCCGGCAGTTCCGAAGAGATCATCATGATGGCGATGCCGCGCGCCGCCAGCTGCACCAGGATCTGGTGGACCTCGGCCTTGGCGCCGACATCGACGCCGCGCGTCGGTTCATCCACAATCAGCACCTTGGGGTCACGTGCCAGCCAGCGGGCGAGGATGACCTTCTGCTGGTTGCCGCCGGACAGCCCCTCTATGGGCTGCTCGGGCGAAGCCATGCGGATCGACAGCGTCTTCCTGTAGCTTGCCAGCGCCTCGCGTTCGCGCCGCTCGGCCATGAAGCCGGCGGCGTTGGCGTAGCGGCCGAGTGCGGCGATGGAAAAGTTGGTGAGGATGCCGAGCGCGGCGAAGATCGCCTGATGCTTGCGGTCTTCCGGCACCAGCCCGATGCCGAGTCGGATGGCATCGGCGGGTGTTTCCGGCGCGATCGGCTTGCCGTCGAGCGTGATGGTGCCGGCGGCAATGCGGTCGGCGCCGAAGATGGCGCGGGCGAGCTCGGTGCGGCCGGAGCCGACGAGGCCGGCGACGCCGAGGATCTCGCCTGCCTTGAGGTCGAGATCGACGCCTTCGAGCACGATGGCGTGCGGCGCCTGCGGATCGCGCACCGTGCGCAGGCCGCGCACGCAGAGCCTGACGTCGCCGGCGACGTCGCGCTGCGTCGGCCTGGCGTAAAGCTCGGACGCCGCGCGGCCGACCATCTTCTCGATGATCCTGGGCAGCTTGATTGGCCCGCCCTCGCGGTCGAGATGGCCGGCCAGCCTGCCGTCGCGCAGCACCGTCATCCGGTCGCAGATGGCAGAGGCCTCTTCCAGCCTGTGGGTGACGAACATGATGGCGACGCCGTCCTTGCGCAGCCGGTCCATGATCGACATCAGTCTTTGCACTTCGGATTCGGTCAGCGCCGAGGTCGGCTCGTCCATGATGATCAGACGGCTCTCCAGCGACAGCGCGCGGGCGATCTCGACGAGCTGCTGCTCGGCTACCGACAATGCCGACACCGGCGTCGCCGGATCGAGGTCCAGCCCGACGCGAGCGATGATGGCGCGTGAGTCGTGCTCCATCTTCCGCCAGCTGACCAGCCCGAGGGACCCGAGCGGCGCGCGGCCGATGAAGATGTTCTCCGCCACCGTCAGCGTCGGGATCAGGCTCAGTTCCTGGTAGATGGTGACGATGCCGAGGCGCTTGGCATCCTGCGGATTGTGCGGGTTGAATTCGGCGCCGTCGAAGACGATGCGGCCGCCGGAGGGGGGCATCACGCCGGACAGGATCTTGAGCAGCGTCGACTTGCCGGCGCCGTTTTCGCCGAGCAGGCCGAGGATTTCGCCGGGCCGAACCTCGAGCGAGACGTCGCTCAGCGCAGTCACGCCGGCAAAGCGCTTGGTCACGCCCTCGACAGCGAGGAGGACGGGCGATGCTACGGCTTCGGCTGCGGGCAAAGGTTGCTCCCTTGATACAAATTTACACCCTCGACGTTTGCGCTTGAGCGCCCCCCTCTGTCCTGCCGGACATCTCCCCTCAAGGGGGAGATTGGATGTCACTTCGGCTTTCGCCAATCTCCAGCATTGTAAAGGGGGCGAGACCGCCGAAACTGCCAATCTCCCCCCTTGAGGGGGAGATGTCCGGCAGGACAGAGGGGGGTGCTGTCCCGCCGGCATTGCCAATTGGCCTACTTCGTCTCGCCAAGCCTTTCAGCCTTGTCGAGATTGTCCTTACCGATGACAATCGGCGTCAGCAGTACGAGCTTTTCCTTTGGCTCGGTCTTGTCCTTCGCATAGGCGACGGCGATCTGCACCGCGGTGCGCGACTGCTCGCCGGGGAACTGTTCGACCGTGCCGGCCAGCTTGCCGTCGCGCACGGCGACCAGCGCTTCGGGAAGCGCATCGAAGCCGTAGATCTTGACGTCGGTGAAGTTGCGCGCCGCGCAGGCTTCAACCGCGCCAAGCGCCATGTCGTCATTGGCGCAGATAATCGCATCGGGCTTGCCGTTGGCGGCAAGTCCCGCTTCGGTGACCGAGAGCGCCTCGGCACGGGCGAAGTTGGCGGTCTGCTCGAAGACGATCTGGTATTTGTCCTTCAGCGGGTCGAGAACGTTGTGCACGCCCTTGTTGCGATCGATCGCGGGCCCAGCACCTGGCTGGCCCTGCAGATGGAAGATCTTGGCACCGTTCGGGAACGCCGCCACCATGGCCTGCGCCTCGGCCTCGCCGCCCTTGACATTGTCGGCGCCGACATGGGCGAGAATGCCTTCGACGCCGTCGACGCGGCGGTCGATGGTGACGACGGGGATGCCGGCCTGGACCGCCTGCTCGATGGCCGGCGCCAGCGCGTTGACGTCAAGCGGCGAGATGACGATGGCGTCGACCTTCTGCACGAGCGCCGCCTCGATATCGGCGGTCTGCTTGGGCGCCGAGTTCTGGCCGTCGCTCTCGGTCAGGTTGACGCCTTGCGCCTGCGCCTCCGCCTTGATCTGGTTCAGCATGTGAACGAAAAACGGAAAGCCGAGGCTCGGCACCGAACCCAGTATGGTCAGCTTGTCCTGGGCGACCGCCAGTTGCGGAGCGGCCAGAGCCAATGTGCCGATCGCCACGGACGACAGCAGGAATTCACGTCTGTTCATCAATTTGGTCTCCTCCACATGCGCATGAACCCGAAAACCGGTTCCGGTTTCCGGAAGGTTCCTTGCGACATTTCAAAAATGGAGTGTCCTTTGAGCGCCCAAGCGGACGCAACGGCGCTCCAGCCGGTCCACCGCGACGTTCTCCTCCGCTCGGCGCCGGCGGGCGGATGCTAGCCAAGGCCGGAGGTTTGCGCAAGAACAGGCAGGATCCGACTCATCGTCGCGTCATGCGCCCAACGCCGCCGATGCTGCTCATTGTGTTGTCGGCAATGGCGCTTCCGGCATTTGCGCTTCATCCCATCCGGCCAACTCGAGACCGGACCGTATCCGCTCCCGATCTTCCGAGCGCATCATGTGAAGGTCCGCCATGATTCCCTGCACGGTCAGGCCGGGGTTTAGGCGACGGCCCTCCCTGGTGCAGGCCCTTGCCTTGTCGATATTGCCGCCAAGCGCGTGACAAGCCGCCAGCCGCGACCATTGCCAGGCACTCTTTCGCGGGAGGCAGGAAAAAGACGCCACCGCTTCCGGATAGCGACCAAGGACAAGCAGGGCCTCACCCCGGTCGTAATAATACCAGGCGGGATGCATCGGATTGAGCTGGATCGCCTGGTCCAGCAGCACCAGGCCGGCCTCGCCATGGCCGCGTATCACCTCGAAAAAGCCCGTCTGCGCCAACGTGTCGGCATCATAGGGGTTCAGATCCAATGCGCGCGCGAAATGGCGTGCGGCGGCGTCGAATTCGGCCAGGTAGAGAAGGATCAACGCCAGAATGCGGTGGCAACGTGCCTCGTCCGGGCTGAGTGCAGTGGCGTGCAAGGCCCGGTCTCGCGCCTGATCGAGCAGGGCGCGGGGCGCGCCGCCATAGCCGCCTATGATCGTGTCCGCCAAGGCGAGATAAGCGTGAGCGAGCCCTGAATCCGGATCGAGTTCGAGCGCCTTTAGCAAATGTTCGCGGGCCTGCTGGTTGACGCCTTCGCCATAGCTGCGCAGAAGCGCGATGCCGCGCAAGATATGGACATAGGCCTCGATGTTGGCGGCGGGCGCGGGGGACATGCGCCGCATCGCCGCGCTCTCAATGTTGGCGACCAGCGCGGTCGCGATCCGTTGCGCCACCATCCTTTGAAAGACGAAGAGATCGCTGGTCCTGAACGAAAACGCCTGCGCCCAGATGCGCCGGCCGGACGCCGTCTCGGATAGGACGACGTGCGTGCTGTAACCATCCTCAGCGCTCTCGACGCTGCCTTCCGCGACATAGTCGGCGCCGAGACGCTCAGCAGTCGCCCAGATGTCCTGGTCGGAATGTTCGGCAAGCGCGAAGGCCGAATGGCGCGCCAGCACCGCGATGGTCTTGAAGTAGGAAAGCGCGTTGATGATCTCCTCGACCGCACCGTCGAAGAGCGGCTTTGCCGTCGCATCATCAACGCTAACGCGAAACGGCAGGATGGCGACCATCGGCTCGGGCGCTCGTTCAATCTGAACCGCAGCGGTGGCCGGCGCCAGCGAAGCGGACACGCTGTCGTCGTCGGCAGCCTGGAACATGTAGCCGCGCCGGGGCACGGTGCGCACCAGCGACTGCGTCTCGTCGCCTATGCATTTACGCACATCGCGAATGCATTGCGTGAGCGAATCCTCTGTCACGATGGTGCTGGGCCAGACAGCCTGGAACAGCTCGTCCTTACTCAGCACTCGGCCGGGATTGCGCACCAGGAAGGCCAGCAGTTCGAAGGTCTTTGGCCGCACCGGCACGATCTCACCGTCACGCCGCAATGTACCGCGGTCGAGATCGAGAACCGAGCTGCCGACCTGGTGTGCCAAGCTCCTGCACCATCGCTGCGCCTGATTGCGCAGCGATCATCGGAGCCGCAGAAGCCGGTAAAGGTCAAGCCCGAAAGATGCCGCAAAGGCGCTGCCACAGGCGCGGCCGCGTTTCGGCAGGAATCGTTTCGGCAGGGGTCATGGCCGTCTCACTCGTTGTCAGCAGGTCGAGATAGTGCAGCATCTGAGCCGTTTCGCCGCCACAGAATTCAACGTTGCCCGTCGACAGGATGCGGTGCACTGCTTCCCGTGCCAGGACCGACGGGAAGAAAGGTCCTTCAACCTTCGCATGCATGTTCGATCTCCAGGGTTGGTGCCGGCAAGGGCGTGCCGGATTGCAATGATCCGAGGTAGGCGGCGACCTTGCCCTGCAGCCGCCATAGCGTCGCGTCGCGGATGTTGCGGGCTTCGAGCTGAACGACGGTGCGGCGGAGATAGTCGGCGCAGCTTCCGATGTGACCGGCGGCGAGCGACAGGATCTCCACCGTGGTCTGCTCGGGCAGGCCTGCCGCATAGGCAGGGCCACTCCGGTCGGCGACGAAGGCGATGGCCCGCAAATTCCCAGCCGCACCTCGAACCGAGACCCAGCGCGGAATGTTGGTCGGCGGATTGGCGCTCATTTCCCGGCGCAGCAGCCGGTCGATTGCCGCGTCGATATCGAGGTCGGGGAGACGGTAGACGACACCGCGGCAGCTGCCGCCACGGTCGAGCGCAAGCATCAGCCCGGGCCGCTCGCGCGTGCCGCGCCAGCGGGTCAGCCACAGCGAAAATCGCCGATGCCAGCCATGAACGGTCGCCGGTCGCTCCTCGACGAATTCGAAGCATGGGTTCCACAGCAGCGAGCCATAGGCGAACACCCAAACGTCACGCGGGCGTCCCGCAAGCAGCTGCTTGCGAATGTCGGCATAGTCGCGATCCTCCAGATTGCGCAGTCCGGGCGCCGGGCCGGCGTCTTCGATCTTGCGATCGATCCTGGCGAGGAGGTCTTCTGTCAGGGCGATTGTCATGGCCGCTCATCGGGTTTGTCTCCCGAGAGCATTGCCGCGGCATGGCCTCCGCGTCCTGAACGGATGCTGATATTGTGCTGAAATCGAATGGAGCCGCCGCGGTCCAAACTAGCGACGTTGCCGTAGATGTCGCCTACCGGTCAATCATCACCATGGCGCGTTCGCCTGCAGCTTCGACAGATCGATGTCTCGAAAAAGCTTGCGCTGCGAGGGGCGGATCGCTGGTAGCTAGCGGAGTGCCAGCTTGTCCAGCCGTCTGCAATAAAGACGGGCGCCGACGGGGACGATCTCATAGCCGGCGTCGTTCAGCTGGAGCTTCATCTCCTCGAAATGCCGCTTTGAGCCGCTGACGATCGATTCAGGCGTGTAGTTCCAGCCGTTGCGGGCGGCATTGGCCAGGATGTCGGCATAGACGCGCATGCTCGTGATTTTCACATCCGATTCCAGCACCTGCCTGCATCCTCTTGCGAACGACGGCGACTGGGTGGCGGAAAAACTCACGATCGTACATGCCAGCATTATGGACACAGAACGCATGAAAACCTCCCCCGATTGAGTTTGTTTGCCAGAAGCGATCCTGCAGCCTTTGCGCCTGCGGCGGGATCGGGCAGATGCAGTATTCGGCGTCCTGCATTTGTAGTATTCTGTCCTGGGACGGGTTCCACCATGATGCTCAATGACGCTTCGAAAGCGCAGACGCTCGAGGCCTTGTCGGGCCGCGAGCGCGCGGTTGCGGAAAAATTCGCAGCCGGCATGACCTATCGCGAGATCGGCGAGGCACTTTTTATTGCGCCGACCACTGTTCGCACGCATCTTGCGACCATCTACGAAAAACTCGGGGTGCGTACCAAGATCGAGCTCGCGGCGTATTTTGCCGGCGCTTCGGGCCTACAGCCGGCTCCGGCCTTGTCCGGCGCCCCGCCGGTGCTCGCTATGTTCCCGATCGAATGCCTGAATTCCGAAGAGCGCTGGCGCCGCTTTGCAGACGGCCTGTCGTCGGACATCACCATCGACCTGGCACGATACGCGGGTCTGCCTGTCATCGCCTTCCACACGATGAAATCGCTGGGCAGCAAGCCGGCCGACTTTGCGGCGGACGCCAAGGCGCTTGGCGTCGCCTATATCGTATCGGGCCAGTTGCGCGCAGACGACCAGAGGATTCGCCTGACGATCGAGCTTGCCGACGCGGGCAATGGCGTCAGCCTGTGGAGGGAGCGCTACGACCGCCCGGTCGAGGATATCTTTACGCTGCAGGACAGCCTGACCGAAAGCATCATCAACGTGTTTGCAGGCAGTTACGGAACGCTGGCCACGGTTGGCCGCAATGCGGTTCGCCGCAAGCCGCCGGCCAGCTTGCGGGCCTACGACTACTACTTGCTCGCCCTCGAACAGCACACCACGTTCAGCCACGCCGGCAATGCCGAGGCGATCCGTCTGTTTTCACGCGCGCTGGAGCTTGACCCTACCTTCGCCAACGCCTGGGCCGAGCTCTCCTATGCCTATTCGATCAAGGCCTGCAACGGCTTTGGCGACGACCTGCTGACATCGATCGGGAACTGGCGGGCGGCGGTCGAAAACGCCTTACGCCTCGACCCGACGGACAGCTGCGCCCACGCATGCCTCGGCGATCTCAGGGCGTGCCTTGGCGATCTCGAAGGAGCGGAGCGCGCACACCGGCGCGCCTTTGAATACGGATCCCACCACGCCGGCATACTGGCGCTGCTGGCTGGCAGCAAGGCCCTTGTGGTCGGCGATCCGGCCGAGGCGGTCCCGCTCATCGAGCGCGCCATGCGCCTCAATCCGCTAGCCCCGCCCTGGTATTTCGGCATGCAAGGTCGCATCCTGTTCGTCGCCGGCAGATACGAGCAAGCGGTTGCGGCGCTCCGCAGGAGTTCGCCGGAGTCGCCGGACGTGCTGATGTTCCTGGCACTCTCGTATGCGGCCATGGGCGCGGCCGGCGAGGCGGCGCGCGCTACGGCCCGCTTGAGAGCCGAATTTCCGGGGTTTTCGGTCGAACGCTTCATCGCAGGCTATCCCGTGACGAACCGGGACGCGTTGCTTGCCATCCGGCACGGAGCCGAACTGGCGAAGCTGCCGTAGGCGCCGCCTACCGGTCGATCGTCCCCATGACGCGTTCGTTGTAGCGCTCACCCGCGACCTTGCCGGGCGCCAGTGCTGCGTCGAGCGCCTGCATTGCGGCGGCGTCGAGCTTGACCGCCGCGGCGGTGACGTTCTCCTCGAGGTATTTTCTGCGCTTGGTGCCGGGGATCGGCACGATGTCCAGTCCGAAGTCGCTGCCCTTGTGTAGCAGCCAGGCCAGCGCGATCTGGCCCGGCTTGACGGCCTTGGCCATGGCGATGTCGCGGACAATTCCGGCCGCCTGCACATTAGCGTCGTAGTTGGCGCCCTGGTAGCGCGGGTCGCCACGGCGGAAGTCGCCCTCCGGATAATCCTCGGCGCGCTTGACGTCGCCGGTGAGGAAGCCGCGGCCGAGCGGCGCGAACGGCACCAGGCCGATGCCGAGTTCACCGAGCAGCGGGATGATCTCTGGCTCCAGATTGCGCTCCCACAGCGAATATTCGCTCTGCACCGCCGACACCGGATGCACGGTATGCGCCCGGCGGATGTTGGCGGCACCCGCCTCCGACAGGCCGAAGAAGCGCACCTTGCCCTGAGCGATCAGCTCGCCGACGGCACCGGCCACATCCTCGATCGGCACCGCCGGGTCGACGCGGTGCTGATAGAGCAGGTCGATGTGGTCGGTGGCGAGCCGACTGAGAGAGCCGTCCACCGCCTCTCGGATATGCTCCGGCCGGCTGTCGCGGTCGGTGCCGATTTGCTTGCCGTTTTCGATACGGAAGCCGAATTTGGTGGCGATCGTCACCTCGTCGCGCCGGCCCTTCAGCGCGCGCCCGAGCAATTCCTCGTTGGTGTGCGGGCCATAGACTTCCGCCGTATCGAGGAAAGTGCAGCCGAGTTCGATGGCGCGGTGCAAGGTGGCAATCGATTCCGCCTCGTCGGCCGGGCCGTAGGACTGGCTCATGCCCATGCAGCCGAGGCCGATCACAGACACCTGCAGCCCCTGGCTGCCCAGCTTGCGTGTGCTCAAGGTCATGGATGAGGTCTCCGGATGGGATAGGGTTCGCGTGCGTCAAGACTATTGCCAGATGACCATATAGAGCGCTCGCCCGGTTCCCACAGCCGCTCGGCCGAGGATTGGTCGCACAATCGCGTGAGCGTGAAAAGGATCGCCGTCAGCCTTCGCTGGCAACCAGCAGCAAAGGCTCGCGCTCCGGGGTCGTCACCGAAAAGCCCGACGGGCCGACCGTGTTGAAGAAGCGGTGGAATATGTCGATGAAGACACGCACGAACAGCGGCTTTGCCGAACCGTACATGTCGGCGACGATCAGCGTCGGCGGCGGCAATTCGTCGAAGATCGGTTTTCGAACGATCCCGTCGCCATCGGCGGTGGCGCGGCCGATCGGCCGCATGTTGAGGATGGCCATGCCGAAGCCCGAGGCGACGGCCGAGCGGACCGTCTCGTAGGAGCGCGTGCGAAAGCGCACCTCCGGCCGTTTCGCCAGCACGTCGAACAGGGTCAGAAGATAGGTCGCTGTGTGCGGCAGATCGAGCAGCACCAGCGGTCGCGCCGCCAATTCCGCCAGCCAGATGCCGTCGCGCGCGGCGAGGGGATCGTCCGCATTGAGCACGGCGTGCGCCGGCACCTTGCAGATGCGGGTAACGCTGTCGATGCCGATCGGGCCGATGTCGTAGAGAATGGCCAGGTCGATCTGGCCGGCGACAAGCCGCTCCTGCAACTGGACCTGGTCGGCCTCGACCAGGTCGATCTCGACATCGCCGACGCTGTCCAGATAGCTGCGCAGCATTTCCGGCATGAACAGCGCCCCGAACGGCTCGAAACAGCCGATGCGCAGGACTTTCGGCACGCGGCCGCTGAGGTCGCCGATGGACCGGTTGAACTCCGTTTCCGCCGCCAGCATGACGCGGGCGGCGGCGACGAAGCGTTGACCGGCCGGCGTGATGGAGACGCCGCGCGCCGGCCGCCTGTCGAAGAGGCGAGCCCCCATTTCGGCTTCGGCAAGCGTGATCGCCGCCAGGATGGAGGACTGCGAGATGTAGAGCGATTTGGAAGCCGCCAGCACGCTGCCGAGGCGGGCAACCTCGCAGACATAGCGCAACTGCCGGATGGTCAGGTTCATGGCAATCTCATTGTTGCATTTTATAGCGCATATTACTCTCAATAATACATTTTGTGGAAATGCAGAAACCCGCCAGACTGCTCTTGCCGACAAGGCTGCCGGAAGAGCGGCCGTGGAACGAGGGGTACGAACTGCATGCCGAATGGGATATCTCCCATTGCCGACGCTGATGATCTGTGTCGCCTGAGCGCCGGGGAACTCAATGCGGCCTACCGAACCGGATCGCTGTCACCCGTCGAGGTGACGATGGCGGCGCTCGCCCGCGCCGAAGCGATCAATCCGCTTTTCAACGCCTTCACCATGATCGACCGCAAGGCTGCGATCGAAGCCGCCGGCGCCTCCGAGAAACGCTGGCGGGCAGGCGAGCCACTCTCGGCGGCCGACGGGATACCGACGACGCTGAAGGATATCGTCTGGGTCGAAGGCTGGAGCGTGCGCTATGGCAGCAGGACCACATCGGCCGCGCCTTGTGAGAAGGATGCGCCCGCCGTTGCCCTGCTGCGCCGAGCGGGCGCCGTCTTCATCGGCCAGACGACGACGCCCGAATTCGGCTGGAAGGCGATCACCGACAGCGGGCTCTGCGGCATCACGCGCAATCCCTGGGACGTTGAAAAGACGCCCGGCGGTTCTTCCGGCGGGGCGGCGGTGGCGGCCGCCACCGGAGCCGGCGTCTTCCACCTCGGCACCGATGGCGGCGGGTCGATCCGCATCCCGGCCTCCTTCACCGGCATAGCCGGACTGAAGCCGACTTTCGGCCGCGTGCCGGCCTATCCGTCGAGCGCGTTCGGAACCGTCGCCCATATCGGGCCGATGGCGCGGTCAGCACTTGATCTTTCGATCATGGCGCGCGCCATGTCCGGCCGCGATCTCGCCGACTGGCAGCAGGGCGCGGGAATTCTGGCGCCGCTTGGCCGGATTGAGGAGACGCTGGAAGGGGCCAGGATCGGCTACTGGTCGAAGCCGCCGTCCGGCGTGCTGGATGGCGAGGTCGCCACGACGATTTTCCAGGCGCTGACGCATTTTGGCGTGTTTGGCGCGACGGTCGAGCCGATTGATCTTCCGGGTGACGATCTTCTCGAACTTTTCCAGGCCCACTGGTTCACCGGCGCCGCCGCGCGGCTGGCGCTGATCCCGGAGAACGAACGGGCAGGCATCGATCCGGGTTTCCTGGAGATCGCCCGGGCCGGGGCGGCATTCGACGCTGCGACGCTGGTCGCCGCGCAGATCCGGCGCGGCGAGTTCGGCGCCGCCATGGACCGCCTGCTCGACACCTATGATTTCATCGTTTCGCCGGGAGCGTCGATTCCCGCCTTCGACGTCGGGCTCGAAGTACCCTCGGGCAGCGGCCTGTCGCGCTGGACCGAATGGGCGGGGTTTAGCTACCCGATCAATCTCAGCCAGCAACCGGCCTGCGTCATTCCTTGCGGCAAGACGGGGGGCGGCAAGACGGGGGGCGGCAAGACGGGGGGCGGCAAGACGGGGGGCGGCAAGACGGGAGGCGGCAAGACGGAGGGCGGGCTGCCGGTCGGTTTCCAGATCATAGGCGCGCGCGGTGACGACGCCCGCGTGCTTTCGGCGGCCGCCGACCTCGAGGCTGCCTTTCTGCCCATGACGCAAGCGTTTCGCGTGAGAGATTTCGCATGAAGAAAAGACTCTAACCGACGACAAAAAGGGGAATTTGCCATGATCAACAGACGTGCAATGCTGCAAGGCGTGGTCGGCGCGGGCGCCGGTGCCGCTCTTCTTGCCGGCATGAACAACGCGGCGATGGCCCAGGACGTCACGCCGATTCCGGTCGGCTCGGCCCTGCCGATGTCCGGCATCGCGGCCGCCGACGGCATCGAGTTCAAGAACGGCCTCGACCTCGCCGCCGAGGAGATCAATGCGGCGGGCGGCATTCTCGGACGGCCTGTCGAGATCCACATCGAAGACACCAAGGAAATGGGCGCAGACCTGGTCAGCCAGTCGATGCAGCGCCTGATCGACCGTTTCGAGGCGCCGGTCATCATCAACGGCTACAATCTCGGCACCAACATGATCGAAATGGACGTCGCCGCCGACAACGACGTCATCATGATGCACTACAACACGCTGATCTCGCACAGTGAGAAGTTCAAGACCGACCCGGAGCGCTACTACAGCTCGTTCCAGGGCGACCCGCCGGAATTCTGGTATGGCCCCGGCTGCCTGAACTTCCTCAAGACGCTAGCCGCGGACGGCAAATGGAAGGCGCCGAACAACAAGATCGCCATCATTCCGTCGGCCAACGAGTATTCGATCGTCATCGCCAACGCGATCCGCGATAAGGCGGCCGAATACGGCTTCGAGGTCAGCCTGTTCGAGACGGTTCCGTTCCCGACCAACCAGTGGGGACCGACGCTGGCGAAACTCCGCCAGGACCCGCCGGCGGCGATCCTGGTCACGCATTTCCTGCCGCAGGACCTGGCGCAGTTCATGGTCCAGTTCCTCTCCGAGCCGATCAACAGCCTGATCTACATGCAATACGGGCCATCGCTGCCGGCCTTCCGCGAGATCGGCGGCGAGGCGGTCAACGGCGTCGTCTACTCGACCGTGATCGGCTGCCTGCCGGACGATTTCTCCAAGTCGTTCCGCGAGAGCTACCGGGCGAAATTCGGCCCGAACTCCGCCTACATCACCGGTTCGCAGACCTATGACGGCCTGTGGATGTGGGCGCTTGCAGCGGCAATTGCCGGCGGTCCGGGCGAGCCGTTCAACAAGGAGCAGACCAGCAAAGTGGCCAATGCCTTGAAACGCCTGGTCTACCGCGGGGTCAACGGCACCTACCGGGCCGATCCGGCAGGCCAGTCGGCCTTCTGCTACCCGACGCAGGTGGCGGACCCGTCGCTCGGCATGCCGCACCAGTTCCTGCAGCATCAGGATTACAAGACCGATCCGAAGCTGATCGCGCCGGTGCTCTATGCGACGGACAGCTTCGTCCTGCCACCATGGATCAAATGAACCGTGGGGCGTGAACTCAGAGATGCAAACCGGCCGGGCCGTGCTTCCGACCGGTTTCCACCAGGCGAGAGAAGAGATGCCAGGCGAAAAAGATGACTGAGGCCGCGGGCCCAATGCTGGTCTGTGACAGCGTCGTCAAACGGTTCGGCTCCCTGGCCGCCGTCGACGGCGTGTCGATGGTGGTCAATCAGGGCGAGATCGTCGGCATTGGCGGACCGAACGGCGCCGGCAAGACGACCTTTTTCGACGTGGTGACCGGGATCACCCCGGCCAGCGGCGGTCGCGTGCATTTCGGCGACACCGACATTTCTGCCTTTGGGGCGGATCGCATCTGTCAGCTCGGCATGGCCCGGACCTTCCAGCTCAATGCCGCCTTCGACAGCCTGACGGTTCGCGAGAATATCGAGATCGCCGCCTATTTCGGCCGCCAGCGGCGAAGGCTGGCCGGCTTTCGCCTCGGCGAGGAAGTCCGGCAAGCGACGATGGAGGCGCTGGACTTCGTCGGGCTTGCGGCCAAGGCTGAGGAGACCGTGGCGCGGCTGCCGGTGCTCGACCGCAAGCTCCTGATGATCGCCGGCGCCATCGCCACCAGGCCAAAAATGCTGTTCCTCGACGAGCCGGTCGGTGGGCTCAACGTGGCCGAGATCTACCAGATCATGGCAATGGTGCTGAAACTGCGCGATCAGGGACTGACCATCGTCCTGATCGAGCATGTTATGCGCTTTCTCCTAGCGCTCTCCAGCCGCGTCATCATCATGCACCATGGCAAGGTGATCTTCGAGGGCAAGCCGGACAAGGTCGCCGAGGACCAGACAGTCGTCGAGACCTATCTCGGCCAGGGCACGCAGAAACGGCTGAAGAAATTCTTCGACGAGCAGGCCGCCACGAATCCGGTGGAGGGGGTGCAATGACGAGCACAGCCGCCAAACCGCCCGTCCTGCAGCTCGATGCCACCGTCTCCGGCTATGACGGCCTCGAGGTGCTCAAGGGTATTTCGCTCACCGTCAATGCCGGTGAGTTCGTCACCGTCGTCGGCCCCAACGGCCATGGCAAATCGACGTTGCTCAAGACGATCTCCGGCCTGGTGCCGCTGCGCGGCGGACAGATCAGCATCGACGGCCAACGCCTGTCCGGCAAGCCGCATGAGACGGCGATGCTCGGCGTCGCCCACGTGCCGCAGGGCGACATGCTGTTTGCGCAGATGAGCGTGCTCGAAAACCTGCTGATGGGCGCCTATCTGGCGCCGGACAAGGCCGAGATCAAGCGCCGGCTGGACGAGGTCTATACGCTCTTGCCGAAGCTCGCCGACCGCCGCAACCAGATCGCCTCGAGCCTGTCAGGCGGCGAACGGCGCATGGCCGGCATCGGCCGCGGCCTGATGATGGGCGGGCGCATCCTTTTGATCGACGAGCCGTCGCTCGGCCTGGCGCCGCTGATCATCGACCAGGTCTACGGCGTCATTGCCGAACTGAGCAAGGCCGGCCGCACGATCCTCCTTGTGGAGGAGAACCCGGCGCGGGTCGAGGATCTCGCCGACCGCCTGCATCTGCTCGACGACGGCGCAATCGTCTGGTCGGGCAAGCCCGCCGAACTGATGGCGCGCGACGAGCTCCTCGCAACCTATCTTGGAGGCTGACGCCATGACCGACGTTCTCATGGCCATTCTCGTCGCCGGTTTCACCTCCGGCGCGCTCTATGCCCTGGCGACGGTCGGGCTGTCGCTGGTCTGGGGTTCGATGGGCATGCTTAACATGGCCCATGCGGCCATGCTGACGCTTGGCGGCTACGTCGCCTTCACGGTGATCACCTCTCTCGGCCTGCCGATCGCGATCGGCTTTGCCGGCGCTATTCTTGTGGGCGCCGCGGCCGGCGCGATCCTTTATTTCGCGATCGTTCGCAACCTGTTGAAGAACGACAAGTCGACATTCGAATCCAACGTCATGATCGCCACGGTCGGTATCGGCATCGCGCTTGAGAACGCCATCCTCTTGACCTATGGCGGACAGCCGTTGAAGCAGCCGGTCTCGATCGCCGGCACCTTCCGTCTCGGGCCGCTGACGTTGCCCTGGCAGAACCTTTTGATCATCGCCGTGGTCGTCGTCATGATGGTGGTGATCTCGCTGGCGCTCGGCCGTACGCGGATGGGCCGGGCGATCCGGGCGACAGCACAGAACCGTGACGCGGCCCAGCTGATGGGCGTCGCCGTCAACCGCGTCTACCTGCAGGTGCTGATGTTGTCGGGCGCGCTCGCCGGTATCTGCGGCGTCATGGTCTCGTCGATGACGCAATTGTCGCCGCCGCTCGGCAACGACCCGATGCTGAAGGCCTTCATCATGTGCGTGGTTGCCGGTCTCGGCAATCTGCCGGGCGCGGTCGCCGCCGCGCTTGGCCTGGCGCTGCTCGAATCCTTCGTCCAGTACGCGCTGGGCGCCCGCTGGGGCTTTCCGTCGCTGCTGTTCGTAGTCATTGCCGTGCTTATCTGGCGACCGTCGGGCCTATTTGGCCGCGCCGAAATCCGGCGCATGTGAGGGCACATGACAGACACCAGACCCATGTCGCGCATGTCCCGGTCGGCAAAGATCGATCTTGCCATCAGCCTGGCCCTGATCGCGGCGGCGATCGCGCTGCCCTTCATGATCGACAGCCGTTACATCCTCGGCCAGATCGTGCTGGCGCTGTTTTATGCAACGATCGCATCGCAGTGGAACCTTTTGTTCGGCTTCTCCGGCATCTTCTCGCTGGCGCAAATGGCGATCTTCGCCTTCGGCGGCTATGCGACGGCAATGCTCTGCTTCTATTTCGGCTGGAATGTGTGGGCGGCGCTTGTGCCCGGCGCGCTCGGCGCCGTGCTGTTCTCGCTCGTCGTCGGCCTGGCCTGCCTTCGGCTGACCGGTGTCTATGTGGCGCTGCTGACGCTGGCGATCGCACAGACGATGTATCTGCTGATCGTCACCGATACGGAATGCTTCGTCATGGTCGGATCGGTATGCCGCCAGTTCACCGGCGGCGCCGTCGGCTTTGCCCGCTTCGGCGACCTCGGCACCAGGGCCTTGCTGCGCGGCCAGTGGCTGGTCGGCAATTACGCGATCATCGCGGTGCTGTTCGCGGTGACCATGATCTTCACCTACGCGATCGTCAAAAGCCCGATCGGCCTCGCCTTCCGGGCGCTCAAGGACAATCCGGGCTACGCGGTGGCGCGCGGCGTCAACCGCTTCCAGGCGCAGTTGCTGGTGTTCGGGATTTCGGCCTTCTTCACCGGGCTGGCCGGCGGTTTCTATGCCGCGCATTTCCAGGCGATCGGCCCCGGCGTGCTGTCGATGTCGCAGCTGATGTTCATCATCGCCATCGTCGTGGTCGGCGGCGTCGGCACGTTCTGGGGGCCGCTGGTCGGGACGGTGGTTCTGGTCCTGGCCGACGAGTTGATGCGCGAGAGCGGCGAGTTCCGCACGCTCGGCCTCGGCCTGATCATCGCGCTATCGGTGGTGCTGATGCCGAAGGGTCTGGTCGGCCGCTTTGGCGATCTTGTCCGCTGGCTGGTGCGCAGGCGCACCGGCCCAACGGGCAGCAACATTGTGCAAAGCCCGGTACCGGCCGGAAAATGAGAGACTGACGATGTTCGATACGATCATAGTGGGTGCCGGCTCGGCCGGCTGCGTGCTGGCGAACCGGCTCAGCGCCGATACCGCCCGCAAGGTGCTGTTGCTGGAGGCGGGGCGCGAGGCGCCGCTCGCCTCGGACGTGCCGTCCGACTGGCCGACCATGTTTAACACCGCCGTCGATTGGGGCTACTACACCGAGCCGCAGGCCGGATGCCGCGGCAGGCGGGTGTTCTGGCCGCGCGGCAAGATGATCGGCGGCTCCGGCGCGCTGAACGCGATGATCTATATTCGCGGCCTGCCATCCGATTATGACGGCTGGGCCGCCATGGGCTGCCCCGGCTGGGCCTGGGAAGACGTGCTGCCGGTGTTCAAGGCCAGCGAAAGCAATACCGAGCTTGGCAACGATCCGCTGCACGGCGCCGACGGGCCGCTGCATATCGGCAATGTCGGGCATGTCGATCCCAACGAGCTCGCCTGGATCGAGGCCTGCAAGACCGCCGGCTACAAGCACAACCGCGATTTCAACGGCGTTGAGCAGGAAGGCGTCGGCCTCTTCCAGTTCACCATCAAGAACGGCGAACGCTGGGGCACCGGCAAGGCCTATCTGCGCCCGGCGCGGGAACGCCCCAACCTGACCGTGAAAACCGGCGTGCTGGCGACGGGCCTGATCGTCGAGAAGGGCCGGGTCAAGGGTATCCGCTATCTGGTCAACGGTGTGCCGGAGACCGCGTTCGCCGACAGCGAGGTGGTGCTGTCGTCAGGCTCGATCGGCAGCTGCCAGCTGATGCTGCTTTCGGGCATCGGCCCGGCCGACGAACTCAGGAGCGTTGGCGTCGATCCCGTCCACGATCTGCCGGGCGTCGGCAAGGGCCTGCAGGACCACATCAACATTCCAATCACCTTCTACACCAAGGACAAGATCGGCGTCGGTGCCTGGACCGACGAGACGCTGCAGCGCGATTTTGTGGAATGGCAGACCTCGCGCAGCGGCCCGCGCTCCTCGCCCTGGGTGGCGGCCGGCGGCTTCGTCAAGAGCCGGCCCGATGTCAAACCGGACCTGCAGCTTTACGGCGCCATCAGCCCGCACCGCGACTATGTGCGGTTCCTGTCGTCGAAGCCCGGCATCACGCTGCACACCACGCTGCAGCGGCCGGACAGCCGTGGCGAGATCCGCCTGCGCTCGGCCAATCCTATCGAATATCCGGCGATCGACCCACGCTACTTCGTCAGCGACGAGGATGGCTCCGACATCGCCACGCTGGTCGAAGGCATCCGCATCAGCCGCCGGATCGCGGCGCAGTCGCCACTTGCCGAGATGCTGACCGGCGAGATCACGCCTAGCGCCGAATGCGAGAGCGATGCCGAGATCGCCTGGTATATTCGCGGCCACTGCACCACGCTCTATCACCCGACCAGCACCTGCCGGATGGGCACCGACGCCATGGCCGTCGTCGATCCCGTGTCGATGAAGGTGCACGGACTGGACGGGCTTTGCATCGCCGACGCTTCGGTCTTTCCAAAGATGGTCTCGGGCAACACCAACGCGCCGACGATCATGATCGCCGAGCGCGCCGCATCGATGATCCTGGCAGGGTAGGAGGCCATACATGACGACGGGTTGGAACTTCCACGAACTCTATCTCTGGCACGAGACCGGCAATGCCGCGCTGTTCTTTCAGCCTGGCCTGACCATCGAGCCGGGCGAGCATGCGGAGAATGCCGCAACCAAGCGCCGGTTCCGCAACCTCATGGAGGTTTCGGGCCTCACCGAAAAGCTGGCGAGGATCGCCTCCGTTGCGGTGAGCGAGGACGATCTCGCCCTGTTCCACGACCGCGACTATATCAGCCGCATCAAGGCGCTCAGCGACGAGCGCGGCGGCGATGCGAGCTATCTCACGCCCTTTGGCCATGGCAGTTACGAGATCGCCTGCCTGGCGGCCGGCGGCACCGCGGCGGTGATGGATGCGGTGCTGAGCGGCGACGTCGACAATGGCTATGCGCTGGTGCGGCCACCCGGCCATCATGCCGAACGCGCGCAAGGCCTGGGCTTTTGCCTGTTCGGCAATGTTCCGGTCGCCATCCTGAAGAACCGGGCCAAACATGGCTTCGAGCGGGTCGCTACCGTCGACTGGGACGTCCATCACGGCAACGGCACCCAGTCCGCCTTCTATGCTGACCCGTCCGTGCTGACGATCTCGATCCACCAGGACGGGCTCTATCCGCCTGACAGCGGGCTTCTCAAGGAACGCGGCGAGGGCAGGGGCGAGGGCTACAACATCAATGTGCCGCTGCCTGCCGGATGCGGCAACGGCGCTTACGTGTCCGTGTTCGAGCGCATCGTGCTGCCGGCGCTCACTCGCTACAAGCCCGATCTCATCGTCGTACCGTCGGGCTTCGATGCCTCGGCGGCCGATCCGCTCGGACGCATGATGCTGCACAGCGGCAGCTACCGCGAGATGACGCGGCTGCTGATGCAGGCGGCGGACGACCTCTGCGGCGGGCGGCTGATGATGTCGCATGAAGGCGGCTATTCGGCTTCCTACGTGCCCTATTGCGGCCTGGCGGTGATGGAGCAATTGTCCGGCATCAGGACTGTGATCGACGACCCGTTCCTGCCGGTCTTCGAAGGCTACGCCGGCCAGCTTCTGCAGCCGCACCAGGCGGCGGCCATTGCCCAGGCGGAGGAGCTTGTGGACGGGATTGGATGATGAATAGTCAGTCGTGAGTTCGTCACGTCTCTGAGTCCAATTCTCACCATTCACCACTTGATCTGGATCAACATGCAGGTCCCTCAATGCGCGTATGTGGTTCCTGTCTTGGGAAGGACACGAGGCGGGCAGGTGATCCACTGAAAAGCTGAAAACAGCTCCGACGTGGATCACCCATACCCTTCATCGGCGTGATCCGCCGGTCAGTCCACTTTCGCCTTCTTCAGCACATCGTTGACTCTGGCCTGCCAGCCCTTGCCAGTGGCTTTGAACTTCTCGATCACCGCCGGTTCAAGCCGGATGGGAATCTGCTGCAACGGGACAGCGACGGGAGGCTGCCCCCGGCCGCGCTTGATGCTCTCGGCCAGATCGGGAAACGCTTCGGCAAAAGGCTTGCCCTTGGCGATCTGTTCAGCGGTTGTTTGCCTACTTTCCAAGGACAACCCAAAAGGCAGACACGGCACGCTGCATAGCCGCCTGATGGCAGGGCAGACTCATTGGCCCTGGCGCGTCGATTGTTCCAGGCTGCTCTTGCGCCACAGAAAATTGACACGACCGTCTGTCTCGGCCATCCTTATGCCAGCCGCCTTTCCTGCGGCGGTGTGTATGAGCGAGTCATGGCCAGTTCCGTCACCAGCCAGAATTCCAAGCGCGCCGCGGTGCGCAAGGCGCTCGATCGGCACAAGGTCTACATCACCGCACAGAGCTTTTCCGCCGGTGCCTACAAAGCGCGCGTCCTCGTCGACGGCGAGGCCTACTGGGTCGATGAGTTCCGGCTGAGCCAGCTCCAGCAGGGCCTGTCGCCGGCCGAGCTCGAGCTGACGCCGGCCACCGACGATTGAGCCGGGTGATTGGTGGCAGCGACTTTTTTTGGCTAGTCACCTGATGCCCGCAGCAACATCCATCTTTTCGAACGGGCGTATCGTTCTGTCGCGCCCCCCTCTGTCCTGCCGGACATCTCCCCCACGAGGGGGGAGATCGACAGCTTTGGCGCCGGCTCTTCCGTTGCAACGTCGCAGATTGGCGAAGGCCATCGTGACGGCCAATCTCCCCACAAGTGGGGGAGATGTCCGGCAGGACAGAGGGGGGCGCGAAGGAATGAGGCGGTTGCTCTTGACCGCCGCGCGCTTCGGTCCTTGACATGGCGGCCCCCCCAAAACTCGAGGTCTATCGCGCCAAGCGCGAATTCTCGAAGACGCCGGAACCCGTCGGCGGGCTGGCTGCCGGAGAAGGCAACCGCTTCGTCGTCCATAAGCACCATGCCACATCAGACCATTACGACCTTCGGCTGCAGGTCGGCGATGTGCTGAAGAGCTGGGCTGTGCCGCGCGGCCCGTCGCTCAACCCCGCCGACAAGCGGCTGGCGGTTGAGACCGAGGACCATCCGCTCGAATATATCGACTTCGAGGGCGTGATTCCCGAGGGAGAGTACGGCGGCGGGCCGATGATCGTCTGGGACACCGGCACCTGGGCGCCGATGGACGATGTCGAAAAGAGTTTGCTCACCGGTTCCTTCAAATTCCGCCTCGCCGGCGAGAAGCTGAATGGCGGCTGGATGCTGACACGGCTGAAGCCCAAGCCCGGCGAGGATGAGGGCAAGAACAACTGGCTGCTGTTCAAGGAACGCGATCTGGCGTCCGACACCAAGCTCGACATCCTTGCCATGCGGCCGGAAAGCGTCAAATCCGGCCGCCGCATCGAGGAGCTGGTGGCGTCGCCGAAGCCGGCGGCCAAACAGGCAAAGCCTGTCGTGCTGAAACCCGGCGCGCTGCCCGGCGCGGTAAAGACGCCAGCGCCTGCCCGCATCGAGCCGCAGCTGGCGACGCAGATTCCGAAGCCGCCGGGCGGTGATGACCCCGCGGACCGCACCGGCGAAGTCTGGCTGCATGAGATCAAGTTCGACGGCTACCGTACTATGGCGCATCTTTCCGACGGCGCGGTCAAGCTGATCACCCGCGCCGGTCTCGACTGGACGAAGCGCTATGGCGATCTGCCGCTTGCCTTCGCCAGGCTGCCGTGCCGGGACGCAATCATAGACGGCGAGGTCGTTGCCCTCGACGTCAAGGGCATCAGCCGCTTCGCGCTGCTGCAGGATGCGCTGGCCAAGGGTGCTGGCAACAAGCTGCACTTTTATGCCTTCGACCTGCTTTATCTCGACGGCTGGGACTTGAGAAAAGCACCTCTCGGCCGGCGCAAGGCGCTGCTTGCGCAACTGCTGTCCGGGCTTGGCGCCAACTCCGCCATCCAGCTCTCAGACCATGTCGAAGGCGACGGCCAGGCACTCTATGATCAGGCCTCCGAGATGGGGCTGGAAGGCGTCGTCTCCAAACGCGCCACGGCGACCTATCAGAGCGGCCGCACCAAGACCTGGACCAAGATCAAGGCGCTGAAAACCGACGACTTCGTCATCGCCGGCTACACCGTCTCCGATGCGGCCGAGGGGCTGGCCGCACTCGGTCTCGCCGAATTCGAGGACGGCGAATTGCATTATCGCGGCAAGGTCGGCACCGGCTTCGATGCCGAGACAGCAGGCGAATTGCTGGCCCGGCTGGAGCCGCTGCGCGCCGGCGCGTCGGCGCCCGAAGGGGTTCCGCGAGAGATCATGCGCGAGATGAACTGGGTGCGGCCGCTGCTCTCGGCCCGCATCCACTATGCCAACCGCACCGGCGACAACATGCTGCGCCACGCGGTGTTCCGCGGGCTCAGGGATGTCGGCCTGTCGACGCCGGTATCAGTCAAGCGCAAGCGGCTGATTTCGGAAGCCGACCTCGCCACGATCTGGGTGACCAACCCGACGCGGCGGCTGTTTGGCAAGACCGGGCCGACCAAGCTCGACATTGCCGTCTACTACGCGCTGGTCGGCGACTTCATGCTGCCGCACATCCTCGGCCGCCCGGTGTCGCTGGTGCGCTGCCCTACCGGCAAGCCGCAGGACTGTTTCTTCCAGCGCCATGCCTTTACCGGCATGCCTCCATCGGTGGCGACCTTCCAGGCGACCAATTCCGAGGGCGAGACCAAATCCTATCTGTCGGTGGAAGATGCCAAGGGCTATCTGGCGCTGGCGCAGTTCGGCGTCGTCGAGTTCCACACTTGGGGCACCCATCGCACGCGGCTCGACAAGCCCGACCTGATCGTCTTCGACCTCGATCCGGGTGAGGGGATTGCCTGGCGCGAGGTGGTCGAGGCGGCGGTGCATATCCGCGCCGAACTCGAGGCGATGGGGTTGGTGCCATTTGCCAAAACCTCGGGCGGCAAGGGCATCCACATCACCGTGCCGGTGACGCAAAAACAGAACTGGAAGAAGCTGCACCAGGCGACCAGCGCCATCTCCTCGGCATTGGCCGCCACCGCGCCCGACACCTTCACCACCACCATGGGCAAGGACAACCGCAAGCGGCGCATCTTCATCGACTATCACCGCAATGCGCGGGGCCACACCTCGGCAGCACCTTACTCGCTGCGCGCCCGCACCAATTTGCCGGCCTCGACGCCGGTGAGCTGGCCCGATCTGGAATCCATCGATGCGCCGGAGGATCTGAATTATTCTTCGCTGCCGGATCTTCTGGCCACCTCCGGCGATCCCTGGGCCGACATGGAAGAGTTCGCCAGGGATTTGCCGGTCTTGGGTTCCTCTCCCCCGTGAAACGGGGGAGAGGTGGCCGCCAAGCGGCCGGAGAGGGGACTTCGTAAGGCGCTACCGAGGCAAGATTCCACTGTTCCATATGCGGATGTGCGGCGTGGCTCCCCCTCTCCGTCTCGGCCGCTCGGGCAGTCCGGCAATACACGAGATTGGCCGAACTTCATAACTGGTAACTATATAATCATAAACGACTTTTTCCAGATTAATAGGAATATTGGCCGATCATTTGGCCGATTATCTGCCGGCGGGCCGGCGACCGGTCATGGCCGATCGCAAACTTCGAAACTCCAGCGTCAAAGCGGGTCGAGGCAAAGATTTGGCCGATCTTTTGGCCGACGCACAGAGCCTGATCCGTCCGGTAGAGCTAGTGACGCCGGTGCGCCGGTCCGATCTGGAATCCATCGACGCTCCGGAAGATTTGAACTATTCTTCGCTATCGGGTCTTCTGGCGACCCCTGGGCGACATGGAAGACTTCGCTAGGGATTTGCCGGTATTGTAAGGATGGATGTAGGATTTCCGCAGCCTCGTTCGTCCTCCGGACGAACAGCGCTGCAAACAGTTCGACAGTGCACGGCCGCGTAGGAGAATTTCATGGCGCCCAGGGCAAGTTGGAAAGGTTACCTCAAGCTCAGTCTCGTCAGCTGTCCGGTCCGGCTCTATCCGGCGACGAGCGCCAGCGAGCGGATCAGCTTCAACCAGTTGCACAAGAAGACGCACAACCGCATCAACATGAAGCCGGTCGATCCCGAACTCGGGCTGGTCGAGCGTTCGGACCTGATCAAGGGCTACGAATACGAGGACAAGCAGTACATCATCATCGATGACACCGACCTCGACGCGGTGCGCATCGAATCCAATCATACGATGAACATCGAGGCCTTCGTCGACGAGGGCGAGGTCGACGTCATCTACCAGGACGCGCCCTATTATCTGGCGCCGGATGGCGCGATGGCCGAAGAGACCTTCGTCGTGCTGCGCGAGGCGATGCGCAAGTCGGGCAAGCTGGCGATCGCGCGGCTGGTTCTGTCCAGCCGCGAGCGCGTGGTAACGATCGGCGCGCGCGAGAACGGCATGTTCGTCTGCACCTTGAGGAATCCGAACGAAGTGCGCGGCACGGCTGAATATTTCGGCAACATTCCGGGGGGCAAGCCCGACCCGGAAATGCTGCAGCTCGCCGAAGCGCTGATCAAGCAGAAGGAAACCACCTTCGATCCGAAGAACTACGAGGACCGCTACGAGATCGCGCTGATGGCGATGATCCGCGAGAAGCTCAAGGGTCACAAGCCGATCATCGCGGCCGCACCCGAGCGCGGCAACGTCATCAACCTGATGGATGCGCTGAAGGCCAGCCTGTCGCAATCGGCCAAGCCGCCGGCCAAGTCGAAGAGCAAGGCCGATGAAGCGGCGAAGCCTGCGGCCAAGGGCAAGGGCGCCGCGGCCAAGGAAAACCCGCTCAAGGCCAATCTTCTCAAGGCTGTCGGCAAGAGCAAAGGGTGACGGCGCCCACCGGCATAACACCCCGGGTAGCGTCGTCGGCACCATCGGCGCGCTGGCGGCGTTCCCGCTCAGGCTGGCGGCGCGCGAGGTCGAGCGCCAGCACGGCCAGTTGCGGCGCGGCGTCACCAGGCGCACCACCCATGTGGTATTCGGACGCACATATCTCGCCAAGGCCGGGGATGCCGAGATCGAGCGCCGTGTCGCGGCTGAGCACGCGGCCGGCCGAAAGCTGATCAGCGAAAACGGTTTTTTGCGCCTGCTCGGGCTGATGAAGGCGCCGGAGGCCTCGGCCTTGTCGCGGCAATCGCTTCTTGATCAGTCGCGGCTGGCCGCCGATGCTCTCGACCTTCTCAGCCTGTTCGATGCCTTCGAGCATGATTGCGAACCCTATTCGTTCCGCGACCTGATCCTGGCCCGCAAATATGCCGGGCTGGTTGCCGGCGGCGCCTCCTGGGGAGCGATCGCGCGCTCGGTGCATCGCTCCGGCCCGGTCGCCTCGCTGACCGCCAAGTCGCTCAATGTCGGCTCGCAGCATGGCCGCGCCGATGCGATCTATCTCGAGGACGGCCAGAGCGAGCTCGACGGCCAGTTGCTGTTCGATCTGGGGTCGGCGGATGACGACACGCTGGAAGAGCTGTTCGCCGACGCCGAAGCCGCGGAAGCGGCTGAAGACCACGAGCAGGCGGCGGTGCTCTACCAGCGCTGCCTTTCCATCGATCCGACCGATGCCATCGCCGCCTTCAACCGCGCCAACTGCCTGCGCGCCGCCGGCCGCGCGGCCGAGGCGGCGCACGACTATGCGCGCGCGATCAAGCTCGATCCTGGCTTTGTCGAGGCCTGGTTCAATCTCGCCGGGCTGATGAGCGACGAAGGCCGCGAAGCCTCGGCGCGCCGGCACCTGCAAAAGGCGATCGTACTCGACGCCAACTATGCCGATGCGGTTTTCAACCTGGCACGGTTGGAGTTCGATGCAGGCAACCTTGCCGAGGCACGGCGGAACTGGTCGCGCTACCTCGAGCTCGACGCCAGCTCCGAATGGGCGCGTATGGCGGCCAAGGGCATCCAGTTCATCGATTTGCAGCTGGCGCGGATGTCGGCGGGGTAACGATGGTTGGCGAAGGCCGAGATGACAGCCGATCTCCCCCCTTGTGGGGGAGATGTTCGGCAGGACAGAGGGGGGCGCTGTCCCGCCAGCGGTCCGACCAATTTCATGGCGTTTTTCCTCTCAGAAGTTTGACCGAAGGCTGGCATTCCTTCACGCCCCCCTCTGCCCTGCCGGGCATCTCCCCCACAAGGGGGGAGATGGGCAGCGTCGCCGTCGCACCAGGACGTCATCGTCATGCCCACTAGCTTCCTCCTCGACGGTCCCGCGACCGCCCCCATCACCATCCTTCTCGCCCATGGCGCCGGGGCGCCGATGGACTCGGCCCCGATGACCGCCACGGCAAAAGCGCTGGCTGTCGCCGGCTTCCGGGTCGCGCGCTTTGAATTCCACTACATGGCCGCCCGCCGCTATGGCCACCGCAAGCCGCCGCCGCGCGCCGAGGCGGTGAATCCCGAATACATCAAGGCGATCGCCGACCTCAGGGCAAAGGGTGTGACCGGCCCGCTGATCGTCGGCGGTAAGTCGATGGGCGGCCGCGTCGCCTCGATGATCGCCGACGAGATGTTTTCCAGGGGCGAAATCTCCGGCCTGCTTTGTCTGGCCTATCCCTTCCACCCGCCGGCCAAGCCGACGCAGTTGCGCACCAAGCATCTGGCCGGCCTCCAAACCCCGACATTGATCTTCCAGGGTACGCGCGACGAGTTCGGCACGAAGGACGAGGTCGCGACCTACGATCTCTCCGACAGCATCGAAATGTTCTGGCTGGAGGACGGCGACCACGATTTGAAGCCGCGCAAGAGCGTCTCCGGCTTCTCCACCGCCGATCATCTGAAGACGATGACTGATGCGGTAAAGGCGTGGGCTAACAGGATCGCTTCCTGACGTGTCGATGAAGATCGCCACCTTCAATATCAACAACATCAACAGCCGGCTGCAAAACCTGCTGGCCTGGCTGGCTGCCGCCAGGCCCGATATCGTCTGCCTGCAGGAACTCAAGGCAAGGCAGACGCAGTTTCCGCGCACGGCACTCGCCGCGGCCGGCTATGGCGCGGTGTTTGTTGGGCAGCCGACCTGGAACGGCGTCGCCATACTCGCGCGCGGTTCCGAACCCGTGCTGACCCGCGAGGCGCTGCCCGGCGACGAGAGCGACCAGCAGGCCCGCTACATCGAGGCGGCGGTCAACGGCATCGTCGTCGCCTCGCTCTATGCGCCGAACGGCAACCCGCAGCCCGGCCCGAAATTCGCCTACAAACTGGCCTGGCACGAACGCCTGAACGCGCATGCCGCGGAACTGTTCGACACCGGCCTGCCGGTGGTGCTGGCCGGCGACTACAACATCGTGCCCGAGCCGCGCGACATCTACCCGACCCGCTCCTATGACGACAATGCGTTGGTGCAGCCGGAAAGCCGGGAAACCTTCGCAGCACTCCTCGACCAGGGTTGGACCGACGCGCTGCGCAAGAAACACCCTAAGGAGACGCTCTACACATTCTGGGATTATCGCCGCAACCGCTGGCCGCGCGACGCCGGCTTGCGGCTGGATCATATGTTGCTCAGCAAGAAGCTGGCGCGTCGATTGGCCGGGGCAGGGATCGACCGGGACGTGCGCGGCGAGACCGGCGCCAGCGACCACGCGCCGGTGTGGGTGGAATTGCGGTGAGAACGGAGAGCCAATCTCAGTCACGAGGGAGAGATCGGCCATCAACAGAAGGACATCGACAAGCCCGGCGTTGACCGGCATCATTATGGGCGAAACGGATGGCGGCCCAAGGGGGGAGCCCAATGAACAGGTTTACCGACAGGCTGCTCGCGGTGCTGCTGCTGGCGGTCGGCGTGCTCTGCCTCACACGTGTGTATTTCGTGCTGGGCGGCGAGGGCGCTGGCGACGCTTTCGCCTCCGTGCGCCTGGCTTTTTTCGGGGTGGCGGGCATCGTCTCGGCGCTTGCAGCCCTGCTGTTCTGGGCCGGCCTGTTGTCAGGCCGGTCGAAGCCGGGACCAGCCGCGCCCTTGTTCGGCCGAGGTGCCGAAACGCAACCCGGCGGACGACCACGCCTGCGGAAGCTCTTCGCCGTCGTTCCGTTCCTTGCCGTTCTCGCTCTGGTGGCCGACCAGTTCGGCCCCTGGCCGGAGCGGCCAAACGCCGGCAAGGACTTGACCGCCGAGCAACCCGTGCCGAACGCCCCGAAGGGCGAAGATGTCGCCAGCGCACCGGCCTCTGCGCCGGAAGTACCCGCCGCGTCGGGTCCGCCTGAGGCAGCGGTTGCGCCTGAGGCAGCGGTTGCGCCGCCAGAGCAGGCTGTGCCTGCTTCGACGCCCAATGCAATGGCGGGGCCTTCGCTGCCGAGCGGAAACGGCGATCAATCCGGCGATGGGGATGGGCAAACTGTGGACTCTGGCGCCGGGGTCGAGCAGGTGCAACCGCCGAATACCCCGTTGGCGCCTGCCTCGCCAACCGAGGTTGCGCTTGCCCCGCCTGTCTCGTCGCCGGAGGCTGCACCAGCGCCCGCTCCGACACCGCAGACCGTCGCGCCGCTGCCCCCGGCTCCACCGCCGCAGCCGACGCAACCCGATGGCCACCGTGATGCTGTCGTCTGGCTGGCGGTGGCGTCCGGCGGGCACTCGATTCTGAGCGCCAGCACCGACCACACGATCAAGCTTTGGGATGTCGACGGCAAGCGCCTGATCCGCACCCTCGGCACCCACAAGGACATGGCGCGCACCGCGCTGTTCATGCCGGACGGGACGCGGGCGCTGACGGCGGGCGACGACGGCGAGATCGTGCTGCGCCAGGTCTCCGATGGCGCGGTACTGCATGTGTTCTCGTCAGGGCAGAACGGCGGCGTCAACAAGCTCGCCATCAGCCCCGACGGCAAACGCGCCGTCAGCGGGCACGATACCGGCAGGGTCATCGTCTGGGATATCGAGAAGGGCTCCGTGCTGCATGTGCTGACGAAGCACGATTGGTCGATCAGCGGCGTCGCCGTCTCGCCCGACGGCACACGCGCGGTCAGCGGCAGCATCGACGGCACGCTGAAGCTATGGGATATCGACACCGGCAAGCAGCTGCGCAGCTGGCGCGGGCATGAGCACGGCCCCTATGGAGTCGTGTTCATGGCCGACGGGCATCATCTGATCACAGGCAGCGGCGACTATACGATCAAGCTTTGGGATCTCGACACCGGCCGCGAAGTCAGGCGCCTCGAGGGCCATTCGGGCACGGTCTATGCGCTGGCGCTGTCGGCCGACGGCAAGCGCCTGCTTTCCGGCTCGCTCGACGGCACGGCACGGCTGTGGGATATGGAAACCGGCAACGAGACCGCCCTGTTCGACAGCCAGTCCGGACCGGTCTACGCGGTGGCGTTCGCCGCCGACGGCACGATGCTGACCGGCGGCTACGACCGCGCCATCCGCGACTGGCCGGCGGCCGGCGGCGACGGCGTGGTGCTTTTTGCTGGCGCGCCGGAGTGAACAAATTTTTGATCGGCGCTTAGACGCCCCCCTCTGTCCTACCGGACATCTCCCCCACAAGGGGGAGATTGGATGTCGTCATCGCCTTCGCCAATCGTCACTAACCTTGGAAAATACACCCATGACCGATCTCAGCATCGTCGAAGCGTCGATCGCGCAGTTGCGGCGGGCGCTGGAAGGCGGCACCGTCACCAGCGTCGAACTGGTTGGCGCGTATCTCAGGCGCATCGCCAGGTATGACCGCCACGGCATCACCCTCAACGCCGTTCCCGTGCTCAATCCCAAGATGTTTGAGGAGGCTGCTGCATCCGACCTGCGGCGTAGGGAGGGAGCCGCGCTCGGGCCGCTGGACGGCATCCCCTACACCGCCAAGGACAGCTACAAGGTATCGGGCCTGACGGTGGCCGCCGGCTCGCCAGCCTTCGAACATCTGATCGCCAATGAGGACGCCTTCACCATCGCGCGGCTCAGGGCCGGCGGCGCGGTGCTGATCGGGCTCACCAACATGCCGCCGATGGCCAATGGCGGCATGCAGCGCGGCGTCTACGGCCGGGCGGAAAGCCCCTACAATTCCGATTACCTGACCGCGGCCTTCGCGTCCGGCTCGTCCAACGGCTCGGGCACCGCGACAGCCGCCAGTTTCGCCGCCTTCGGGCTCGGCGAGGAGACATGGTCTTCGGGCCGGGCGC
This sequence comes from Mesorhizobium sp. M9A.F.Ca.ET.002.03.1.2, assembly GCF_003952365.1. Lineage (NCBI taxonomy): Bacteria > Pseudomonadati > Pseudomonadota > Alphaproteobacteria > Hyphomicrobiales > Phyllobacteriaceae > Mesorhizobium > Mesorhizobium sp. M9A.F.Ca.ET.002.03.1.2. Next base: position 5,751,277 of record NZ_CP034443.1, on the reverse strand, counting down.
CAGCGTCGAACAATGCGCTGGTCGCCTACACGCCGTCGCGCGGCGTCATTTCCGTGCGCGGCAACTGGCCGCTGGTGCCGACCATGGACGTGGTGGTGCCGCATACGCGCAGCGTGCCGGATCTGCTCGAACTGCTCGACGTGATCGTCGCCGACGACCCCGACACGAGAGGCGATTTCTGGCGCGCGCAGCCCTGGGTGGCGCTGCCGAAGAGCTCGGATGTGCGGCCGCCACGCTACACCGGCCTCAGGCTGGAAGGAGCGCTGCAAGGCATACGGCTCGGCGTGCCGCGCATGTATATCGGCCGCGATACGGAGGCTGACGTTCCGATCCAGACCCGCGCGTCGGTGCTGGATCTGTGGGAGCAGGCGGCAGCGGATCTCAGGCTGCTCGGGGCTGATGTGGTCGAAGTCGATTTCCCTGTCGTCTCCAACTATGAGCGCGACCGGCCGGGCACAAAGAACATGGTCGATCGCGGGCTGGTGCCGGAAGGATTCGCCGAGCGCGAGATATGGGACCTGTGCGTCTTCGCCTGGGACGATTTTCTACGCGCCAATGCCGACCCGACCATCCCCGATCTCGCTTCGGTCGACGGCCCAAGGATCTTTCCGCAGCCGCCGGGCACGCTGCCGGATCGTTATGAGGACAGTTTCGATCTGGCGGAATATGTCGAACGGGCGAAGCTGGGCGTGACACCCTTCGCTGATATCCCCGAGCTGGAGGCCGGCCTGAAAGGCCTCGAGGCAACGCGGCGCGTCGACTTCGAAGATTGGCTCGACGCGCAAAGGCTCGACGCGGTCGTGTTTCCCGCCGTCGCCGGCGTCGGTCCGGCCGATGCGGATGTCAACGAGGCCTCCGCGGCGCTCGCCTGGCGCAACGGCACCTGGGTCGCCAACGGCAATCTGGTGCCGCGCCATCTCGGCATTCCGACCGTGACCGTGCCGATGGGCACGATGGCCGATATCGGCATGCCGGTCGGCCTGACCTTCGCCGGCAAAGCCCACAGTGATACTAAGCTGCTTCGGCTGGCCGGCGACTTCGAGCGCTCTGGCCAGCGCCGCACCAGCCCGCCGCGCACGCCTGAATTGACCGATGATGTATTTCCTGGTCGGGGCGGTGGCTTTCCGTCCAGCAATATCGATGCGTCGCTCACCGTCACGCTTGCCGCCGAAACGCGCCGTTCGGGCGGCCAGGACGAGATAACCATCACGCTCAGTCTATATGGCGAGGCTGAGTCCGCCAGCGTAAAAGTTCATGTCAACGGTGAGCCTGTCGCCGTGCAGCGCAGCGGCGCGCACTTCACCGGGCGCGTCCTTGTGGCGACCGCCACGCATAAGGCAGTCCACAGCGTCTGGCGCGGCTCGTACGGCTCGATCGTCACCGCTGTCGTTCGCCTGGAAGATGGGCGCGTCGCCGGCGCCTATGCGGTGATGGGTGGGATTGCGTAGCGTCGCGCTTCGCCGTGTGCCACGGCATGCAGGGCGGCATATGCGGCCGGCTTTTCAATCGGCATCAGTCCGGCTTGCAGGGGTCGCTGCCGGCGTCGGCCTTGGCCGCCGCGGTCTCGTCGCCCTCCTGCTGCGCCTCTGTATCCTGCTGCGACGTGGCAAGGTTCTTATCCCCGCCGCCTTCCTGGTTGGCGAGCGGCATGGTGTTGGCGTCCTTGTTGGCCGGGCCGCCTTCGGCCCTGTTACCGGCATTCGCGTCAGTTTCAAGCGGCGCACGCGTTCCGTCTTTTGAGATACCCGCCTGGGCCTGGCTGTCGATCGATGCGGTCGTGTCATGGCACTTGGCGCTTGCCGTGCCGGCGGTCAGGCCGATCATAGAGGTGGCGAGCAAAATAGCGGTTAGCGTCTTCATCTTATCCTCCTTTCGGTGTTTGAGGCTATCTTCCTAAACTGCCGTCAGCATCCGAGGTTCCGCCAATTAAGTTCAAACCTCGAAATCGGAACGCCAAGCGGATCCTTCCGGACTGGCCATCGCTCCTAATGTCCGGCCAACATCCCGAGCTCTCGTCGGCGGCGTCGAGAAACAACCGGACCCAAGCAACTTGGACAACCAGACGTTGCATCGGCGCAGCCGTTACCCGACATGGTACTTGCGTAATCTCTAAAATAATGGGATGCTGGTTTGGGACTATTGGGTATTGAGTATTGGGGTAAGGGGAAGGCGCCTCGGCTGTTGTAAGTTCCGGGACGGCTTTGAAAATCATGAATGTAGTGAAGTTCCTGGTGGGCATGCTCATCATGTCGTTCGTCTTGGCGATCTCGACTTATTGGGCAACGGGTTCAGTCTGGAAGGCTCTCGGCTGGACGATTATCGGTGTAATCATTTTGGAGGTTGGACATTTTGCGTACATCCTCTGGGCGGCCTATGGGCCCGGCGAGGAAGCCGCAGAAGATGATCCCCCCGAAACGAGCATCCGGCTCGACCATGGAACTGGTATCTGCCTTTAGGCGGGTGCCGCGCGGCCCGGGCTTGGCAGCACAGGTGCCGGTCGGGTCGGCGAAGCACCGCCGGCGCCTATGCAGTCACCGGCGGCATCGGGTGACAGAACAACACTGATCTGGCATGTTGGACCAAAAGGCCGGGCAGGCTGCCGCAAGCATCGAGTAGTCGGCAGGAGAGGGGCTGTGTAAGTGTACGGGTCGGCTCGGCTGAAGGGTCTTTTGTGCTTGCGGCTTTTGCAGGCGATCGTGGTGTCTGCCACGCTGGCAGGCCTGATTGAGGGCTGTGCTGGCCCTCACGTCATCGAGAGTGCGGTCCCGATGGCTCCCCAGGCCGCCCGGGCCAAGCCGTCCTGCACCGCGCAATGGCGAGCTCATCGCCACACGACCCAGCCGCAAGCCCAGGCCTTCGCCAAAAAATGCCTCCATGCGCAAGGCGCGGTGGAGCAGCAGTTCGACAGAAAGACGGTCGCACGCAAGCTCGCGGCGCTGATCGACGCCGACAAACCGTTGACCGCGCTCGAACCGTCCGACGTTGGTGCCTTCTGCCCCGGTTACATGCTGCAGGACCGGAAAGGGCGCGCGGTTTTCTGGCGCACGCTGTTGGTCAACCTGACCGGTGCGGAATCCGTCTACAACACCGCTACGGCCTATTGGGAAGAGGATCTGGGCTGGTACAGCATAGGGCTGCTGCAGCTCTCGCTGGCCGACGAGCAAAGATACAGATGCGGCTTCAAATCGGAGGCCGACATTACCGATCCCAACCGGAATCTCGTATGCGGCGTCAAGGTCGTGACCATGCTCGTCGCCGAGGACGGCATGATTGGTGGTGGCGCCGGTCACGAGATGAAAGGTATCGGCGCTTACTGGCAGAACCTTCGGCGGCCTTCCAAGGTGCGTACCGAGTTGATGAACTCCACAAGAGCCATCGCCCAGTGTCAGGCCGACCCCCGAAACTCATAGCGGACGGAATCGGCGCCGGCAGCCGCGTTCGGTCATGCGCCTACGCAGGCGAGATTGGATGCGGCGTTGCTGGCTGAGCGCGCAATCTCCCCCACGAGGGGTGCGAACAACTCTGGCGGCTGACCTGCCCAGGTTCGGGGCAATTTGGCGCGGGCCTGCATGATTTGCGGGCTTCCTCTGGCGCGGCCGATCGCGTAAGGCCGGGGAAATTCCCCTGAAGCCTCGTGTGGAAGCATGATACGTCTCGAAAATATCAGCAAGCAGAACGGCCGGCAGATCGTCTTCATCGAGGCCTCCGCCTCCCTGCAGAAAGGCGAGAAGGTCGGGCTGGTCGGCCCCAACGGCGCCGGCAAGACCACGCTGTTTCGCATGATCAACGGCGAGGAGCAGCCCGACGAGGGCCAGGTCTCGGTCGATCGCGGCGTCACCATCGGCTATTTCAGCCAGGACGTCGGCGATATGGAAGGCCGCAGCGCTGTCGCCGAAGTGATGAACGGCGCCGGGCCGGTGAGCGAAGTGGCGGCCGAGATGCGCGCGCTCGAAGCCGCCATGGGCGACCCGGAGCGATCAGGTGAGATGGACGAAATCATCGCCCGCTATGGCGATCTGCAGGCACGGTTCGAGGAGCTCGACGGCTATGCGCTGGATGGGCGCGCCCGCGAGGTGCTGGATGGCCTCGGCTTTTCGCAGGAGATGATGGACGGCGACGTCGCAAAGCTTTCCGGCGGCTGGAAGATGCGGGTGGCGCTGGCGCGCATCCTGTTGATGCGTCCCGACGCCATGCTGCTTGACGAGCCGAGCAATCATCTCGACCTTGAAAGCCTGATCTGGCTGGAGCAGTTCCTCAAGAACTATGACGGCGCGCTCTTGATGACCTCGCACGACCGCGAGTTCATGGACCGCATCGTCAACAAGGTGGTGGAGATCGACGGCGGCTCGCTGACCGCCTACTCCGGCAACTACGAGTTCTACCAGCAGCAGCGGGCGATCGCTGACCGGCAGCAGCAGGCGCAGTTCGAGCGCCAGCAGGCGATGCTGGCCAAGGAGATTGCCTTCATCGAGCGCTTCAAGGCGCGCGCCTCGCATGCCGCCCAGGTGCAGAGCCGGGTGAAGAAGCTGGAGAAGATCGACCGCGTCGAGCCGCCCAAGCGCCGCCAGAAGGTGTCGTTCGACTTCCAGCCGGCGCCGCGCTGCGGCGAGGACGTGGTGACGCTGAAGAACATCCACAAGAGCTATGGCAGCCGCTCGATCTATGAGGGGCTGGATTTCCAGGTGCGCCGGCGCGAGCGCTGGTGCGTGATGGGCATCAACGGCGCCGGCAAGTCGACGCTCTTGAAGCTGGTGGCCGGCGCCTCCGAGCCGGACAACGGCACGGTGGCGCGGGGCCCGAGCGTCAAGATGGGCTATTTCGCGCAGCACGCCATGGAAGTGCTGGAGGGCGAGCGCACGGTGTTCCAGACGCTGGAGGATGCGTTCCCGCAGGCAGGCCAGGCGCCGCTCAGGGCGCTGGCCGGCTGCTTCGGCTTTTCCGGCGACGAGATCGACAAGAAATGCCGGGTGCTGTCGGGCGGCGAGAAGGCGCGGCTGGTGATGGCGCTGATGCTGTTCGAGCCGCCGAACCTGCTGGTGCTGGACGAGCCGACCAACCATCTCGACATCGCCACCAAGGAAATGCTGATCACAGCGCTGTCGCAGTACGAAGGCACCATGCTGTTCGTGTCGCACGACCGCCATTTTCTGGCGGCGCTGTCGAACCGGGTGCTGGAACTGACGCCCGAGGGCATCCACACCTATGGCGGCGGCTATACGGAGTATGTCGAGCGCACCGGGCAGGAAGCGCCCGGGTTGCGGAGCTGAGGCGGGCAACGGCGCTCGTCGCTCCCCGTCACCCAAACGTTCGATTTCGGGGGCAGGAGGTCGCTGCTCAGCCGTGCCGCGACAGGGAACAGCGGGGATACTTTAAAAGCGCGTCCCGGAACCGGGCGGAACCCCGAGCGGCCCGGCGTCGTAGCCTGAGGGGGGAGGGACTGGCGCCGAGCCTAACCGGTTGGAGGGGTAGATCACCGGCCATTTATTTATATACGCTCAAGCTAATGTAAGAGCAAGCTAATGTTTTGCGTTAGCGATCTCCGTCGGTGGATCAACGGATGTTTCCGGCCGGCCGCTTCCCCGGCCGTGCTCTCAAACCGGATGCTGAGCTGGCACCGGAGGGCACCCACACCTGTGGCGGCGGCTATACTGAGGTGTCGAGCGCAGGAGTGGGGGGCCGAGGCGCAGAGCGGAGGCGCTGGAAGGCGTCTTGATGGTCGGCTTGACCATTCACAGGGCCGGCGACATTGTGGATGTGCTGTTCGCCGGTCCATAACGGTCGTGTGGAAATGGATTTTCGCAACGCCATCGACGAATCGCTGGCCTGGGCCAGCCGATGGTTCGACTACGCCGTCACGCCGTGGTTTTTCTATCAGGCCGCAATCATCGTCGTGCTCTTCTTGGTCGCGAAGCTCGCGGCGCGGCGTATCGAGCCGCTCGTGGAGGACCGGGCACGCCAGATCAAGGGGCATCCCGGACTGTTGAGGGTCGTGGTTGCCCTGCTGCGGCGCACCGACTGGATCCTGTTCACGCTCTTCCTGCTTGCCGCGCTCGTTCTCATGCGCGCCGTCACCTGGCCAAGCCGGACCCATTTCATCTATATCGCACTCTCGCTGTCCCTTGCGTGGCTGTTCGCGTCGGTGCTGTCGCGCATTGTCCGCAACCGCCTCGTTGCGCGCACTCTTGGCTGGCTTACCTGGATCTATGCGGCCCTTGTCATCCTGGGCATCGATGACGAGACCGCGACTTTCCTGGACGGCCTCTCAATACCTTTGGGCGCGGTTCGCCTTTCGGCGCTCATGGTGCTGAAAGCGGCGCTGCTGCTGATCGCCACCGTTTGGCTTGCGGTGGTCGTCGGCAAATATATCGATGAACGCGTCCGGATCTCCGAAGAGCTGACGCCCTCGATCCGCGTCCTCGTCGGCAAGGTCGCAAAGATCGGCCTCGTGCTGGTGGCGGGTGCCATCGCTTTGTCTTCCGTCGGTGTCGACCTGACGGCGCTGACGATATTCTCCGGCGCCGTCGGCGTCGGCCTGGCTTTCGGGCTGCAGAAGGTCGTCTCGAATTTCGTCTCCGGCATGATCATCCTTCTCGACAAGTCGATCAAGCCGGGCGACACCATTTCGCTCGAAGGCACCTTCGGCTGGGTACGCGAATTGCGGGCGCGGTTCGTCTCGGTGGTGACGCGCGACGGTCGCGAATTCCTGATCCCGAACGAAGACTTCATCACCCAAAGGGTCATCAACTGGTCGTTCAGCGACAACCTCGTGCGGCTCGACGTGAATTTCGGCGTCTCCTACGACGCCGACCCGCACAAGGTCAGCGAACTGGCGATAGCGGCCGCCATGAGCGTCGGCCGGGTCGAAGCCGACCGGCGGCCGGTCTGCTGGCTCACGGAGTTCGGCGACTCCTCGCTCGACTTCGTCCTGCGCTTCTGGATCCACGACCCCCAGCAAGGCCTGACCAACGTGCGCGGCAAGGTGCTGCTGGCGCTGTGGGACACATTTAGGGAAAACGGCATAAGCATCCCCTATCCGCATCGCGAGATCATCATGAAGCCGGATGGGCGGGTTGGGAGATCACGCGGGCGCTGAGGGTGCGGCAGGTTCGGCGCTGAGCACAGCCTTCCCGTCCGTGCCACCCCAGCACGCTTATTGCCTTCAAGCCCTGGCTCCAATGCTGTATCCAGCGCGTTCAAGGAGCCCTTCGATGACCTCACACCTCGACATCCCCGACGCCAGTATGGCTGTCGACGACGCCAGTATGGCTGTCGACGACGCCAGTATGGCTGTCGACGACGCCAGCATGCCGGCCGGTGACGAGCGCGCCCCGGACGCCGACGCCGCGTGGCAGGACGATGTTCGCGCGGGCGTGCGGCATGTGCGCGATCTGGATTCGTTGCCGCTGTCGCCAGCCGAGCGCGCGGCGGCCCAGGAAGCGGCCACGCGCCACAAGGTGCGCATCCCAAAAGCCTATCTCGACCTGATCGACTGGAACGACCCCGCCGATCCCATCCGGCTTCAGGTCATCCCTTCGGCGGGGGAACTGGCCGAGCAGGAAGGCGAGCTCGACGATCCGATCGGCGACCATGAATTCAGCCCGGTGCCGCGACTGACGCATCGCCATGCCGACCGGGTCCTGCTGTTCCCGACCTATCAATGCGCGGTCTATTGCCGGTTCTGCTTCCGCAAGGAATCGCTGACCTCGATCGGCCGCGGTTTTTCGCGCGAGGCGCTGGAGCCGGCCTTTGCCTATATCGAGGCTCACAAGGAAATCCGCGAGGTGATCCTGACCGGCGGCGACCCGCTCTCCCTGCCCGACAAGGCGCTGGCCGAAATCCGCGCCCGCATCGAGGCCATCCGGCATGTGCGGCTGCTGCGCATCCACACGCGCGTGCCCGTCGCGCTGCCCTCGCGCGTCACGTCTGGGCTGGTTCAAGCCCTGCAGGGCCGGCTGATGGTCACGGTCGTCACCCATTTCAACCACGCGCGGGAGATCACGCCGGCCGCCGAAGCGGCCTGCCGCACGTTGCGGCAAGGCGGCTTCGTGCTGCTCAACCAGAGCGTTCTGCTGAAAGGCGTCAACGATACGGTCGAGGTGCTGGAGGAACTGTGCCGCGAGCTGATGTACCGCCTCGGCGTCAAACCCTATTACCTCCACCACGGCGACCTCGCGCGCGGCATGGCGCATCGGCGCACCACGATCGCCGAAGGCCAGGCGCTGGTCTCCGCGCTGCGCCAGCGCCTGTCGGGCATCTGCAACCCCGTCTACGTGCTGGACCTGCCAGACGGCGGCGGCAAGGTGCCGATTGGGCCGTGTCATGTCGAGGCGCGGGAGGGGGAGACGTGGCGGATTCGCGGGCAGGATGGAGAGGTGCGAGGGTATCGGGAGATTGTCGGCGACCTTTGAAGCTTGGGTTCCTCGCCTGTGCGACGCGGGTCGCGAAGCCTTGAAAAATGTCAATATAAATATTGACATTTTAGATCATTCTGTATACATATATAATGACGGTTTGATAGATCGTGTCTATATATGAGTTTACAATGAGTGTCAAACAAGCTGTCCGCGAGCAGTACCAGGCGACGGTGGATCTCGCCCGGGGTGGCAATATCCACATCCGCCCGGAAGGCTGGATCCGCACGGTGCGCAAGGCGCTCGGCATGTCCGGCGCGCAGCTTGCGCGGCGGATGGGGGTGACGCGCGCCCGCATCGCGCAAGCGGAACGGGCCGAGCTCGATGGCGGCATCACGCTGAAATCCATGCAGGCCGCTGCCGAAGCCATGGGCTGCCGCTTCGTCTATGCCTTCGAGCCACCCGTTGACATCGAGACCATCGTCGCCGCGCAGGCGCGAAAAAAGGCGGAGGCGATCGTCGGCGTAGCAAGCGGGCACATGGCGCTGGAGGACCAGACCGTATCGGACAGCCGGACGGAGCAGGAAGTGTCGCGCCTCATGCGCGAGCTGATGTTCGAAATGCCGCCCGATTTCTGGCAGGACAAGTGACATCAGGCATGGCGGTCAGGCTCGACTATCCCGAAGGCGCGACGCCTCTCGATCCGAACGAGCTTGGCGGGCTGAAGCACAAGCACATCACCACCCAAGGCCAGTTGGACGAGCTGGAGCAGGCAAACATCGCATCCGGGCTGCGCTGGCTGGCCAGGATGCGGCGCAAGGGCATCCTCACCGACGACTTCGCGATCGAGCTCCACCGCCGCCTCTTTGGCGAGATCTGGAGTTGGGCCGGCAGCTTCAGGAAGACAGGCAAGAACATCGGCGTCGATCCGGCCCAGATCGGCACCGAGTTGCGCGCGGTGATGGACGACGCGCGCTATTGGGCGGATCATGGAACCTATCAGCCTGTCGAGATGGCGGTACGCCTGCACCACCGCCTCGTATGGGTTCATCCTTTCCCGAACGGCAACGGGCGCCACGCCCGCATCTTGGCCGATGTCGTGCTCGACAGGATCTACGGGGCCGGCCCCATAGACTGGACCGCCGGCGCGAACCTCCAGAAAATGAACCGGCGCCGCGCGACCTACATCGCGGCCCTCAACGCCGCTGACAATCACGACATTGTCCCGTTGCTGACGTTTGTCGGGGCGCCGAAATAGGCGGCTTCGTGCTGCTCAACCGGAGCGTTCTCCTGAAAGGCGTGAACGACACGGTCGAGGTGCTGGAGGGCCCGCGAGCTTGATGGCTCGGCGAAGCCGAGACGGAGAGGGCCTTCGAGAAACGGAGACCTTCCCTTAAGCGCGGAAGCTCCAGCCGCGCATGAGTGGAACCGGATCCAATGCCTCGCATTTTTAGAGACGACGGGGCAAAGGAGCGCAAGGTGAGACCTTTACTGGCGGTAGTTGGCGGCTTCGGGCTGACCCTCGCGGTTTTCGCCAGCGGACTGGCCTTCGCCACCTGGCTTCTTACCGCCGAGCCAGTACGCCAGGTCGCCCCTGCCTCCAGCGTCGCCGAACTGTGGACGAGGGAGCCGCGAGCGGTGAACCCTGCTTCGCAGCGTCTTGAGCGCCTTCCCGCCCGCCCGGTCGATCGCGCCTCGAAAGCTGCCGATGCCGCAGCTTGGGCGCCCGACACCATCGCTACCGGCTCTATCCAGCCGCCAGCGGAAGAGCAGCAGGCGGTGCCTGCCGCCCATGTGGAATGGTGCGCAAGCCACTACCGCTCCTACCGGCCAAGCGACGACCACTACACATCCTACAGCGGACAACAGCGCCCCTGTATCTCGCCCTACTTCGCGGCCGGTGCCGCCGAGGGCATCTCGCCGCTTACCGCCGACGACGCCAGCTATGTCCAGGCGAACGACGCCTGGTCAATGGATGGCGACGTCCCGTCTGATGAGGGCGCATGGGACGGCGCCCAGCTTTCGCCCGACCACGTGCAATATTGCTTGAGCCGCTACCGCTCCTATCGGCCGGAAGACAACACCTACCAGCCCTATTCCGGCGGCCCGCGCAGGCAGTGCGAGTAGGGGTGGGGTTGCCAGGCGGGCCCTTTCTCTATTTGCAGGGAGAGACAAATGATCAGAAAACTCAAATCCGGAAAATACCGGCTCTATTCGCGCAAGAAGGATGAAAAGACCGGCCGGCGACGCAATCTCGGCACCTTCGACACCCGCGAGGCAGCCGAGAAGCACGAGCGCGAGGTTCAGTATTTCAAGCGGCATTGAGGCGGCGCCGGCCTTCCTGACCGCTGCTGTCCGCGATGTGCTCTCGTTACCCGAAGGCGCTGGCCGAACCATGCGGCAGGGGGCTTCGTGCGGCACCAGAGCATTCTCTTGAAAGGCTCCTGCAGATTGGCAAGCTCGCGCGTCCCGTCCGGCGCGTTGCGCACCACCGGGCCGGGCTGGTTGGGGTAGATGTCGATGGAAGGCTCAAGATTGCCGAGGATGTCGCGCAAGGCGCGCGTCCACTGGCGGATCGCCTCCTGGCTGGTCGTGAGATTGTAGAGGTTGCACATGTCGAGCCCCAGCGATGTTCAGGCATCCTGTGGGAAAGGGCAGGGAATTTCCAGCGCTGTCCGGTCGGCTGCTGACACTCTGCACCACTGCGCGCGATCACCGCCGCCACCCCGGCGATCGACCGCGCCAGAAGGATATTATCCTGCGCAGCGGCGAACGCTTACGCAACGCACTCCGATTGTGCGCGTTCTACCCCTTAGGAGGACCATGGCGGATGTGACCGCTGGTCTCATGCGCTCACAATCGGAGGCAAACCATGATGTCCAAGTTCAAAGAAGCTGTTGAGCGCGGGAAGGAAGCTCGCCGTGAGCAAGAGGGAAAGGTCCGCAATGAGAAGGCCGAGGGAGATGTGGCGGACTTCGGCGCGCAAGCCAGGGCCTGGCTAAACGACGTCGTGGTTGCGTCATTGCAAGCGGCCAAGGCTGACGTGGCGGGCGAGGTGACTGTCGACATTGACACCGCGCCACCCCGCCAGGCCAAAGCGTCAACACCATCTATTCGGTTCCAAATCTACAGGAAGCGAGGCATGGAGGAGGAGGTGGTCAGAAGGACGTTCACGGTCAACGTTCAGCTGAGTGGGGAAGTGTCAGTCTCTTCGCCCGGGATCGTGGCGAGAGAAGTGGGAAATATAGGGGATAGGGCTGACCAGCGGTTCTCTACCTTGCTAGCGGAACTGATCGAGGACGCAGCGAAGGGCACTTAGCCAGCAAGGTCGAGGAAGGGCAGGCAATTTTCAGCGCTGTCCGCTCGGCTGCTGACACGGTTGGCCTGTCAGTAAATGGCTTTCCTAATGTCGCGAACACCCCCTCCATTAACCTTTCATTAACCATGGCTGGCTAGCGTTTACCTCTCAGTAAGGATTCGCCGCCAGTGACCTTTGCCGCCCCCGTCGAGACCAAATCCATCCGCTTTCGCGCCCGCTCCTTCGTCGCCTTCACGCTCACCCCTGAAGCGCCGTTGGGCGAGTGGCTGGAGAGCCTCGATCGCTGGATCGGCAACTCGCCGGGCTACTTTGCCGGCCGGCCGGTTGTGCTTAACCTCAACACGCTGAAGCCCGAGGTCGGCGCGATCGAGGCGCTGGTCGCCGAGCTTGGCCTGCGCGGCATCCGCATCTATGCCATCGAGCTCGACGGAACCACGGCGCTTGCGCCCAATCTGCCGCCGGTGCTGATCGGCGCCAAGGAGGCCACCGCCGGGCTGCTCATGCAGGCCGACAGCAAGGGCAGGCCCGAAGAGGCGGGCAAGCCGGACGAGGCGGGCAGGGCGGAACAGGGCAAGCAGCCAGAAGACAGGCAGCCAGAAGACAGGCAGCCAGAAGCGCCGGCCACGCTGATGGTCAAGACGCCGATCCGCTCGGGCCAGTCGGTCTTCCATGCGCATGGCGATGTCATCGTGCTGGGCTCCGTCGCGTCGGGGTCCGAGATCGTCGCCGCGGGCTCCATCCACGTCTACGGCACGCTGCGCGGGCGCGCGTCGGCCGGTGTGCTCGGCCATTCGGCGGCGCGCATCTTCTGCCGCAGGAACGAGGCCGAGCTTTTGTCGGTCGACGGCTGGTATTGCACCGCCGAGGAGATGGAGCCGTCCTCGCGTGGAAAAGCCGTCCAGGCCTTTCTCGAAAAAGACACGCTGCGCATCGCGCCGCTTAACTGACAACAGCCGCTCAACAACAATAATGGAGGCATTTTCATGGGCAAGGTAGTGGTGGTCACCTCGGGCAAGGGGGGCGTCGGCAAGACGACCTCGACGGCCGCCCTTGGTGCCGCGGTCGCAAGGACCGGCAAGAAGGTGGCCCTGGTCGACTTCGACGTCGGCTTGAGGAATCTCGACCTGATCATGGGCGCCGAGCGGCGAGTGGTGTTCGACCTGGTCAACGTCATCCAGGGAACGGCCAAGCTGTCGCAGGCGCTGATCCGCGACAAGCGGGTCGAAACGCTGTTCCTGCTGCCGGCCTCGCAGACGCGCGACAAGGATGCGTTGACCGAGGAGGGCGTCGGCGAGGTGATCGACAAGCTGCGCTCGGTGTTCGACTACGTCTTCTGCGACAGCCCTGCGGGTATCGAGCGCGGCGCGCAGCTTGCCATGCGCTTTGCCGACGAGGCGGTCATCGTCACCAACCCGGAAGTCAGCTCGGTGCGCGATTCCGATCGCATCATCGGCCTGCTCGACGCCAGGACCGTCAAAGCCGAGCGGGGCGAGCAGATCGCCAAGCATGTGCTGGTGACGCGTTACGATGCCGCCCGCGCCGCGCGCGGCGAAATGCTCTCGATCGACGACGTTCTGGAGATCCTGTCGACGCCGCTCCTGGGCATCATCCCCGAAAGCCAGGACGTGCTCAAGGCATCGAACCTCGGTTCGCCGGTCACGCTCAGCGATCCCACCAATTCCGCCGCCCGCGCCTATATCGAGGCGGCCAAACGGCTCGAGGGCGAGGAGCTGCCGGTCGTCGTGCCGTTCGAGCGCAAGGGCTTCCTCGACCGGCTTTTTGGAAGGAGGGCAGCATGAACCTGTTCGACCTCTTCAAGCGGCGCGGCAGCGCGCCGGTGGCGCGCGAGCGGCTGCAGGTGCTGCTCGCCTATGAGCGCCGCAACCGCAGCCAGCCCGATCTCGTCTCGGTGCTGCGCGAGGAGATCATGGCCGTCATCGCCAAACATGTGCAGATCGACCAGGATTTTCTGCAGGTCTCGATGGATCGCGGCGAGACGATGTCGACGCTGGAGATCGACATCCAGATCCCCAACAAGAGCGCAAGGCCATTGGCGTTGGCGGGGTAAATCCGTTCCGTAGAGATCCTTCGCGCCCCCCTCTGTCCTGCCGGCCATCTCCCCCACTTGGGGGGAGATCGGACGTCTCGCCGGCTTTCGCCAATCTTCAGCGGTGCAAGAGGGCGTGGAGCGCCGAAGCTGCGATCTCCCCCCAAGTGGGGGAGATGGCCGGCAGGCCAGAGGGGGCGCTGTTCCGCCGGCATCTCCAAGGCTGTCGCCTGAGCTGCAACCGCGATCAGAGGGCCGGTCTGCTTGCCCCACCCAACCACCTCTCGCTGCCTCACGACAGGCATGCCGGTAGGTCCTATCTCCGCCCCATGCCGTTGCGCATAGTCCGGCGGCAGGGGAGGACCAACCACAGTGACGTCGCCGGTTATCACGCCTGTTTCCGCGCCCCTGCCCATCGCGGCGCTGCTCGGCGCCATGGTGTCGATCCAGATCGGTGCGGCAGTCGCCAAGGGTCTGTTTCCACTGGTCGGCGCGCAGGGAACGACGGTGCTGCGGCTGGTCGTCGGTGCGCTGATGCTGGCGGCGGTGCTGCGGCCCTGGCGGGTGCGGCCGTCCAAGGCCGTCTGGCCATGGCTGATCGCCTATGGGGTGACGCTCGCCGTGATGAACCTTTTGTTCTATGCGGCGCTCAAGACGATCCCGCTCGGCATCGCGGTGGCGCTCGAATTCTCCGGCCCGCTCCTGGTCGCGACGCTGTCGTCCCGGCGCGGCAGCGACTTCGCCTGGGTGGCGCTCGCCGTCGCCGGCATCGTGCTGCTGTCGCCCCTCGTCCATTCGCCCGAGGCGCTCGATCCGGCCGGCGTGATGCTGGCTCTGGCGGCCGGCGGCTGCTGGGCACTCTACATCGTGTTCGCCCAGAAGGCGGGCGCCGAACTCGGTGGCCAGACCACGGCTTACGGCCTGGCAATCGCTGCGGCGCTTGCGCTGCCGTTCGGCGCGGCCGAGGCGGGACCGGCGCTGGTCGCGCCGTCGATCCTGGCCGCCGCCCTGCTGGTCGGGCTGTTCTCCAGCGCCCTGCCGTTCTGGCTGGAGATGGTGGCGCTGACCAGGATGCCAGCCAGGCTCTACGGCACGCTGACCTGCCTGGAGCCGGCGCTCGGCGCGCTGGCGGGGCTGCTGTTCCTGCGCGAGACCCTCACCGGGCTGCAATGCCTGGGGATCGTCGCGGTGATTGCCGCCGCCTTCGGCGCCGCCATGACGAACAAGCCGCCGGTGCCTTCGCCCGAATAGGGTTCAGTAGGTGACCGTGACCACCACGGTGTCAGTGTAGGTGCCCGGGGAGGGTGTCGATTGCGCCGGCACCCGGCCATAGACCGGCAGGTTCTGCGTTGCGCCCGCGCCGGTGCCTGCAACGGTGTCGGTGCCGATGGTTCCACCCCAGGGCTGACTGCGCGCGGCATCCTTGTAGAGGCCGTAGGTCACGGCCTGGCCGCCGAGCGTCATGCGCCGTGCCGTCGGACCGGTGCCGCTTAGCCCGTTGTTCAAGCCGACATTGTAGGTCGTGCCCGGGGTGCAGGTAACGTCGATGCCGCCGGCCGCATCGGCTGCCGCGTCGAGCACTCCGTGGCTGCCGAAATCGATGTTCTGCGCCGTCACGTTGCAGTTGTTGACGACGTTGGCCTGCGCCGTGAAGCTGGGCTGGGTCGGGTTCTGCGTGACTGAGCTGCAGGCGGGGGAGTCAGCAGGTAAGTGGTCCAGTTGAAGTTCACCTGGCTCCCGGAGAAGGTCGATGTGTAGAGGTCAGCCGTCGCGCTTTGCTGGCTCCCGAAGATGCGCGCATAGATCGTCCGCGTCGCCATCGCGGTGGTGAGCGGCAAGGCGGTCAGGTTCACGGCCACCGGACTGCCAAGGTCAGGCTGCTCTCGCGAGCCCCACGGCGTGGTGCGCGCTGCCTCCTGGTAGAAATTGTAGTTCAGGGCCGCATTGGTGGCATTGCGCATGTGGCGGATGCCGGACGTGGCGCCGCCCGTTCCGGCGTTGAGGTTCAGGCAGACGCGGAAATTCAGGCCGGTCAACCCTGCGTTGCAGCTGATATTGACGGTCGCCGTTGTATCGACCGCAGCGCCGGACAAGGTGTCGACACTGCCGAAGTTGGCATTGGAGACGCTGAAGGAACAACTCTGGGCTTGCGCCTGCGCGGACACAAGCAGGAAGCAGGCCAGCAGGATCAGACGTGGCATGACTTCCTCATTCAACTGGTTCATTCGATTAGACGGCAGACCGCATTGGGGATCGCCACCTGCTCGCCCTCGCGCGGTTCGAAATCAAACTCGGCTGCGCAGCGGCCGCGGGTCGGCTGATCCACCACGATGCGGTTTTGCGGACCGAGTCCCGTAATGTAGGCCTGCCCCTCATAGCCCACGACAAAGCCTTCCGAGTCTCCTGCTGCCACCTGTCCGGCGGCACCTGTCTCCAGGAATTCGCCGCTCTCGTCGCGGAGCGTGACAAGCGCGTTCTGGGCACCGGCCTCGACATCGAACTTGACCACGGTGCCGCTGCGGTCGGCCGGAACGGTGACCTCGCGGGTGCCGGCGACCGTTGCATCGACCGGCAGGTTGGTCGGGTCGATAGTGATCTGGTTCGGCTCGTAGGAGCGCAGATCCGGCACCAGGAGCTTGCCCCTGCGGTTGGTGCGGCCGGCCGGCCGGTTCTCATATTGAACGTCAATATCCGGAACGCCGGCATCGACAACGGTGAAGGCGTCATCGATGCGGTTGGAAAAGAAAACGTCGCGGCCGGCGAAGACGACGGAACCATCGGCCTGGGCCGTTGCGCGAAATTGATCTTCGTATTGCTGGACACCGGCCTCGAAGCGGGCAAAAGGCGCGCGATAGCTGACGGATGCCGCACGGTCCGTGTAAGCGCCTTCCGTGTCGCGGAGCCGCCAGCCGACGCTGCCGATCTCGGTACCTTCCGACTTGACCAGGTCCGCCGTCACCGCCGTCCCATCGGAATCGGAGGAAACGCCCGCCGAGGCATAGATATCGTTGCCGAGCGGGAACGAAATCCCGGCGAACGCGCCGAACGAATCCTCGTCCTCGATGTCCGTGAAGGCGGTTGCAAAAAATGATGCGCCGTTGCCGAAGGGGCGGTTGAGGGAGAGCCCGAGGATCCGGGATTTTTCACCTTCGGCCGTCTTGAGCTGCGTGTAGCTGAAATTGAGCGACGATGGGTCGAACTTCAGGGGCACCGAGACGGAAACTTGGTCGAGTACGCGCGGCGGCGCGGCGCTGTGGAAGTCATCGTCGGGCAACAGCGGCGGCAGAGGATCGACGGTTACCGCGGCAATGTCGTTGTAGTCTCCGAACGTGCGCTGCGTTCGCGCAAAAAAATGAATGTCCCAAAGCTGAAGCTCGATACCGCCCGCCACCTGAAAACCCGTCTGCCCGCCGTAGCTGCTCGCGGCAGCGGCGAATGATCCCACTCCGTATTGGCCGAGCCCGAAAACCGCTCCCGCACCGCCGTTCACAAGGCCGCCGCCGCCTTCGGCATGGCCCTCGAAGGTCAGCCAGTCGGTCAATCCGTAGCGAAGCGTGCCCGAGGCCATGAAGCGCCCGTCATAGTCGCCGGATTCGACGCCGTAAAACCGGCGGGCAAAGCCAGCTTCGGCCGAATAGTCCCAAAAGCCCGACGCCAACAGGTCGGATGATGCGAAAAAGGGCGTTTCGGAAACCGTCTCCCGTCCGAGAGCGTCGCGCACCACGACACGCGCCGTTCCGCTTCCCGTCACCACCGGCAGATTGGTGATCTGGAACGGGCCGGTCGGAACCTGCTGCGAAAGGCGCCGGGCATTGTTGACATAGATATCGACCGTCGACGGAACGGCCGCGGAACCGGAGAGTTCGGGCAGAGGCATGGTCACGAGATCCGGCCTCAGGCCAAAGTTGCGCTGGATCTGCACCCCGCCCAGGCGTGTCGGCCGGGTCCAGCTCAACCCGCCCGTAATGACGTCGCCGGCGCGAAGCGTCGTCAGCCATTTGGGGCTCGAATAGGACCACGTCGTGTCGAGGCGGGTCGAGCCGTAGAGGTCGTCGGGCGAGCTGCTGGCGATGTAGGAGCTTGCGAGGACGCCAAACTGGCTGAATGCGCGACCTTCGAACCATCCCGATGCGCCCTCGAAGGCCCACATGTCATCGATGCCGTCACCTCCGGTGCTGGCGAACAGCGTGTAGTTCATGAGCGCGCCGAGGCTGCTTTGAGGGTCCGCGGTGGGTGTTTCGTCCTGATCTCGCTCATGGGCATCGATGACGCGCGCGGAACGCGCATCATATTCGACGGTGAAATGGATGGTCTGGGCGGTCTCGTCGAATTCGGCGGAAACGCGGGGAAGCTTGGCTATGTCGACCAACCCATCCGGTCGGATGGCTTCTTCGTCGGGTTTGATGCCGACATTGCGCAACTGGTCCGGTTCGATTGCCAGGGTTCCATCGGCATCCTGCCGAAACGCTGCAATCAGGTCGGTCGATGTGCCGTTGATGAACACCTCAAGTTGAAGGTCACGAGAGGCGCTGACGGGTGTTGCCGCTGCACCGACGCCTGCTGCCGACGGGATCGATTCAGCGAAGACTTTTGAGCCGTGCAGCGCGACGAGCCCAATCGACATCAAAAATGAAGCACTAGCCGCCTGTAATGCGTGCGGTAGCATCAAAACGTCCTGCTTCGCTGTCCGCTGAGATCGCCACCGAACCACCGGACAGCCGGCCGCGGCCGGTGGCCGGCACAAACCACTTCGCAGTAGAGTTCCCGAGTGCATAGCCAACCAGCCCCTCGCGGCGCGCAACGGCCTTACCGCCGCTGCTCAAGGCGAGGTTCGATATCTTGAGCCGCATCGATCCCCGGTTGCGGACGGTAACGAGATAACCACCGCGCCTTCGCTGGACGCTCCACGACGGAGACGCCCCGGAGGCGTCGGTCGTGGCGAAGAAAACGGGTATGGAATGGCGCACCACCAGAACGACTGTTCCAGCGACGCGGCGGGACGGGTCCGGCAGTTCGTCGACGACCAGCCGGTAGCTCTCTTCCCCGTTGACGGGCCGTTTCGAGGTTCGGACAATCCGGACCAGATTTTCGCCCCCGGGTCGAAGCGTCGTGATTGGCGGACTGGCGACCACGTCGTTTGTCGCCTCGTAGGTGTCCTCGCCGTTTTGCTGGGTCCAGCGTAAAACGCGGACCTGCACATTGATCGGCCGGCGCGCATCGTTCCAGATCCGGATCGTGGAGGCTGCAGTCGGCGCCCTGAGGTCGAGCACGACGGGAGCCACGCGCAACGACGCGGCTTCCGAAGGGCCGGCAAACTCAAGAACGGCTGCAAGACACGCGACTATGAAGGCGAGCGACCGCATTTCCCCTCTCTCCCTGGTGTGGCGTGACCTTAATAGGTCAATGTCACCGTGATGACGTCGGCATAGGTGCCGGCGGTAGGGGTGTCCTGCGTTGGCACCTGACCATAGACGCTATAGGTTTGCTCGGCGCCGGTGCCTGTGCCCGCTACGGTGTCGGTTCCGATCGTGTCACCCCAAACATCGGTATGACCTGTATCGGTATAGAGGGAATAGGTCACCGTTTCCGAATTTGGCCCGGTCATCAACCGATCAGCAACGGTGGCGCCAGTACCTTGTCCGGCATCGAGCCCAATGTCGTAATCCGTTCCATTGGTGCACTGAACGGCGATGGCGCTCGATGCTGCAACCGCGGTGTCGATCACGCCCGACGAGCCGAAATTCAGATCGGTCGCCGAATTGATCTGACATTCGGCGCTGATCGTGATCTGGACGTTGAACTGAGTGGTGTCCGTCTGAGCAAGAGCCGGGGGTACGAGCAGCGCCGAAGCGGCTAAAGAACCGGCAAGGCAGAGAAGGTGATGTCGCATGCATCCTCCATTCAAAATGCCGGAGAAGACGCGCGGGCGGACCGCCTAAACCGGCGAATCACCCACCCACATTTCATCTGTACCACACACGCGCGCGTTGCGAAGCCCTTATTCGGCCATTGTTTCGCCTTTTTTGGCGCTGCCGCGCCGAGGTGCCACATCTCCTGGCGATGATCCCGGCAACGGTGTCTCTCGGTGAATTTTTCTTCGATCGCTGTATGGCTCGCCCGAAGGTGCGGTTGACCATGCTCCATACGCCGCTACCTCAGCCACCACCACAATCCGCCAAGCACGACAGCCCTTGAGCACCGCGCATCCCCTCATTGAATGGCCAGCGGCAGCCGGGAGCGCCTCAACTAGAGGACGTATTAAACATGCGTACACCTCTAATCCATTTGGCACTTGCGCAACCATCAAAAGGGTGAAACCGTTGGTGTGGGGTAAATGGGTAAGGGAAGTCGTCTCGGCTGTCATCAGGTCCGAGGCGGCCAAGAAGATGATGAATTTTCCACAGTTCCTGGTGGGAATGACCACCGCGTCATCCATCGTAGCGCTCTCGACTTTTTTGACGACGGGTTCGATCTGGACGGCGCTGGCCTGGACGCTCCTTAGCTTGATCGTCCTGCAGATCGGATATTTCGTGCTCGTCATCCGGCTGATCTATGGAGCCGGGGCGGAAGACGCAGAGGCAAGTCCGCGGTCCGTGAATGCTGTTCGGCCAAGGCATCGAGGCGGTGTCCGACCCAGACCATGACATCACGGTCCAAGCCGAACATGTTCGGTTCTGGGAATGTGCATTGGACGTTCCGTTATTTTAGCCAACTAGTATATACTCCGATGCATAAGCTTGGGATTAGGCAGCGCGGAAGCCTGCCTGCGGCTTGTGCAATCCCGACGCCGGACGATCGAATCCCCTTCTGCCTCGATCAAGCTCCAAGGCGCCGGCTTGCGTTCCGATCTCGCGGCAATCGTGGCGCTCGTGCACCAGGCTCGACGGGCTCGCGAGGCGGGAAGGGCGGGCACGAGGTCGGTCCGAAATCGCTGCTTGTGCGTTCCGGCCCGAGGCGAGATGAGTGCTCGTCGCTTCGATCAAATGAAGAGGGGGGTCGATCGAATGAAGAAGGGCCGATCGGATGAACAGGCCGATCAAATGAAGGCCATGGCGACCGACGATTCCGGATCGCCGCGCCGCCGGCTGGTCTTCGCGAGGCTGATATTCGATGGACCGAGCGGTCTGTCGCTTCGAGAATTGCCGGCCATGCCATAGGTGCGTTTCTTCCTATCGCTCCGACTTGGTGCTAACCTTACAGGGCTTTGCACTGGACCTGCCGGACGATGCCGGGGATCAACCTAGACCATCGGGTGGCGACACGTGCCGATATGCCGGCGCTGGCTATCCTGATGAATGCAGCCATCGGCGAACTTCAGAAGCCTTTCCTCACGCAGGAACAGATTGATTCCAGCAGAGCAATCATGGGCCTGGATACGCAGCTCATCGACGATGGAACCTATTTTGCCGTGGAGCAGAATGGCGTCTTGGTAGGCTGCGGCGGATGGAGCCGGCGGGCAACCCTCTATGGGGGCGACCGTTCACCGGGGCGCGATGCGGCGCTGCTCGACCCGGCGCACGACGCCGCCCGCGTGCGTGCCATGTATACGCATCCAAGCTTCACCCGCCGAGGGGTAGGACGCCTGATCCTCACGCTGTGCGAGGATGCCGCCCGCACCGAGGGCTTCACCCATGTCGAGCTGATGGCTACGATGGCCGGCGAACCCCTCTATCGAGCCTGCGGCTATCAAGCGATCGAGGGCGTCGTCGACGCCAGAGGCGGAGCGGACGTGCCGCTATTGCGGATGAGGAAGGCGTTGTGAACGATCGTCAGGGGGTGGCGATGCGGCGGAAATCATTGAGGCGTCTCAACATCCGCTCCCCGGAAGCGTAGGCGCCGGAACTCTCCGGCGCCACGCGTTTGGCCAATGCCGCTCACTCCGCTGCCAGCTTGTCCTGCGTCTTGGTGTCGAAGTCGCTGGCGTCGTGGCGCTCGTGCAACTGCATCGCGGGCTCGCCGAAGGCGCGGTTGACCATGCGGCCGCGCTGCACCGCCGGCCGTGCGTCGATCGCGTCGGCCCAGCGCTGCACGTTTTTGTACTCCGCGACCGACAGGAAGGTGGCGGAATCATTGTACTGCCGGCCCTTGGCCAGGCCGCCATACCATGGCCACACCGCAATGTCGGCGATCGTGTAGTCGCTGCCGGCGAGATACTCGGTTTCGGCCAGCCGCCGGTCGAGCACGTCCATCTGGCGCTTCACCTCCATGGCGAAGCGGTCGATGGCGTATTCGATCTTTTCCGGCGCATAGGCGTAGAAATGGCCGAAGCCGCCGCCGAGATAGGGCGCGGAGCCCATCTGCCAGAACAGCCATGACAGGGTTTCCGCGCGGGCCGGCTGCTCGGTTGGGAGAAAGGCGCCGAACTTTTCGGCCAGATAGAGCAGGATCGAGCCGGATTCGAACACGCGGATCGGCTTTGGCCCGCTGCGGTCCATCAGCGCCGGGATCTTGGAGTTGGGGTTGACCTCGACGAAGCCGCTGCCGAACTGGTCGCCATCGTTGATCCTGATCAGCCAGGCGTCGTATTCGGCGCCCTTGTGTCCCCGTGCCAGCAGCTCCTCCAGCATGATCGTCACCTTGACGCCGTTCGGCGTCGCCAGCGAATAGAGCTGCAGCGGATGCTTGCCGATCGGCAGTTCCTTCTCATGCGTCGGGCCCGATATCGGGCGGTTGATGTTGGCGAAGGCGCCGCCGTTTGCCTTGTTCCAGGTCCATACTTTCGGCGGTGTGTATTGGTTCATCTCGGGAGGCCTCTTGAATGTGAGCGGGGAGGGTCTTGGGGAGGGTCAGCTTGCTCGATAGCGGCGAGGATTTGCATGGGACAGGGTCATCTACACATAGGTACAGGTTGTGCGGGGTACAGGTAGTGCGGGCCGCAGAAAGTTCAACTTGTGTTGAACTATTGTCGATGTCACGCGCCATCCTTTTCCCACAGGGGGCGGAAGGGATTACCGATGCCCTTGCGCCTCGTCACGTGCGCCATACCTATAGAAGATATCGGGCCTTTGCCGGCCTAAGCATCGCTTGCCAGGATTGAAAGCATGACCATCGATACGATTTTGCGGTCCATCGTGGCGGTGCGCGCCTCGATCCCCGACGACGCCTTCACCGCGAATGCGCTGGGCACGAGCCGGGAAGGCAGCGGCGTGGTCATTCGCGACGACGGGCTGGTGCTTACCATCGGCTATCTCATCACCGAGGCGGAGGAAGTCTGGCTGACCGATCACAACGGGCACGTGGTTCCCGCGCACGCGCTCGCCTACGACCAGGAATCGGGCTTCGGCCTGGTGCAGGCGCTGGCTCCGCTCGGCTTGCCCGCAGTGGTTTTCGGCAATGCGGCCAAGGCGATGGCCGGCGACCCAGTCGTGCTCGCCGACGGCATCGGCCAGTCGGTCAGGGCGCACATCGTCACCAAGCAGGAATTCGCCGGCTATTGGGAGTATCTGCTGGACGAGGCGATCTTCACCGCGCCGGCCCATCCGTCATGGGGAGGTGCGGCCCTCATCGGGCAGGACGGCAGGCTGCTCGGCATCGGTTCGCTGCGCCTGCAGATGAGCCGTGCCGGCGAGATCGCCGATATCAACATGGTGGTGCCGATCGACCTTCTGCCGCCCATTCTCGACGACCTCCTGACACGCGGCCAGGTTGCCAGGCCACCGCGCCCCTGGCTCGGCGCCTTCTCGGCCGAGAGCAATGGCGAGGTCGTGGTGATGAGCGTCGCCGAAGGCAGCCCGGCCGCCGAAGCCGGCCTGCGCCAGGGCGACATCATCTCGGATGTGCGCGACGGCGAAGTCGACGGGCTGGCCGATTTCTACCGCAAGCTGTGGCAGAACCCGGCGGGCGCGGAGATCCCGTTGCGGGTGGTGCGCGACGGCCGCGAAACCTGGCTGCGCGTCAAGTCGGCCGACCGCAACAGCTTTCTCAAGAAACCGCAGCTGCAGTAAAGCAGGCAACTGGTCAGATCCTCCTGATGCATCCAAGACTGCTCAAGACGTTTCTCGCGGTTGCGCGATGTCGAAACATCACCCGCGCCGCAGAGGAGATCCATCTCGCGCAATCGAGCGTAAGCGATCAGATCCAGACGCTTGAAACCGAGCTTGGCACGGTGCTGTTCACACGGTCGAAACAGGGCCTGCAACTGACGCCGGCGGGCGCCACGCTGAAGTCTTATGCGCAAGACATTCTGATGCTGGCCGAAGAGGCACGGGCGGCCGTGGACGTGGCCGCCGGACACGCCGTCGGATCGGTGACGATCGGCGCACTGGAGACGATCGCCTCGGCGAAGCTTGCGCAATGGCTCCCGGATTTCCAGGCCTCCCATCCCGACATTAATCTTCGGCTGACGGTCGCGGGCAGCGGCGATCTGCTGCGCAAGCTGGAAGATGGCGACATCGACGTCGCTTTCTGTTTCGACAGGGACGGTTTCGAGAAGGCCGATGAGCGCCTCGCCAGGCGGACGCTATCGGCGGAGCCATTGATCCTCGTCGTTCCTCCTGGGGAGGCAGCGATGAGAGGCGATCTGACGGCGCTCGGTAACATGCGCTTCGTCGTCACCGAAGCCGGGTGCATCTATCGGCACCTGTTCGACAAGGCTTTTGCCGAGGCAGGCATTGCATCGCCGAGGCTCGCCGCCGAAGTCGGCAGCATAGGCATGATCGCGCGACTGGTGGCGGCTGGGGCCGGCCTTGGTCTGGTTCCGCGTCTGGCGGTGGTCGACGCGCTCGGTCGTGGCGAGATCATCGAAATGCCCTGGCCGGGTCCGGTGCGGACGGCCTCGCTCGCCATGATCTGGCGCCGCAGGCGGGTTCAGCCACCAGCATTGAAACTGCTGCTGGCGGCCGCAGGCGACAGTTTCGCGCCGCTCAGACCAGCCGATGTCCACCCTCGACATGCAGTGTCGTCCCTGTCGTGAAAGCGTTGCCCATCAAGAAGCCGATAGCGTCGGCGATATCGTCTGGTTGTCCGACCCGCCCGACCGGTAGCCGCTCTGCCATCGCACTCAGCGTGTCATCCTTCTTGTCGCCGGCAACGAAACTCCAGATCGGCGTGTCGACCCAGCCAGGCGAGACCGCGTTGACCCGGATAGGCGCCAGTTCGATGGCGAGCGCCCGCACGAGCCCTTCCAGCGCCGCATTGACGGCGGCGACGACCGAGCCTCGCGCCGCCGGCCGGTAGGCAGCGATGCCGGATGTGAAGGTGATGGAGCCCGTAGCTGAGAGCATGGGCGCGCCGTGCTTGGCCAACAGCAACGGCCCATAGAACTTGCTTTCCACGACTCTCTGCGCCGCCTTCAACTCGAGCGCGGGCAACAGCTCATAGGCGCCTTCGATATCGGCTGCGGTGCTGACGATATGGTCGAGCCCGCCGATGTGCTTGAACAGTTCGGCGACCTGGTCCTCCTGGGTGATATCGACCGCGACGGTGTCCAGCGCGGCAGGGTTGCCCAGTTCCTCGCGGACGCGCTTCAGCCTGTCCTCATTGCGCCCGGCAATGAGGACTTGCGCGCCGGCGTCGAGACACCACCTTGCCAGCGCCAGACCCATTCCTGAACTGCCGCCGACGATCAGAACTCTCCTGTTTACCATATCCGCCATGCCCTTCGTTTCCGTAGACGATCACTTTGGCGGTGAAGTCGCAGGTCGGTGTTCGAAAGGGAAACGGAAGAAAACGATAGTGCCATCGGAAAATCCGATGACGCGGGGGACAGAGGGGGTGGACTGGCAGCTACAGCCATCAGTTGACGCTTCCCCGCTGTTGCTTCATCCAGACGGATGGCGGCGGCGCAGGCAGGGAACGATGACTGAGACATCCGATCGGTGGGCGCCGGGCGTTATCGGCACAAAAAGGCAGGCCCGCTGATGGCGCCGGTCGAGGTTGATCCCGCCAAGGTGCGCGAATTCCCGGATGCCGAAAGCTTCCATGCCTGGCTCGGCAAGCACCATGACCGGGAAAACGAGGTCTGGATCAAGATCCACAAGGTCGGTTCGGGGCTGAAGTCGATCACGCCCAAGGAGGCGATCGACGTCGTGCTGTGCTGGGGCTGGATCGATGCGGTGCGCAAGGGGCTCGACGACAAGAGCTACCTGCAGCGCTACACGCGGCGCGGCAGGAAGAGCATCTGGAGCCAGATCAATGTCGACAACGTCGCCCGGCTGATCGAGGAGGGCCGGATGACCGAGCACGGGCTGAAACAGGTCGAGGCGGCGAAGGCCGACGGCCGCTGGGCGCGCGCCTATGGAAGCGGCAAGGACATGAAAATCCCCGAGGATTTGCAGGCGGCAATAGATGCCGAGCCCAAGGCCAAGGCGATGCTGGCAACGCTCAGCGCGCAGAACCGTTTCGCGCTCGCCTTCCGCACCCACAACATGAAGACCGAAGCCGGACGCAAGAAGAAGATCGCGGCGTTTGTCGAGATGCTGAAGCGCGGCGAGACGATCTACCCGCAGGGCAGGTGAGGGGTTGCGGCGAGCACCGTCGCGGCAGGCGCGCCGGCTGTCAGCAAGCATAAAGAGGAACTACAAATTCGTGCCCGGTCGCCGCTGGCCGCGTCGAGCCAGAAGGTTGGCGACGACGAGCAGGACGATCGACAATGCCATCATCAACGTGGCGGCGGCGGTGATCGCCGGGGAAAGCTTCTCGCGCAGGCCGATGAACATTTCGAGCGGCATGGTGCGCTGGTTGGCGCTGGCCAGGAACTGCACGACGACGACCTCGTCGAACGAGGTGACGAAGGCGAACGCGGCTCCCGACAGCACGCCGGGCAGGATCAGCGGCAGCATCACCCTGAAGAACGATGTCACCGGTTTGGCTCCAGAGATGGCGGCGGCGCGCATCAGATTGCGGTCGAAGCCGGTCAGGCTCGCTCCCACCGTGACGACGACGAACGGGCTGGCAAGCGCGGTGTGCGCCAGGATGATGCCGGCATAGGTGCTGGCGAGGCCGACACGCGCGTAGAACAGATACGAGCCGACGGCGGTGATCACCACCGGCACGATCAGCGGCGACAGCAGCAGCGGCATGACGATGCGGCGGCCGGAGAATTTTTCGTCGGAAAGTGCAATCGCTGTCAATGTACCGAGCGTCGTTGCGATCAGCGTCGTGCCGAAGGCGACGATCAGGCTGTTGCCGATCGCCGACTGCCAGCGCTGGGTGCCGAGCACGACCTCGTACCAGCGGGTCGAAACCCCCTCCAGCGGAAAGATGAAGAAGGTGCCGCTGTTGAACGACAGCGGCACGGGAATGAGGATCGGCACCAGCAGGAACAGGATCACCAGGCCGCACCACAGCCAGAGCAGCCCGATGCGGATGCGCTCACCAAGGGTTGGATAGGGAGACAACAACATGGCTACACCAGCTTGAGGCGGTCGAGGCCGAGGATGCGGGCAAAGATACCGAACAGCGCCAGCGTGAAGACCAGCAGGATGAAGCTGAGTGCTGCCGCCATCTCCCAGTTCAGCTCGACATTGACGTAGTTGGCGATGAAATTGCTGATCAACTGGTCGCTGGCGCCGCCGATCAGCGCCGGCGTGATGTAGTAGCCGAGGCAGAGGATGAAGGTGAGCATTGAGCCGGCCATCACGCCCGGAAAAACCTGCGGAAGATAGACGCGCCGGAAGGCGGTGAAGGGCTTTGCGCCGAGCGAATAGGCAGCCTTCATCTGCGAGGGCTGAATGGTGCGCATGACGCTGTAGATCGGCAGCAGCGTGAATGGCAGCTGGATATGCGTCATGGCGATGATCAGGCCGATGCGGCTGTACATCAGGTCGAGCCGGGCCTCGGCGACGCCGAGCCACAGCAGCAGGTCGTTGACCAGGCCGAATTTCTGCAAAAGCACAGTCCAGGCCGCGGTGCGCACCAGGATCGATGTCCAGAACGGCAGCAGGACCGCGACGATGAGGATGGCGGCAAGACCCTTCGGCACGCTGGCGATGAGATAGGCGAGGGGAAAGCCCAGGATCAGCGTGGCCAGCGTCACCGCCGCCGCGACGAAGAAGGTGCGCATGAACACCTGCAGGAAGATCGCCTGCTCGGGCGGCACCCTGCCGATGCTGCCATCGGCATTCCAGCGAAGATCGAGCGCGCTGAGCAGGTAGAACGACGTCACGCTATGGGTGCCGCGCTCTATGGCCGGCCACGTGCCCGGCGCCGACCAGAACGGCACGGATTTCACCACCTCCAGCGGCGGCCTGTCGCCGGCACCCTCGAGCTGGCGCACGGTCTTGAGCACTTGGCTGCGCGCGCCGGGCAAGCGGGCGTTGAGGCTCTTGGCGAGTTCATAAGCCGTGCCTTTGGCCTGATTGTCCCTGAGGTCCGCAGCAAGCGCCAGGAAGGCGGCATCGTCGGGCAAGCCCTGGCCATTCCAGCCGCTCAGCGCCTGGGCAGTCTGCGGCAAGGCGTCGGCCATCGTCGGGTCATAGACGGCGCGCGACAGGAGCAGGACGATCGGGATGCCGAAGCTCATCGCCAAGAGCACGAGCAAAGGTGCCGCCAGCGCCAGCGACCGCAGCCGGTCGCCAAGGTCGGCGCGCCGAAGGGCGGCCGTGACCGATTTCGCTGCGTCGGCATCGGCGGCCGACCGGTCGCGGGCTGCCCGCGGCCGGTCTTGTGTCATGGGCTCGAGAGCCGACATCGCGTCTTACTGCGCGAGCCAGGCGTTGAAGCGCTTGACCAGATCCTCGCCATAGTCGCCCCAGAATTCGGTATCGGCGACCAGATAGGCGCCGCTCAGATGATCGGGCGCGTTCGGCAATTTCGGCAAGGCATCGGCCGCCACGAAGGACGCCGCATCGGTGCGCACCGGCCCATAGGTGATGTAGCTGGCGAGCTTGGCGTTGTTTTCCGGCTGGCTGATATAGGCAAGGTACTTGTAGGCGAGGTCCGGGTTCTTGGCGCCCTTGGGAATGGCGATCATGTCATATTCGAGGATCTGGTTGTTCCAGACGATCTTGAACGGCTTCTTGTCGGTATCGATGGCGTTCTGGATGCGGCCGTTCCAGGCGGTGGTCATCACCACTTCCTGGGAGGCCAGAAGCTGCGCCGGCTGCGCGCCGGCATCCCACCAGACAATGTCCTTCTTGATCGTGTCGAGCTTCTTGAAGGCGCGGTCGACGCCTTCCGGCGTTCCCAGCACCTTATAGACGTCGGCCGGTGCGACGCCGTCGGCCATCAGCGCCCATTCGAGGTTCTGCGCCGGAAACTTGCGCATCGCGCGCTTGCCCGGAAACTTGGTCGTGTCGAAGACGTCGAGCACCGAGGTCGGCGCTTCCTTCAGCACGGTGGTGTCATAGGCAAGAATGTCGCCATAGGCGTCGAGGCCGACGCCGCAGTCGAGCGCGGAGCCTTCGATGAATTTTTCGCGCGGCGCAATCTTGGAATAGTCGAGCCGTTCGAGAATGCCTGCGTCGCAGCCCTGCAGCACGGTCGCGGTCTCGACCGTCACCAGGTCGATCGGCACGTTGCCGGTGTCGACCATGGCTTTGACCTTGCCGAGATCGCCGAGATATTCCTGCTCGACGATCTTGGCTCCGGTTTCCTTGCTGAACGGCTCGAACCATGCCTTGCGCTGGGCGTCCTGCCAGGCGCCGCCGCTGGCCATGATCGAAAGCTCCTCGGCGAAGGCGGCATGTCCTGATGTGATGCATGCTGTGGCTGCCGCTAAGGCGAACAGCCGGGCTTTTATGGCTTTCATTTTTTCTTATTCCCCTGTTTCAAGATGGACCTGTTTTCGAGATGGAACCGCCCGCTCCGGCTTCGGCCAGGAACGCACGGCAGTCGCTGGGCGCGCAGGAAACCGTGACCGGCTCGCCGTTGCTCATGGTCGCTTCGGGACCGACCTTGACGGTCAGCACTTGTCCGCTTTCAAGCCTGGCCAGCAGCCGCAAGTGGTCGCCGAGGTAGATGCGGCCGTCGACCGTGGCGGCAAGCGCGTTTCCAGCTTTCGAATCGGACGCAAGTCTCAGCCGCTCCGGGCGGATGGCGACATGGCAGGCTTCGCCCTCCGCGACGCCGATGGCGAGCGCCGTTACCGAACCGCCGCCATCCAGCGCGACGCGGCATTCCTTGCCGGAGACGCGCTCGACCCTGCCTTCCAGCGTGTTGTTCTCGCCGATGAAACTGGCAACAAACGAACTCTGCGGCGTGTTGTAGAGGTCGTCAGGCGAACCGAGCTGGGCGATCCCGCCATTGTTGAAGACGGCGACACGGTCCGACATCGTCAGCGCTTCGCTCTGGTCGTGCGTCACATAGACGACGGTGACGCCGAGCATCGTGTGCAGCTGCTTGATCTCGAGCTGCATATGCTCGCGCAGCTTCTTGTCGAGCGCGCCGAGCGGCTCGTCCATCAGCACCAGGCTCGGCTCGAACACCAGCGCGCGGGCAAGCGCGACACGCTGCTGCTGGCCGCCGGAAAGCTGCGCCGGCCGCCGGTCGCCGAACTGCCGCAGCCGCACCATGTCGAGCGCGCGGCTGACGCGGGATGCAATGTCCGCCTTGGTGATCTTCCGTACCGAGAGCGGGAAGGCGACGTTTTCCTCGACGCTCATGTGCGGGAACAGCGCGTAGTTCTGAAACACCATGCCGATGTTGCGCTCATAGGGCGGCAGCCGGTCGACCAAGCGGCCTTCGAGCGTGATGACGCCGCTGGTCGGCCGCTCGAAACCGGCAAGCATGTTGAGCGTCGTCGTCTTGCCTGAGCCGGAAGGCCCGAGAAGCGTGAGGAACTCGCCGCGCGCGACATTGAGGTTCAGCCGCGTCACCGCAAATGTGCGGCCGTCATAGGATTTCTCGACATCGGCGAATTCGACAAACCCGGCGGCATCGGCTGCTGGCGCCGAAGCGGCGATGCCGGCTGGCCGGGCTGTCGTAGCGGCGGTCACCGGCGGGAATCCGTCGAGCGGTCGCGGAGGCCGCCTGTCGAAACGAGGGGGTGCTTGCCGTGCATGTCTCGGTCTCGCATGACGCTGGCCGCACTAGGCGGCAACCAAACTTGTATGCTCACACAATCGATCTTCAACCACCATAGATGCAGACAAGTTTGATCGTCAAGCGGCATTTTTCGCGATTGTATGGGATTTTTGCGGCCATATTTGAATTATGGATCAGACAAGAGCTATTGTCCGGAGCATTGTCATATGCTAGATGCGCCAGTAGCTAGATGTCTCAAACACGCCGCAACCGCCAATCCCATGCTTCAAGACCTGCAACTCGCCTCGGATGAAGGTCCGGTCTATCGCCGTCTTGCCGAGGCAATTGCCGACCGGATCGCTGCCGGCACGCTTGCCGTGGGGGACCGGCTGCCGCCGCAGCGCGAGATCGCGCGGGCACTGGGCATCAACGTCACCACGGTGACGCGCGCGCTGTCGACGCTGCAGCAGCGCGGCCTGCTCGAAGCGCGGCCTGGACGCGGCACGACGGTCGCGGCCCGCGACGCCGGCGAAAGACCGGGTTTCGTGTCGGCGCCGAGCGACGACACCGGCGTCATCGACCTTTCCGTCAACCGGCCGGCAACCTGCGCCTATCTCGACGCGCTGGCGCTGCTTCTGCCGCGTCTGGCCAAGGATCGGCACTACGCCACGCTTCAGGACTATCACCCGCCGGAGGGGCCGCTGTGGGCGAGGGCGGCAATCGCCGAATGGATGCGGCCGGTCGCCGGCGACGGTGATCCCGGCCGGGTGGTGCTGGCAGCAGGCGCCCAGCACGGGCTGGACTGCGTGCTTGGCGCGGTGACCAGGCAGGGCGAGGTCGTGCTCGCCGACGAAGTGACCTATCAGGGCATCAACGCGCTGTGCCGGGTGCATGGGCTCGATCTCAGGGGCGTCGCCATGGACCGTGGCGGCATGCGGCCCGACGCGTTCGATGCGGCATGCGCGCAACTCCGCCCCCGCGCGGTCTTCCTGGTGCCGACGCTGCACAATCCGACGACCATCACGCTATCCGAGGAGCGCCGGCACGAGCTGGTGGCTGTCGCCCGGCGCCACAACGTCCTCATCATCGAGGACGACGTCTACCGGCCGCTGGCGGACAATCCGCCGCCGTCGTTTGCCAGCCTCGAGCCCGAACTGACGATCCATATCGGCGCCTTGTCTAAATGTCTTGCGCCGGGGCTGCGCCTCGGCTTCGTCATCGCGCCACGCGCCATCGCCGGCCAGGTCGCGGCGGCTTTGCGCATCAACTGCTGGAGCATCAGTCCTTTGACGGCGCTGATCGGCGCGCGGCTGCTAGAGGAGGGCGCGGCGGCGCGCATCATCGAAGCCCAGAAGCAGGAGCTTCGCCAGCGCCAGGCGGTGCTGACCGAAATCCTCGGCCGCTACGATGTCCAGAGCCATGCCACCTCGACCCATGCCTGGCTGCGCCTTCCGGAACCCTGGCGGGGCGCGGGTTTCGCTCGCACCTGCCTGGAACGTGGCGTTGCCGTCCTGCCTGGGGATGCCTTCGCTGTCGGCCGCGAACCGGTGCAGCACGGGGTGCGCATCAATGTCGGCGCCGCGCGCTCGCTCGATGATCTGCGCACCGCCCTGAACACCATGGCCGAACTGTTATCAGCCGGCCATCTGCAACTGCCTGGCTTCGTCTAGGAATCCAACAGTGGCAGCATCGGAAACCGTCGAAATCGCCGTCGTCGGCGCCGGCGTTGTCGGGCTGGCGACGGCGCTCCGGCTTGCGGCCGAGGGTCGCGAAGTCCTGCTCATCGACCCCAACGAGCCGGGCTCGGGCGCCTCATTCGGCAATGCCGGAACGATTGCCGAATATGCCTGCATGCCGGTCGGCAATCCAGCCGTGCTGCGCGCGCTGCCGAAACTGCTGCTCGATGCCGACAGCCCGTTTGCGCTGCGCTGGCCGGCTCTGTTCCAGCTGGCGCCATGGCTGG
This sequence comes from Mesorhizobium sp. M9A.F.Ca.ET.002.03.1.2, assembly GCF_003952365.1. Taxonomy (NCBI): domain Bacteria; kingdom Pseudomonadati; phylum Pseudomonadota; class Alphaproteobacteria; order Hyphomicrobiales; family Phyllobacteriaceae; genus Mesorhizobium; species Mesorhizobium sp. M9A.F.Ca.ET.002.03.1.2. The sequence goes on along the minus strand of NZ_CP034443.1, from coordinate 5,718,695 downwards.
TCAGCTTCGTCAGGCAGTCGCTGCCCGAGGCCACCCGCGCCAATGCGCTGGCGCTCGCCGGGCTGCTGGCCGAGGCCTTGCCGGCTTGGGAGGAGATGGTCAAGGAGGCTGACATGGCAGACCTGCTGCGCCGCAATGGCTGCCTCTATCTTTATCGCGGCGAGAGCGATTTCGCCAAGGCCGCCGGGGGCAGGGCGCTGCGCGCCGGGTTTGGCGTCAATCAAGAGGTGCTGACGCCGCAACAGGTCGTCGCGCTGGAACCCCACCTGCGGGAGATCGAGGCCCGCGGCCTTTACTTTCCCGATTCTATGAACGTCACCGATCCGAAGACGCTGATGCAGCGGCTGCTTGGTGCAGCGACCGCCCGCGGTGCGTCGGTGAGGCAAGCGAAAATTACCGGGCTGCAGGTCGAGGCAGGCGGCGTCCAACTCAGCGGTCCCGGCTTTCGCATCAAGGCGGGTACGGTGGTGATCGCCGCGGGCGCATGGTCGCTGGAACTGGCCACGAAGGCCGGCGACAGGATCCCGCTCGAGGCCGAACGCGGCTATCACCTCGAATTCCCGACCGACGCGCCGCTGCTCGACCGGCCGGTCTGCCCGGTCGATCTCGGCTTCTACATGACGCCGATGGCTGGCCGACTGCGTGTCGCCGGAACCGTCGAACTCGGCGGGTTGGCGGCACCAGCAAATCCCCGCCGGCTGGCACTGCTTGATCGCGGCGTCCGCCAGTTCTTTCCTCAACTCGGCCGGCCGTCGTCCGAATGGCTCGGCTTCCGGCCGTCGCTGCCCGATTCCCGGCCGGTCATCGGTCCGTCGCGCGGCAGCCTCAGGGTGATCCATGCATTTGGTCATGGCCATCTCGGCCTGACCCTGGCGCCGATCACCGCTCGCCTGGTCGCCGACCTGGTAGGCGGACGTGGCGACCCCGCCCGTCTGGCATCCTTCGCGGCGGATCGGTTCAGCGCCCTGGCCTTCTCCCGTCACATAGCGGGATTGCCCTCCCGCCGGCCTTGAAACCACGCCCGGCTCCTCCACCTAATCTGGAATAGCGCGCAACTTTCCGAGGAAGCGCCAAGGAGTTGCTGGCCTCAGACAAACCAGAGTGGCCGCTGTTCGTTTGTGGCGGGCAGCGTTAACAATCGAGCGTCTTCCTCGTTGTCAGACGAAGGGAGATCAAAATGACAAAGGTCGTTTGCGTCCTCTATGACGATCCGGTCGACGGTTACCCATCAAATTATGCCCGGGACGGGCTGCCGAAGCTCGACCGCTATCCCGGCGGTCAGACGCTTCCCACGCCGAAGGGCATCGATTTCGAGCCGGGGATCCTGCTCGGTTCTGTGTCTGGCGAACTCGGCCTGAGGCCATTTCTCGAAGGCGCCGGGCACAGCCTGGTCGTAACCTCGGACAAGGACGGTCCCGACAGCGTTTTCGAACGCGAACTCGGTGACGCCGAAGTCGTCATCTCGCAGCCGTTCTGGCCGGCATATCTGACCAGGGAACGAATAGCCAAGGCAAACAAACTGAAGCTTGCGATCACCGCGGGCATCGGGTCCGACCATGTCGATCTGCAGGCCGCGATGGACCGCGGCATCACCGTCGCCGAAGTGACCTACTGCAACTCGATCAGTGTGTCCGAGCATGTGGTGATGATGATCCTGGCGCTGGTGCGAAACTATATTCCCTCCTACCAATGGGTCATCGAGGGCGGCTGGAACATCGCCGACTGTGTCGCACGCTCCTACGATGTCGAGGGGATGCAGATCGGAACCGTCGGCGCCGGCCGGATCGGCGGCGCGGTGCTGCGCCGGCTGCGGCCGTTCGACGTCAAGCTGCACTACACCGACCGCCACCGCCTGCCCGAGGCGGTCGAAAAGGACCTTGGCGTCACCTTCCACCCAGATCCCGCGTCGATGGTCGGCATCTGCGACGTGGTGACGATCAACGCACCTCTGCATCCGGAGACGGAGAATCTGTTCGACGAGGTGATGATCGCCAGGATGAAACGCGGCGCCTATCTGGTGAACACGGCGCGCGGCAAGATCTGCGATCGCGACGCCGTCGCCCGCGCGCTGGAGAGCGGCCAGCTCGCGGGCTATGCCGGCGACGTCTGGTTCCCGCAGCCGGCGCCCAAGGACCATCCGTGGCGATCGATGCCGCATCACGGCATGACGCCGCATATTTCGGGATCGTCGCTCTCGGCCCAGGCGCGCTACGCCGCGGGCACCCGCGAAATCCTGGAATGCTGGTTCGAAGGCCGGCCGATCCGCGAGGATTACCTGATCGTCGATGGCGGCAAGCTGGCCGGCGCCGGCGCGCATTCCTATAGCGCGGGCGACGCCACAAGCGGTTCGGAAGAGGCGGCGCGCTTCAAGGACAAGGCCTGATCCGGCAAGGCCTGATCCAGGCGGGATCAGGTCTACCGCAGGCCGAACGCGACAGTTCGCGCGGGATCGTGTAGACCTGCGGTTGGCCAAGCGCGGCGAGACGATCTACCGGCAGGGCAGAGGCGGGGGCGGCCGTTCAAGTGGCGCGGGCGATGCGCTTGACGAGTAGGTGGCGGAACGTCGGAAGCGACCGCAATCGAGGGTCTATCTGGCGACGCACGAGACTTTTGGCGTTCGGCCGACCTCATTCGCCGATTTCGCCCGGCGCCAAGCGGCGGTGTTTCGCGGTGAGGTCCGCTGAGCCTGCGGACGTTGGCGGTCAGCGCCGCCGCATACAGTGTCTTGGCGGAGTGACATCGCAGCGCTTTCTCGCGCGTCTCGTCCTCGAAATCGACGTTGATCTCGGATAGCCCACTGGCGGAGCCCTCCCGCTCAACATAGTGTTGATACGCGCCGCTTTTGTGGGAGGGGCCGCAATGCTTCTTCGAAGCTGGATAACCTTCTCGGTGGTTATCGCCCTGCTGCAGGCCGTCGTGGGTCTGCTTTCGGTTCTCCAGCACAATGCCGTGCTTTCCGACCTTCTGCGCCAGCGCATTTCCGTCATCGCCCAGACGACCGCAACGTCGTTCAAGCCGATCATCGACCTCGGCTTGCCGATTCGATGATCCGCCGACCTCATTCGCCCGAATTTCGCCCCGGCGCCCAACGCGGTGTTTCGCGTGAGCCGCTGAGCCTGCGGACGTTGGCGTCAGCGCCGCCGCATACAGTGTCTTGGCGGTGACATCGCAGCGCTTTCTCGCGTCTCGTCCTCGAAATCGACGTTGATCTCGGATAGCCCACTGGCGGAGCCCTCCCGCTCAACATAGTGTTGATACGCGCCGCTTTTGTGGGAGGGGCCGCATGCTTCTCGAAGCTGGATAACTCTCGGGGTTATCCCTGCTGCAGGCCGTCGTGGTCTGCTTTCGGTTCTCCAGCACAATGCCGTGCTTTCCGACCTTCTGCCCAGCGCATTCCGTCATCGCCCAGACGACCGCAACGTCGTTCAGCGACTCGACCTCGGTTGCCGATTCGATGAGACGGCGACGCCTTCGTCGCGCGGGCGCTGGAGACCGATGCGGAGGTCAACGCCGTCCATGCGTTCAATCCGTCGGGGATCATCGTCTACACAACCGATGCATCGCGGCCAGTATCGGTTCCGCGCGAGGTGCTGCAAGCGATGCAGTTGTCGAAGGGCGTCAAATGGAGCACCGAGACAGCCGAGCAAATCTACAGCGGATTCAACGTGGTGGGCCGTGATGGCGCCACCAGCGGCGCCGTGGTTGTCGCCTATCCGAAGGACCGGCTCGAAGCGGCTTCACAGGCCATGGTGAGCAAGGTGGTTCGCGCCGCCCTGCTGATCTGGGTCGCTTTCTCGGTGCTATCCTACCTTCTGTTGAGTCTGCTTCTCGGAACCCCTCAGCGTCGGCTTGCCCGCCTGGAGGGCGTCGCCCGCGGCGAGCCCGACGCGGAGATCGGTACCGATGGCGATCTGAGGACGGGCGGCCCCGGCGGGTTCTGGCGCGATCTCTTCGGCCCTCAAATCCGGCAGCTTGGCGCGAACCTCGCAGGCGCCAGACGACAGTATGATGAGGCCAGCCGGGAACTCGGCGCCTTCGCATCACCGGCTGCAGAGGGCAGGCAAGCCGAGGGCGACGACGCCGTCGTTGCGACCAGTCCGGCTCCCCAGACCGAGCTTGCGTCCAACCCCTCGCGCTCACTCGCCCGGCAGATCGCATCGCGCCTGGCTCCGCTGGCGGCGATGCTGATGGTGAGTTCCGCCCTGGTTTTGGGCATCATCACCCTTGGCAACGTCAATCGCTCCATCGAACCTGAGCTGTCGGCCCGCACAAACCTGATTGCCACGGTCGTCGGCGAAGACGTCCAGCGCGCCTTGGCGACGGGTGTGCCGTTGGACAGTCTGGTCAGCGCCGAGAATTTTTTCGCCGATATGCTCAAGCAATTGCCCGAGATCGCGTACGTCGCAGTGGCGACAGGGCGGGTGGTGCTGGAAGTCGGCGAACGGATAGATCCCTATCTCGCACCGCCGCGCGAGCGCAAAGGCGTACGCAGCCACCCGATCATGCACAATGGCGAGGAGATCGCCTATGTGGTGATCGATGTCGACCCTGCCTTCATCTCCAAGAAGTTCCTCGACGTCTTTCTCGACATGGGCGTCGTCGTGGTGGTCGCCGTATTGATCGCCTTCGAAATCATGGTGCTGATGAGCAGTCGCTCGCTGACTGCCGCTCTCGACCGGCTGCAGCGGCTGGCGGCGATGCAGGCGGCCGGAGACTTCTCCAAGCGGGCAATCGTGGGGGCCCGCACCGCCATCGACCGCGCCGCCCAGGTGCTGATCGAGCGCGCCGAAGGCCTCAGCGCACAGTTCGCGGCGGCATGGCAAGGCCCCGGTGGTTCTGACGTGGCCAGTGGTTCTGACATGGGGAGAACCAGGCTCGCGGCATTGCAGGCGCGCTACGGTCTTTCGTTGAATGGGCCGGCGACCCTGCGATTTTCCTATTTCACCGATCTGCGGCTGGCGCTGTTTCTGTTCGCGGCCGCTGACGAGTTGCCGCTTTCCTTCATGCCGCTCTATACGAGGGCGGCGCACAATCCCTTTCCGTGGCTTTCCGAGACCGTGCTGATCAGCCTGCCGCTCGCCGGATACTTGCTTGCAATTGTGCTGGTATCCCCGTTTGCACGGCCGATTGCCCGCTGGCTTGGGCCGCGAAGACTGCTGATCCTGGCGGCGGCACCGACAATTGCCGCTCATCTTTGGCTCTATTTAGCAAGCAGCGTGCCCGAGATCGTGGCATCCCGCACGATCCTTGGAGTGGGCTATGCTTTGGTGACGCTCGCCTGCCAGGATTACGTCATCGACAACACGCCGCGCGACGAGCGAGACCGATCGCTCGGAATGTTCTCAACGGTGTTGTTCGGGGGAATATTCTGCGGCACGGCGCTGGGCGGGGTGCTGGCAGACAGGTTGGGCCAGGCCAATGTGTTTCTGCTCAGCGCCACCTTTGTCCTGATCTCCGCGCTTTTGATCTTCTCGCTGGTCGCCGATACTGCCAACCGGGGAGACGGCACACGTGCCAAGGCGGCTCGACCGCCGCTGCTTGCCTCATTGCGCAACTGGCATTTCGCCGCGCTGGTGTTCGGCATCGCCATCCCCGGCAACGTCTGCCTGCAGGCCTTCATTTCCTATCTCGTGGCTTTGACGCTCGATTCCCTTGGTGCCTCGCCGGCGGACATCGGACGCACGCTGATGGTCTACTTCCTCGCGATCGCCCTGGTCGGCCCGCTTGCCGGGCGTGCGGCGGAGCGAGGAATTCCGGTAACGGCCGTAGCCTTGTCAGGGGGAATTCTCTGCGGCATCTCGCTCCTGACGGCGGCCGTCTGGCCGAGCGAGATCGCCATCTTCCTTGCGGTGCTGGGCGCCGGGATCGGCAGCGGCATGGTGCGGGGAGCGCAAGTCTCGCTCTCGATGTCGATCGCGGAAACAGAGCTGAAGCATCTGGGGGCCGATCCGGTCCTGGGAGCACTGCGAACGATCGAGCGCTTCGCCAGCATCGCCGGCCTCCTGCTGATCGCCGCTGTCGCAGGCCTCTACGGCTACGCTATGGCGATAGCCGTCGTGGCGGCGCTCGCGCTTGGGGGAGCCCTGCTGTTCGGGCTGTCGGTGCTGGGCAAGCCAGCGGCGCCGGCTCGGCAGCTGGCGCCGTGAATTAGTTGGCGGTAAATTAGCTAGAAATTGCCCGCCAGGGCTAGGCAGCGTTAGACTTGGTGCTTGGGTTCATAGGGGGAGTTGTCGTGAAATCGATTGCGCGCAGACTGCTCACATTGGCCGTGTTTTTCGTGATGACCACCGTGGCCGATGCGGCCGATAGAAAGCAGATACTGGGCATCTTCTACGAAGGGTGCGAAAATGTCTGCGAAGGGTTCAAGGCGGGGATCAAAAAGAGCGGCTTCGCCGCAGACGTGACGATCATCGATCTGGCACAGGACAAGTCGCGCATCCCCACCGCAATCGCCCAGGCGCGGGCTATGCCGGCCGATCTGGTGCTCACCTATGGCACGAACGGGACGCTTGGCGTCATCGGCACGCTGGACGATACGGCCAACCCTGCATTTATCACCGAGATTCCTGTTGTCTTCGTGAAAGTTGCTGACCCCTTCGGCACGCACATCGCCAAGGGCTTCGAAGGCAGCGGACGCGCCAATGTCGCCGGAACCTTCAACCGGGTGCCGGAAGCGATCAACATCGAGATCGTCCGCCAGTACGATCCGACGTTCGATAAGCTCGGCCTGCTCTACAACTCGAACGAACGCAATTCGGCGATCACGGCAGAAGAACTCAAGAAAATTGCGCCGACGCTCGGTATCGAGCTGGTCGCGCTCGAAATCGACCCCGGAAATAACGGCGTTCCCGACATTGCGCGGATTGTGGAGCGCATGGCCGAGTTGCGCGAGCAGGGAGTCCGGTGGCTTTACGTCGGATCGAGCTCGTTCCTGAACGCCAATGGCGAGTTGTTCACGAAGACGGCCGTCGACAACGGCATCGCCGTAGTCAGCCCATATGAGCCGCTGGTGCGCGAGCATCACGCGATGCTCTCCATTGCGGCGCGGCTGGAAGACGTCGGACGTCTCGCAGCGGAACAAGCGCTCAAGATCCTGCGCGACGGAGCGACCCCCGGCGATCTTCCGATCGTGCGGTCAACCGACTTCGCCTATGTCGTGAACATGGAGGTCGCCAAAAAGCTGGGCCGCTATCCTCCATTCGCTTTCCTGCAAGTGGCCGAGGCGGTGAACAACTGACCCAAGGGGCAGAGGCATCTCGGGGTTGGGGAATGAACGCCCATATGTGCGCAAAGCCACCCCTGATCAAACCAACCGTCAGACCACACCTCGCCGCGTCGACACCTCCAGGCCCAGCTTGACCCGGTCCATTCGGAAGGAATGAGACCTGCGTTTCCGCCCGGTTGATTTCGCGATCCCCGCGGTAACGGTTTCTTCTTTGCTTTTGCCGCACATTGGCCGCGGCAAAGCGGGCAAGGCCAGGGCATGGCTGAGAAGAAGAATCGCGACGGAGAGTTCTGGGAGCTTGCGCTCGAACGCGCGCATCTTGGCGTGTGGGACTGGGATCTGAGGACCGGAGAGTGCTTCTACTCGACAATGTGGTCGCAAATGCTCGGCTATGGCGAGGGAGAGCTTGCCGAGACAAGCGATCTCTGGCTGCAGCTGACGCATCCTGACGATCGCGAGCGGGCGACGGCGAGCGGCGAACGCCACATTGCCGGCCTGACCGGTTCGATCGAGACCGAGCTCAGGCTGAAGCACAAATCCGGCGATTGGGTATGGGTTCTCGATCGCGGCGGGGTGGTCGAGCGCGACGCGGAAGGCAAGCCCGTCCGGCTGATGGGCGTCCAGACCGACATCACCAAGCAGAAGCAAGCGGAACACGAGCTTGAACAGGTGAATGTGCGCTTTCGCCTGGCACTGGCGGCCAGCGGCACCGGCATCTGGCATCACGATCTGGCGACACGCAAAAGCTACTGGGACGAGCGCACCAGGGAGATCTTCGGGTTTGTCGCCGACACCGACGAGGTGCCGCACGACCTCTGGCACAGTTATCTGCATCCCGACGACAAGGACGACACCGAGCGGGCCCACATGGTGCCGTTGCAAACGCAAAAGGTCGTCGCCGTGCAATACCGGATCATCAAGCGGGACGGCGAGGTCCGGCACGTCGAATCGCTGCTGCGCTTCATTGCCGACGCTCAATCGTCAGGTCAGATCCTCGGCACGGTGCGCGACGTCACCGAGGCGAAGCAACGCGAGCAGGAGCTTGCCCACGCGGCCCATTACGACGCGCTGACCGGCCTTTTGAATCGCGCCGCATTCGACCGGCTGCTGGCCTACCATATCGCAACGGCGCGCCCGCTTGCGGTCTTCTACGTCGATCTCGACTACTTCAAGGCCCTGAACGACTTCGCCGGCCACGCCGCCGGCGACCTCGCGCTGAAAAGCGTCGCCGAGGGCATTCTGGGCTGTCTGCCGCCGTCGGCGCATGCCGCGCGGCTCGGCGGCGACGAGTTCGCGCTGCTGGTGCCCGATTGCGACGCACGGCAAGCCGAAAAGCTGGCCGGCGCCGTTCTCGCGGCGGTTCGCGACGCCGAACCCGGCTCGGCGGCGTCGCGCAAGCTCGCGGCCAGTATCGGCATCGCCCATGTCGCCGACCGGACCACCACGGTGGCCGACGCGCTCGCCTGCGCCGACGACGCCTGCTATGCGGCCAAGGCCGCCGGGCGCAATCGCTTCGCGGTGTTCTCCCCTGAGACAACATCCGGGACCAGTGGCCTCAATGCGGCGCGGCTGGCGGCCGACACCGTCGATGCCATGGAAGACGGAAGGCTGAAACTGTTCGGCCAGGAAATCCATCGGCTTGGAAAACCCTGGGACGAGAGCCGCCATGCCGAGGTCCTCGCGCGGCTGGTCGGACGCAACGGGCGGCTGATCCCGCCGGGCGAGTTCATCCCGGCGGCGGAGCGGTTCGGCGTTGCCTCGCGGCTCGATCGCTGGATCATCAGGACTGCGCTCTCGCTTCATGGTCCGGCGCTGAAATCGGGGGCGCTCACGCTCGGCTTCAACCTGTCGGCGCAGACGCTGAGCGACCCGCAGCTCTGGGATTTCGTCGACGCCGTCATCGACGAGACCGGGGCACCGCATTCCGGCATTGGCTTCGAGATCACGGAAACCGCCGCGGTCACCAATTTCACTGCCGCCGAACAGTTCGTCCGCAAGGCGCGCGAGCGGCGCTGCCGCGTCAGCCTCGACGATTTCGGAGCGGGGATGAGCTCGTTCGAATATCTCCGGCGCTTTCCCGTCGATGCGATCAAGATCGACGGTTCCTTCATCGAGCATATTGCGCAAAGCCGCTTCGACCGTGAGATCGTCTCGGCCAATATCGGGCGCGGCTGGCGGCGCCCGGACACTTCGCCGGTCATGCCTGAGAACAAATCGGAACGGGAGGGGCGGGAGAAATAAGCGAGTTGTACGGCCGAGAAGAAAATTCGGCGGATTTTACGAGCTTCTGGCTTGCGAGAAAAATGACGCCGACTGGGGCACGCTGAGCCCCGTCGCAAAGGCCCGAGGGTCCCCGCTGCGGCCTGACGCGCGACTGTGGTCGTCCCAGGAGATCGGATCGTCAATCGAGAGTTGGACCCGTCTGATCCCGCCGGTTGCCACGTTGGGTCATCCCGCGGCGGAGCGGTTCGCGTTGCCGCATTAATCCAAACCATCTGCGGCGTCCGAGTCCGCCGTAGAGGGACCTCATTCCCAGACCATTGCCGCTCGGCGGCCAGATGTTCGGGCCGTCGATGAGTCCCAGAGCTCCAGACCTGAAGGCATCGGGAGGCGCTCACGCGCGGCGTGCGGACCTATACGAAGCCTGCATCTCAGAACGTCACAGCTCTGAGGATTCTCGACGCCGTCATCGACGAGACGGGGCACCGCTTCCGGGATGGCTTCGAGATCACGGAAACGCCGCGTCACAAATTCCTGCCGCCGACAGTTGTCGCGCAAGGCGCGCGGCGCGCTGGCCGCGTCAGCTCGACGATTCGGAGCGGGGATGAGCTCGTTCGAACGTATCTACTGGCGCATTCCGTCGATGCGATCAAGATCCGACTTCCTTCATCGAGATATGCGCAAAGCCGCTTCTGACCGTGAATCTGTCTCGGCCATACGGGCATCGCCAGAAGCCTCGGCTGCTCCGTGGTGGCGGAGAAGATCGAAGAGCAGGATGCGCTCGACGTCCTCAGGGATATGGGCGTTGCCTTCGGTCAGGGATTTCTGCTGCACCGGCCGGAGCCGCTGGACGCGATCGTGGCGCGGGCGAGCGCGCAAGCGGCTTTGCCGGTTGGACGGCAAGCGTAGGACTCCGTCAGGGCAGAGGGTCAAGGCTGAGGGTCAAGGGCAGACGGGGCGAGCCGGAACTTCCGCTCAACGCCGCGTGCCCTTCGTGTCGCTCGAAGGTCGGCTGCCTTCCTGGCCGAAGCCTTGCCGCCCACTGCCTCGTGGGCCTAATTCTTCCGCTTGGCGGTGGTTGGCATCGTCGTGCTCACCCAGCCCTGGGCCTCGCGCATGATCTTCAGCGCTTCATCCCGCGTCAGCCCGCACTTCCGGGCAAAGTAGGTCGCTTCATGGGCTTCCGCCGCGGAGACCGCGGAAATGCCGGACGGTTCCAGCTTTGATTTCTTCTTGGCCATGCCAGTTCGCCAAACTGTGAATCGATTAGTCAGCTAATATAGCATCTTTGTTTGTCAAGGCAAAATCCCGGTCCTCCGAAGCAAACGGCGAGCGACATCTGCGTGTCATGCCACGCGCGCTCCACCCGCAAGGCAGCCTTCCAGGGCGAGGGGAGTTTATCCTGCAGCCGCGCGAGCCCGGCGCCGTTTACGCTCCCGCAGAAACCGGGTTGGCAAACGGCCATTCCGCAGATCGATGGATTCAGTTCGGAACGCCGGCAGCCTCGGCGCTGGGCAGCGCAACCATCAGGAGGCCCGGCTCTGTCGGGTATCGGCGGAAGCTGTATCGGAGCCGGTCTTATTCAGGAGATTGCAGAGCGAGACGGCCTCGTCGTGACACAGGCCGATCAGCGCAAGCGCCGAAAACTGGGCCGGCAGATCGATCCTGGTGTCCCAGACCATCCACCGGCCGTTTGGCTCCATGACACATTCAAAGCGCAATGCACGGTCCGACATCCAACCTCCCCAACGAATCTTCGCCGGACTGGTAGCGTCTCGAAGTAAACGAGTTGTTGCGTTCTTGAAACCTGACGTTGAATCCGGTCGATGGCAATAGCGGGCCGAAAACAGGCGGCGTGGTCAAGCCCGCCGCGGCATGGCCAAGCCTGCCGGATGGGCCAGGCCAGGCCGCATGACAGCGTTTCACAGGCTCATTGTGAGGCAGGCCAGGGCACCGACCGGACCCTTGGGATGCGAGGTTCCTTTAACCCGTGACGCCGCCAAGGCGGATCAGGCGTTGCGGCTCGCCATATGCGCGTCGAGCTTCTTCCTCGAAGGCCCGTACCGCTTGATGATGGTCGCGGCCTCGCTCGGCGGTATGCCGTATTTTTTCGCAAAAGCCGCAACTTCGTAAGGCTCCTCGCTGGAAACCAGCTTGCGATCCTGCTTGGTCTTGGATTTGTCGTCGGCCATGTTGTCCTCCGTCACATCTGGTCGTTATAGGGTTCCCTAGTCCGCCCGACCATCCTTGCCCGCTCGGAAAGGGAAGGCATGCCGGTTTCGCCCAGGCGTTGTTGGCGCCTTGCAGCAGGCTGATCGGATCAAGGCTGATCGCTCGCCCGGCGCGGGCGATGCTGGTTCCCGCTCATGGGCTCGAACCACGATTCACGCCTTCAAAGGGCGCTGTCCTACCATTAGACGAAGCGGGAGTAGAGGAAGTGGACGCTGTCTAACACCTTCTCTTCCGCGAATGAAGCCGCTTGATGCCGTTACCTGCTTGAGCATCGTCGGCTGCTAGGCACCGCTGGATCAGCCGGGCTTAGCCTAGACGCGCGCAATCGCGAACAGCCACGCCAAAAGTTCGAGCAACAATAGAAACAGGGCAAGCTGCAGCGAGATGCGCAGGCGTTGAATGATCCGCCAATTGCTGGCCATGTCGGTCTTGATGCGGAGCGCAAGCACGCGGTGCATCCCATCCATGGTTTCAGAAGGATTTTGATCGACAAAGTCCTGGAGCAGCTGCTCCGGATCGAAGCGGAACGTAAGATTGTAGTAGGGCCACAACATGATCACGACCAGCAGCCCGATCAGGAAAAGCAGCGTCAGCGCCAGCCAGCCCCATAGTCCCAGTCCCTCCAGCAGAGCTCTGCCGCCGAGGAGAGAACTCACGAAGGCGGTTGCAAAGATCAGATTGCCGGCGCGCGTGTTGAGGCTCTCGACCACATTCTGCTGGTGTTGAAGACCACGCACCGCCTCCGCATAAACGAAGGCCAAGCGCGGGTCAGATGCCGCAACGGGCTGGGAATGGCTTTCTCCCGCCGATGAAGGATGCTCGGGCATGAGTGCGCTTCCATGTTCCGATATGAACCACGATATGGACAATGGCGGCTGCCTGTCTACCGCCTATCAGGCCGCCGGCCTTGACGCCTGAACACTCCGCCCCAGTTTACGCGGCGGAGTTTCAGATATGCGATACGATTGGCAGGGGCCGCCCGGATTCCTGCAACGGCATTTCGGCATTGTTATTGCAATCGGCCTGGTTGCAGGGCTGTCGGTCCTGGCGGCGCTGGGCTACACGCCTTAAAGCCTCGGATTCAGCGGCCAATCGCTAATGTAAGCGAAATGTGACGGTGCGGACGCAACCGAACGGGCGCCATGCGCATTTCAATGCATGACGACAATGTTTCGCCCCGATATTCCCGCGAAATGCTGCGCGTATTGCGGCGGGCGCGACCACGGCTACGAGGACTGCCCAAAGCGGAAAGCCGATGCCGGATCGCGGGAGGACGAGCGCATCGTTCCGGCCCCAAGCCCGGCACGATGGATAGACACGCCCGACAAAACCGCAGCCTGAACCATCCCGCCTAAGGCGTCTTCTGCGTATGTCCGACGGCATTGGCGAAAGAAATGTCCCCCTTGATCTCGCGCATGGCCATCGAGGTGATCGTCCGGCGCACGCCGGGCAGGCGGCTGAGCTCGACGCGCAGCATCCTGTCCAGCGCCATCATGTCGACCGTCACGATCTGCAGGAGATAGTCGGCCTCGCCTGTCGTGGCGTGGCAGCGCCGGATCAGCGGGTGTGCCTGGACCGCTGCCTCGAAGGCTTCGGAAAGCTCGAAATCGATCGACACCTGGATGAAGGCTTCGATGCCGAAGCCGAGTTTCGCCGGGTCGACGCGAGTCGAGTAGCCGCGGATGATGCCGGCGTCCTCCAGCGCCTTGACCCGCTTCCAGCACGGCGTCTTGCTCAAGCCAACCTCGTCGGCGAGCGCCGCGAAGGAGATTCGAGCATCGCGCTCCAGCGCCGCGACGATCTTCCGGTCGAGGCTGTCCAGCATAAAACGTTCTCCGTAGTCGCTTAATGAATGGGCTTTCGTCCTTCCTTTCCTGCCATTTGAATAACAGAAAGGAACAATGTTCAAGCCGAAAGCGACTACATTACGGGCTCGGACCGAACAGATGCCCTGAGCCGACGGGCCGGGCACAAGGAGCAGCTGCCATGCACAAGCCGGACTATTACGCCCGAATCGAAGCGCCCGAGATGCGCGACTACGGCGTCTACCTCAAATGCGACAAGCTTCTCGCCTGCCAGAAGCCGCTGGCCGAGATGGTCAATGCCGACGAGCTGCAGTTCCAGATCGTGCACCAGGTCGAGGAGCTGTGGATGAAGCTCATCACCTACACGCTGGTCGACGTCGTCGATTTCCTCGAACAGCACAACACGCACCGCGTCGTCACGCTGATGGGGCGCGTGCATCGGCTGATGCGCATGATGACGGCGCAGCTCGACCTGCTCGAAACCATGTCGCCCAAGGAATACCAGCAGATCCGGCTGCAGCTCGGCAATGGCAGCGGCCAGGAATCGCCGGGCTTCAAGCTGCTCTTGCGCATGCCGCCGGATCTGTGGCGGGCCTTCAAGGCGTCCTATCTCGATGGCCGCGGGCTTTCGGTCGAGGATGTCTACGATACCGGGTATGACCACGGCGACAGCTATGTCGTCGCCGAGGCGCTGATCGAATTCGACGAGCTGTTCCAGAAGTTCCGCGCCAACCATCTCTACCTCATCCATCGCTCGATCGGGCTCGGCTCGAAATCCCTGAAGGGCCGTCCGGTGGAAATGCTGGAAGGCGGCGCCCGCCATCGCTTCTTTCCGGAGCTCTGGGACATACGCTGCGACATGACCGACCGCTGGGGCAGCGAGTACGGCACGGTGCGGGAACCGATCAGCCACCAGGCGGCGGAGTAGGGGCAGTTCCAAGCTTGGGTTCCTCGCCCCGCGCGAAGCGGGGGGAAGAGGTGGCGCGGCGAAGCCGCAACGGAGAGGGGACTTTCGACGTTGGCGCTGTCCCCCTCTCCGGCCGCTGCGCGGCCACCTCTCCCCCGCTTGGCGGGGGCGAGGAACCCTGGTTCTGCAAGCTTGCCTCTCTCCCGGCAAAACTATTTGAATGGCGATGTCGGAACCGCCGCGCTTTTCCCGTCCTTGGGGCGAAACCGTAGCAAACTCCGGAGGGACATCATGGAAACCGTTCAATCACCGTGGCAGACCGCGGCAATCCTCGTTGGCCGGCTGATCTTCGCGGCCGTCTTCCTGATGGCGGTGGCCTTCAAGTTCATGGATATGGGCGCGACCACGGGCTACATCGCCGCCGCCGGCTTTCCGTTCCCGCTGTTCCTCGCCTGGTGCGCGGCGCTGCTCGAAGTCGTCCTCGTCCTGTGCTTCCTGACCGGCGCTTTTTTCACACCGGCCGCGCTCGTCGCCGGCGTTTACGTCATCTTCCTGGGCTTCGCCTTCCACGGGCCGTCGCACTGGGCCGGCAACCAGGCCGAGTTCGGCTTCTTCATCGACCATTTTACTTTCCTCGCCGGGCTCTTGTTTGCCGCGGTGCACGGGCCGGGCAATGTGCTGGCGCTGAAGCTTGGGTCTGCAAGCTGACCTGAACCCGCGGTCCATCTTTGACGTGGGAGGGCGTCACATCTGATCGTTGTAGGGCTCCTTCATCTGGCCGACCATGCGCGCCAGCTTCGAGAACGACGGCATGTCCGCCTCCGGCTGACACTGATTGGCCAGTTCCAGCAGCCGGATCGGGAAGTTGACGGCATCGCGGCTCGACGCCGACATGCCTTCGGACCGTTCCTCGCTGGTCTCGCTGGCTTCGGCCCGGCGCAAGGCGATGTCTATTTCCTCGACCGAAAGCACGCCCTTGCGGACAAGAACCTGATTGATCGATGCGACGGCCATCAGCAGGCCCTCAAGTTGCAGATTGGCGACATTCATGGCTTTGCTCCCATTGGCTAAACTGCAAACGCGCGAGCGCCGGTTCCGATCCGGACAGTTGCGTGGATGATGCCGGCAGATCACCCGATGTCGGTTGCTCGTTCACCGGGTTAGGAATTTTTTCTTGGAATCGGCAACTTCGCCCTTGACTTCGTGACGGCAGCTATGCTATAGATTTGGGCATGGTGCTGATTTGCGCCAACGACCCGCCCGCCGAGGCGGGTTTTTTATTTTCGGACCATCTTCGCTTGCCTGGATTGAATGTTGGCGGGACAGCGCCCCCCTCTGTCCTGCCGGACATCTCCCCCACAAGGAGGGAGATCGGATGTCACCTCGGCTTTCGCCAATCACCAGCATCGCAGGAATAGGGACAGCGCTCGAACCGCCAATCTCCCCCCAAGTGGGGGAGATGTCCGGCAGGACAGAGGGGGGCGCGAAGGAACGCGGCCTGCCGATCGTCAGGTTAAGTCACCCGTCATCACAGAGTCTCACCACCCATTCCGCAACGCGCGACCATGTCGGTTGCCAAGAGAATCCCCCATGTCCAGCCGTTACGCCACCATCATCATCGACGATGACGGCCGCGAGGTCGTCAGCGCCATCAGCTTGTTCGAGAGTGTGCCGCAATTGCAGGCACGCCGTATCGAAGCAGTTCCACCCGGCGTGCGGATCGGCATGGTGCGGGGCGGTGCCGTCGATGCGGCCGGCGGCTTCGGCTTTCCCTTGGCGGGCGCCGGCGCCGATGGCGTGCGTATCGTCCGGGCGGCGCTCAAAGCCCTGCCCGATGCCGGCCCGGCGAAGTGCGGCACGACGGCCGAGGCGAAAACGGCAAGCCGGCCGCGGAAGCCAAAGCCGGCGCGTGCGAAGCCCGGCAAGCGGGCGAAGCCTCGCAAGAGGCCGACGCGGGCAGTCAAGAAAACGGCGAAGCCCGAGATCGCGGCGCTTGCCGGGACGGCGGGGTAGGGCATGGCCGAGGATTCTTTCGACGCGCCTGATGTGGCGGAACCCCGGCCCTCCGGCCGGTCGAAGCGGGCGAAAAAGACGCTGGCCGATGGTTTTCTGGAAGCGATCCGCGCCGATTTCCGCGCGCATGGCGCCGGCGTCATCGCCGAGGTGCGGGCGGACAAGCCCGACCAGTATCTGAAGATCGTGCTTTCGGTTCTGCCAAAGGACCTGCATCTCAACATCAACAGCCTGGAAGCATTGAGCGATGACGAAATCAGGCAGCGCATCCGCGGCCTCGAAGCCGTCCTGCGGCCATTTCTCGAAAGACCGGACCTCGAAGGACCGGGTCTCGAAAGACCCGGCCTCGCCAAGCCGGGTCTCACGAAGCCGGGCCTCGACGGCAAAGACCGAGTATCTGAGCCTGCTCAGGGAACTGGACAGGAGGCGGCGCGCTAACCAGCTTGCCGCCTACCGGCCTTACCCCAGGCAGGCCGAGTTCCATGCGGCGGGCGCGGCCAATCGCGAGCGGCTGTTCATGGCCGGCAACCAGCTCGGCAAGACCAGGGCCGGGGGTGCCGAATGGGCGATGCACCTCACAGGGCGCTATCCCCAGTGGTGGCAAGGCAAGGTGTTCGACACGGCCGTGCGGCTGTGGGCGGCCGGCGTCACCGCCGAGGGCACGCGCGACAATCCGCAGCGCATCCTGGTCGGCCCGCCGCAGCAGCCGGCGGCCTGGGGCACCGGCATGATCCCGGCCGACGCGATCGTCAGCACCATCATGGGGCGCGGCGCGCCGCACGGGCTGGACAGCGTCGTGGTGCGCCATGGCGGCGGCGGCGATGTCCAGGCCGATGAATCGGTGCTGTCGTTCAAGAGTTTTGAGAAGGGCCGCGAGAAATGGCAGGGCGAAACGCTGCACGGCGTGTGGTTCGACGAGGAACCGCCGCTCGACATCTATTCCGAGGGCCTGACCCGCACCAACGCCACCGGCGGCATCACCATCGTCACCTTCACGCCGCTGCTCGGCATGTCGGAGGTGGTGCTGCTGTTCTTGTCGGCGGCGGAGGTGGAGGGGATGGGGAGGTGATGACGTCTCAGGCCTTGGGTTCCTCGCCCCACGGAGTGGGGAGAGGTGGCCGCGAAGCGGCCGGAGAGGGGACTTTCGTAAGGTGCCAGCTCAACAAGGTGGGATTCGCTTCGTCTGGCTACGTCTGCGCCATTCCCCCTCTCCGTCTCGGCTTCGCCGAGCCACCTCTCCCCCATCAAGAATGGGGGCGAGGAACTCAAGCTCTCCAAAGGCAATGCCATGACCCGCCACGTCACCTTCATGACCATCGACGATGCCGAGCACTACACGCCTGAGCAGCGCGCGGCGATCGCTGCCGCCTATCCCGCGCATGAGCGCGAGGCGCGGGCCAAGGGCATTCCGGTGCTCGGCTCCGGCCGCATCTTTCCGATTGCCGAGGAACTGATCGCCTGCGAGCCATTTCGCCTGCCGCGCTATTGGCCCAGGCTCGGCGCGCTCGATTTCGGCTGGGACCATCCGTCGGCCGCGGTCGAGCTCGCCTGGGATACCGAGTCCGATGTCGTCTATCTCGCCAAAGCCTGCCGCGCCTCGCAGCAGACGCCGGCCATGCAGGCGCTGACGCTCAAACCGTGGGGCGAGTGGCTGCCCTGGGCCTGGCCGCGCGACGGCCGCCGCGAGACGCTGGAAGGCGCGGGCGTAGCACTGGCCCGGCAATATGCGGCGCATGGGCTGAACATGCTGGCCCGCCACGCGCAGTTCGCTGACGGCTCCGTGTCGGTCGAGGCCGGGCTGATGGAGATGCTCGACCGCATGCAATCAGGCCGCTTCAAGGTGTTTTCGACGCTTCTGCCCTGGTTCGAGGAGTTCCGCCTCTACCACCGCAAGGACGGCCAGGTGGTGAAGCTGCGCGACGATCTGATGGCCGCGACACGCTATGGCGTGATGATGCTGAGGGAAGCCGTGGTCGATCCGGCGGAGTTTCGGACGGCAAGGCGGAGGCCGGGGCAGAGCGATCCGCTGGGGGCGTTTCGGTGAAGAGGGCAAACCCAATCACTCCGACCGACCGAGTTCGGACCCATTGCGGACGTAGAGGGGCGCTTGCTTGGACGTGGTCGCGGACTTATTCTGAAAGTTTCGCGGGCCTGCCCCAGCGTGCAACCGGGGTGAAGCGCCCGGCGACACAGGGAGGTTATCATGAAAATCGCATCGATATTTGCAATCGGCTGCATCGGATTCTGCGGAATCGCTTCCTTTGCCTTGGCAGAGGATGCGCACACAATGGTCGCTCCCAATGATGTTAAATGGGCTCCGGCCCCCAAAGTGCTTCCTGCCGGAGCAGAAGCGGCGGTTTTGTTCGGCGATCCCACCAAGGAAGGTTTGTTTGCCCTTCGGCTCAAAGTGCCGTCTGGGTATGCGATCCCACCGCATACCCATCCTGCGGATGAGGTGGTCACAGTCATATCAGGGACTACTAATCTTGGAATGGGCGAAACCGCCGATCGGAGCGCCGCCAAGGCACTGCCTGCGGGCAGTTTCTTCGCGCTGCCGCCCGGCACGGCGCATTTCGTTTACTTCGACGAGGAGACCGTCGTTCAAATCACCACCAATGGCCCGTGGGGCCTCAAGTATGTCAATCCGGCGGACGATCCTTCAAAGACGCAATAGCCAGCCGCGGGCTTGAAGGCCAACTGCCCCCGCCGCCGAGCGCGGCGGGGCGCCGGTGTCAGCAACCGTGAGGCGGCCCAATGTAGCCCTTCTGCTTGACCGCCCGCCTGCTCGACCGGAAAGGCCAGCGCTGCCCATGGCCTCCTCATGACCCACCGCATCATCCCCGCCACGCTGCGCGACCTCTCCTACATCGCCGCCAATCTACGCCCTGAGGACAAGACCGAGATCGAGTGTCAGCTGGACAACTGGTCGCCGGCGCTGCTGGCGCTCACCGCGCTGCAGGGGTTTGCCTATGTCGCCGAGCTCGACGGCAATCCGGAGGCCGGCTTCGGCGCCGCCGAGCAGCGGAGCGGGCTGTGGATCGCCTGGAGCTGGGGCACGCGCCGCATGCGGCGTTGCGTGCCTGGGATTACGCAGTTCTTTCACGCTGTGCTTGGCCCGCAAGTTGCCGCGCGCGGTGCTTTCCGGGTCGAGGCCCGGGCGCTGGCCGAGAACCAACTGGCGCTGCGCTGGCTTGCCCGGCTTGGCGCGACGCAACGCTGCCGTTTGCCTGAATATGGCAAGAACGGCGAAACCTTCATCCTTTTCGACTGGACAAGAGAAAGCTGGAACCATGTGCCTTTTTCAAAAACCACCCGCCTTGAAGCCGCTGCCGCCGACACCGACCATTGCCGACAAGGACGTGCAGGCGCGCGAAGCAGCGCTCAGGGCTGAGCTCGAACAGCGCCAGGGCACGCTGAGCACCGTCAAGACCGATCTCGCGCCCAGCGAGCTCACCGGCCAGCGCCGCGTGCTTTTGGGGGTATGAGATGGGCGCGATGAAACGGGTGTTCGGGAACCGGGGCGGTTGGCCCTGGTGGACCTGGCGGCGGCTGGCGCGGCTGGTGAAGAGGCGGGGCGGGTGAAGCTGCCAATCTCCCCCACAAGGGCAGGGCAATCGCATATGGCGCTCCCCCTCTCCGTCTCGGCTTCGCCGAGCCACCTCTCCCCCACTTTGTGGGGGCGAGGAACCCAGGCTTCCAAGGCCGCGACCTCGGCGGTTGGCGTTCCTCGCCCCCATGGAATGGGGGAGAGGTGGCCGCGCAGCGGCCGGAGAGGGGGCTGGCGCGGTCATATGCGATTGCCCTTCCCACAAGGGGGAGATTAAGCTCTCAACCACTCACCGCCTTCCGCGCGAACCCCCAGACCATCAGCGGGTATTCCTCGTCATTGCTGAGGTCGCGCCACATGCCGTAGGAGCGCACCGGCCCGCCGATATGGGCTTTTGCGCAGGCTTTGTTGCCCCAGCTGAACACCTCTATGCCAGTTTCCGGAAAGCCGCCTTCGACCAGCAGCTGCTTCAGGCCGGCGGGAGTCCAGCGGTTGTAATCGTGCGGCCTGGCATGCACCCGAAACAGGAACGGCGTCGCCACCATCGCCCAGCCGCCCGGCCTGGTCATGGCGTGGATATTCTCGGCCGCGGCCAGCGGCCGCTGCACATGCTCCAGCACCTGGTCGGCGATCACGATCGCATATTGCCTCTCGGTGCGGTCCTTGCAGATGTCGAATTCGGGGTAATCGACCGACGTGTAGTCGGGGCACATCGTCTTCCAATAGCGGTTCCAGCCGGGCGAAACCTCGATCACAGGCGAAGATTTGCGGCCGTCCGCTTCAAGAAACGCGGTGAACGCCTCGATCTGCCTGATGCGCAGCCAGTTGCGGGAGTCGTAGCCGAGCAATCGCTTTGCAGCCTGTTTGCTGCGTCTCTTCAAGGCACCGGGCAGGCTTTCCGTCATTGTCACATCGATCTCCTTAAGGCCCGCCGCGCCCCCGTTGAACATTGCAAAAGCGAACAAAATTCGACCTGGCCTTGACAATATCTGGGCTTCGAACAGGCGACACCACCTGAGAAAGAATGCCATGACGAACGATTCCCGTGCCCACGATATCCTGTCGCGACAGGCCGAACTGGAGACCGAGCGCAGCCAGTATGAGGCTGTCTGGGAGGCCGTGTCGGAATTCTGCGATCCCGACGCGCCCGACATCTGGGGCCGGCAAGCCGGCGCGGCCTCGCAGGCCGAGCGGCAAGAGCGGCGCGGCGCCCGTGTCTACGCCAACACCATCAACTCGGCTGCCAATCGCCTCGCCGCAGGGCTGGAAAGCCTGATCATCCCGCAGTCGGAAAAATGGCACGGGCTGTCGACCGCGGCCATGAACGACGAGGAGACCGACGAGGAAAAGGAATGGGCGGAAGCGCTGCGCGATTTCCTGTTTGCGCTGCGTTACTCCGCCAATTCGAATTTCGTGCCGGCGACGCAGGCCTGCCTGCGCAATGTCGTGCGCTACGGCCCGGCCTATCTCTATGCCGAGGAGGGCTTTGGCGGCACGCTGATCCGCTATGCCTCGATTCCCGTGGCCGAGGGCTATCTGTCGCGCAACCGCTGGGGCCAGGTCGACACCTTCCACCGCCGCTACGAGCGCACGGCGCGGCAGGCGGCGCAGCTGCTCGGCTATGACAAGCTGCCGGCGCGGATCAAGATGCTGGTCGATGACCCCTCGAAATGCGAGACGAAGATCGCGCTGATCCAATGCATCCAGCCGCGCGATGAGCGCCAGATGTACCGGGTGGGCGGCACCTACCAGTATCTCGACACGGCGTTCGCCTCCTATCACGTCATCGAGGACGAGGAGGCGATCGTTAGGGAAAGCGGCTTCCGCTCCTTCCCGGTGTCGTGCTTCAACTGGCGGCGCTACGAGGGCGACCCCTATGGCGTCTCGCCGACCATCGAGGCGCTGACCACGGTGCGCGAGGAAAACGCCGTGCGCCGCTCGGGCCTCAGGGCGCTGCAGCAGATCACCGATCCGGCGACCGCGTCGAAGGCGCGGCTCGACTATGTGCCGGTGCTCAATCCCGGCGAGAACTATCCCGGCCTGATCGACGATCAGGGACGGCCGCTGATCGCGCCGATCGCCACGGGGCAGAACCCGACCTACGCGTTCAACTACGCGGAAAGCCGGGCCGAGGAGATCCGCGACATGATGTTCGTCAACCTGTTCCAGACGCTGGTGCAGAACCCGCAGATGACGGCGACCGAAGCCTTGATCCGGCAAGAGGAGAAGGGCGCGCTGCTCGGGCCGTCCGGCTCGATCATCCAGGCCGGTTTTGCCAGCAATCTCGACCGCGAGCTGGGCATCCTGGAAGACAAGGGATTGTACGAGGAAGACAGCCGTTTCCTGCCGCCGGCGAGCCTTGCCGGCAAGGCGGTACGACCGACCTTCACCGGCCCACTCGACGTGCTGCGCCGCTCGGCCGAGGCGCGCGACACCATCCAGGTGGTCACCACCGCCATGCAGATGGCGCAGTTCGACCCCGGCGTCATGGACAATATCGACGGCGACGAGGCGCTAAAGATCGTGCAGAGCGCCGGCCGCAGCCCGCAGCGCATCTTTCGCGCCAGGCAAGAGGTGGCGGGCATCCGAGACGCCAGGGCCAAGGCGCAACAGGCGCAGGCCGGCATGGCGGCGATCGCCACCGCCGGCAAGGCCGCCAGGGACGCCGTGCCGGCGGCCGTGCAGGCGCGCGACAGCGGCTTGCTTGATGGGCTCGGCGGGCTGATGCCGCAGGGTGCGGAAAGCGTGCAGGGCGGGCAGGGCGCATGAGCCGGAAACGCTTTGCCCATGCGAGCCAGGCCGGCGGCCCGGCCAAGGCGCAGGACGCGCTGACCAAGGCGTATCTCAGGGTCTTTTCTGGACAGGACGGCGAGATGGTGCTGGCCGATCTGACGGCCGCCACCGGCTATTACCGCCGCCCCTCCTACGGCGAATGGCTGGCCAGGACCAGAACGCCGAACGGCTTCGAACTGCACAGCGCGCTGAGCAATGCGCGGGCCGAAGTGGTGCAGCACATTATGGGGTTCCTGACGCTGGACGAGGCGCAACTGGCGGCGCTGGAGAAGGCGGCGAGGGCGGAGGAGAGGTAGGGCTGGCTAGTCAGGCTGGCGCTTGAACACCTCCTCTGGCCTGCCGGCCATCTCCCCCGCAAGGGGGGAGATTGGATGCCGTCACCGTTTTCGCCAATCGTCAACGTTGCAAGATTGGCGGCTGCGGCGAAGCCGCTGATCTCCCCCCTTGAGGGGGAGATGGCCGGCAGGCCAGAGGGGGGTGCTGTCCCATAGCCTTGCCGCGTTTGCAGCCCGCTACGCTCAATAATCGCCGCTGTAGTAGCGGTCGTCGCAAGGCGCGGTGTAGATGCGGCCGCTGTTGCGGTCCTGGTAGCGACAAAGCTGTTCGCCGCGCCGCTGCGGTGTGGTCGCGCTGCCGACGACCGCACCCAGAAGGGCACCGCTGGCTGCGCCGATAACCGTGCTCTTGGTGTTGCCGCCGATCGCCTGACCGACGAGCGCGCCGCCCGCGCCGCCGACCAAAGCGCCCGTGGTGGCTCTTTGCTGCCCTTCGGTCTGCGCACACCCAGCCAGAACGGCAGTCAGAAGCGCGGCGGCAATGGCTTTCTTGATCATGTAAAAGTCCTCCTTTGAAGCCCAAAAGGCCGAATACCTTGCCAAGTGCGGGCGCATTGCGGCGGAACAGGGGCACCATACCTCACGAAATGAGACATGGTTTCTTTCGTCTTGATGACCGAGGCCTTGCTCGGAAAGATCATAGTCAAACAAGGCGGTAGAGCCTCATCTTGAATGGACCTGCGGAGCGCTACGCCGCCTCGATCTGCATTACCTTTTTCGCGGCGGCGGTCAGAAATCCGGATCGGCTGTAGCCGTGGCGTTCTGCATAGTGGTCGATTTGATTGAGGACGTCCTCCGGAATGGTGACGTTGACGCGCACGACCTTCGTTGCTTCGGTTTTCAAGGCAACCAGGATGGCGACACCGCTCAGATTGTCCTTGTCGGACATCACTTCCTCCAGGGAGGACGGTTCGGGAATGGCTTCGCCATCCTCGACCAGGCCCTCGACATGAAAGGCCAGTGCTTCCTCCGCCATGGCGCGGGCGTCGTCCAGGTTAACGCCGGCCGTGACCACTCCCGGAAAATCGGGAAAGGACACGCCGAAGTCGCTGTCCGCTTCCTTGTGGATCAGTCCGATATAGTGACGCATTTCTCTACCTCAGCTTCAGGCCGGATTGCTTTTCGATGCTCTTGAGCGTGCCGATCGGGATGTCTCGCCTGGGATGCGGAACCGTCACGCGGCCCGGCTTGGTCTTATGCTTGAATTGGGCATGACTGCCTTTTCGAGCCACTTCGTGCCAGCCATCCGCCAACAATCTATCAATGACATCGGCGCTCTTCATGTTGTGTATATATACACACTAACGAACTGGAAGTCAATTGGATTGGCTCCGGCCGCAAAGTTCCGCCCGCGACGGGTTGATATTCAGGTGATACCGGCTTGTGAGCGGCGCCAGCGCCTTGCCTTCTCCGACAAGGGGAGAAGGACCAGCGCCTTCATTTCTACTGCAATCAACACAAAGGAATCTTTCTCATGACAGATCTGGCAGACGCCGGGTCCGTGGTGGCGTCGCCACCGGCGGGCAACCCAGTACGGCCACCGGCCAACGGGGACAACGGGTCCGCCCCGCCGGCTGCGAAAAGCTGGTTTGACGGTCTTTCCGAAGGCAACCGCAAGCTCGCTGAAACCAAGGGCTGGACCGAGCCTGAAAGCCTCGATCGGGTTTTCACATCCTATGCGGAGCTGGAACGGCAGCAGGGTGAAAGCCTGCGCGTTCCCTCGGCGGACGCAACTGGGGAAGACTGGGACAGGTTCCATGCCCGGCTGCCCGAGGCGATGCGTCCGCTCACATCGCCCGACAAGGTCGAGTACAAGCGCCCCGACGGGCTCCCCGAAGATTTCGCTTATTCGGACGAGCTCGCCAATGCGTCGAAGGCCTGGGCGGTCGAAGCCGGCGCCACGCCGAAGGTGGCGCAGGCCTATCACGACCGCTTCGTCGGCTACATGGCCGAGCAGGCCAAGGCGCAGCAGATCGCCCTTGCCCGCTCGGTCGAGGCGACCCACGATGACCTCGTCAGGGATTGGGGACCGACCGACAGCGACGGCTTCCGCCAGAGGCTGGAGGTCGCCAACCGGGCCATGAAGAAGCTCGGCCTGGTCGATGCCTACAAGGCGAAGGGCATCCTTCTCAATGACGGGGCGTTGACCGATCCGCAGATCGCCAAGGCATTCCACGCCATCGGCGAGGCGATGTTCCGCGAAGACACGATCGACGGCGGCGCGGCCTTGAGTGGAGGCAATCCCTTCAAGCGCAACGCCGCCGGCGAACGCAACCTGACTGATATCTCCGCCCTCGTCAAAAGCGATCCCGCCCGCGCCCGGCGGCTGGCACGCGAGGCCGGCGAGAATCCAGACCTCTGGATGCCGAATAATCCTCTCTGACCTTTGAGAGATCAGCCGCTAACCAACCCCTGAAGGAAAGACCAAAATGGCAGACGCCTATACCCGTATCGCGGACGCGATCGTTCCCTCCGTCTATGCGCAATACTCGTTCGAGGAGCACGTCCAGTCGCTCGAGATCTACCAGGCCGGAATCCTGTTTTCCGACCCGTCCATCGCCTCGAAGCTCTCCATGGGCGGGCGTTCCGTCGACATGCCCGGCTGGAAGGATCTCGGCAACGACCCGTCCGAGCCGATCAATGACGATCCGGCCGACTCGATCGAGATGAAGAAGATCGGCTCGCGCCGCGAGGTGGCAGCCCGCAATGTCCGCGCCCAGGCCTGGGGCATTCCGGACCTGACCTCGATCCTGGCCGGCGACGACCCGCAGAAGCTGATCGTGCGCCGCCAGACCGACTACTGGCAGCGCGCCAACAAGCTGACGCTGCTCGGCATCCTGAAAGGGGTGCTGGCCGACAACATCGCCAATGACGGCGGCGATCTGGTGCGCGCCACCGGCGCCTCCATCGTCGACACCGACATCATCGAGGCCGCCTATCTGATGGGCGACCGCGCCGACAAGTTCAAGACGATCTGGATGCACTCCAAGCAGATGAAGGCGCTGAAGCTCGCCAACCTGATCGACTATGTGCCGCCGTCTGAGCAGGGCGGGCCGCTGATCCCCTATTACATGGGGCTGCGGGCCGTCGTCGACGACGACATCCCGGTGGCGGCCGGCGAGTACACCGCGTTCATGTTCAAGGACAAGGCGATCCTGTGGAACGAGCTTCCGGTGAACACCGAAGGCGGGCCGCTGGAGTTCGACCGCAAGCCGCGCCAGGGCCATGGCGGCGGCGTCACCGAAATGGTCGGCCGCCGGCATTTCGTCCCGCATGTGCCCGGCACCCGCTTCCTCGACGCCTCCTCGGCCGGCGAATTCGCCACCGATGCCGAGCTTGCGCTGGCGGCGAACTGGGACCGCACGGCGTCGAGCGTGAAGAACATGACGTTCATCGCGCTGAAGACGACCGAGGCCTGAGCAGGCTGAAATAGGGGGCGAACCTCCGCCCTATCGCCAATCCCGTTCGGACAGCATTCCTTCGCGCCCCCCTCTGTCCTGCCGGACATCTCCCCACAAGGAGGGAGATCGGCTGTCACGTCGGCTTTCGCCAATCTCCAATGTTTGAAGAAAGACGCCGCCAGGGACGCTGCCAATCTCCCCCAAGTGGTGGAGATGTCCGGCAGGACAGAGGGGGGCGCGACGGATCGCGACCTCAACATCCAATCGCTTTCAGAAATCCAGATCCAATCGCTCAGAAATCCAGCCGCCTCCGAGCGGCTTTTTTTATGCCCGGATTCACCCATGACCTTTGCTCCAATCACACTGACGGAGGCTTAAAACCATGGCCATCACCCCGCTCGACATCGCCAATATGGCGCTTGGCGTCCTCGACGAGGCGCCGATCGACAGCCTTGACCAGGATGTGAAAGCCGCGCGCTTGCTCAACTTGCATTTCGACCTGACGCGCGAGGCGGAGCTGACGAAGCACGCCTGGGTATTTGCCATCCTGGCGGCCTCCGTCGCCGGCGCCGACACCGGCAGCGGCGCGGGCACGCTGAACTTTGTCTATGAATTGCCCGTGGACTGCCTGCGGCCATTGCCGCTGACCCATAATGGCGAGCCGGACGGCGTTCCGATCTCGTGGCGGCAGGAGGCCGGGCTGATCTATTGCGACCAGCCGGGTCCGCGCCTTATCCGCTACATCGCCAACCTGACCGATCCGAACGACTGGGACGCGCTGTTCAGCGAGGTGCTGGTCGCTGCATTGGCCATCAAGATCGCGCATCCGCTGACCCACAAGACAGGCATGATCGACATCGCCCGCGGTGCTTATGACCGGGCGCTCGACGCGGCGTTCAGCGCCAACGCCATCCAGCGCGGCGGCCGGCTCTCGACGTCGTCCTGGGCGGTCCAGCGCGGCGACAACCGGTTCGTGCGCTGATGACGACGCTCTATCCGGTCCAGGACGTTTTCACCCGTGGCGAGATCTCGCCGCGCCTGCATGCGCGCGCCTCGCTCGATCTCTATCGGGCGGCGCTTTCCAAATGCGAGAACTTCGTCACGCTGCCGCATGGCGGCATCAGGAAGCGCGGCGGCACCATCTTCGTCGGCGCGGTGAAGAACGCGGCCAAGACAACGCGCGGCATTCCTTTCATCTTCTCTTCCGAGCAGGCCTACTGCCTGGAATTCGGCGATCAGTATATCCGCGTCTACGCCTATGGCGCCCGTGTCGGCACGGTCGAGATCGCCTCGCCCTACGTGGAAGCCGACCTCTTCGACCTCGCCTATGTCCAGTCGGCCGACCAGATGTGGATCAGCCACAAGGATTATCCGCTCAAGGTGCTGACCAGGACGGCGCACACGACATGGACACTGGAGGATTACGAGTTCGAGGACGGGCCGTATGACGACATCAACGACACCGCCACGACGCTGACGCCTGCCAATACCGGCCATCTGACGCCGCAGATGACCAGCAACACGGCACCGAGCGGAACGGCATCGACCGCAAGCGGCACCGCCAGCGCCTATCAGATGTTCGACCGCGACAAAGTGCAGGCCATCACCCTCGCCGGTGGCTCGACCGGCTACATTCGTTTCCGGAATGCGGGCGGCGCGCAACGTGTCGTCGACGCCTACTGGCTGACCGCGGGCAATGACGTTACCGGCGATGCCGACTATTTCACCGCATGGGAAGTGCAGGGATCCAACGACGGCACCAACTGGGTGACGCTCGACAGCAGGACCGGGGAAAGCGGCTGGGGCAATTCGGAGACCCGCTTCTATGAATTCTTCAACAAGGCCGCCTTCGAATATCACCAGTTGATCTTCACCGGCGGCGGTGGCGGCGATGCCGTGGAATCGGTGGCTGCCGAACTGGCTTTCCATGTCGCCGCATCGGACCAGACGCCGTTCGATTTGACCGCCTCTTCGATCGACGGCATCAACGATGGCACCGGGTTCCAGACAACGGATGTCGGTCGCGCCATCCGGCTCCTGGGTTCGGACGGGCGCTGGCGTTGGGCGAAGATCACCAGCCGCACCAGCGCGACAGTCGTCAAGATCATCCTTTACGGCCATGCCCTGCCGAATCTGAGCCCGATCACCCGCTGGCGGCTCGGCACATTCGCTCCCGGGAAGTATGTCGAAAGCGGTTCGCTCTACGAGGAGCGCCTGGCCTTCAGCCGGAAGTTCTCGGTCTATGCGTCGGCGACCGGCGACTTCGACAATTTCGCGCTGGGCGAGAAGGACGACGACGCGCTGGAATTCGTCCAGGCCGGCGGCGGGCAGGCCAACGACATCGTCTGGATCGCCGATTCCGACGGGGCGCTGTTGATCGGCACCTCGGGCGGCATCCGGGCGCTATCGGGCTCCGGCATCGACGAGGCGCTGACGCCGTCGTCGTTCAAGAACCGCAATTCGCGCACCTTCGGCTGCGCCCGCATCCGCCCGGTCGATGCCGGACAATCGTTCCTCTATGTCACCCGCAGCCGCAAGTCGATCGCCGAGCTGGTGCAGACCTCGGCCAGCAAATTCACCTCCGACGACATCGGCCAGATCTCCGAGCACATCCCCAAGCAAGGCGTCGTCGAGCTGGCGTTCCAGACCGATCCCGATCCGGTGCTGTGGTTCCCGCTCGAAAATGGCGAGCTCGGCGGCTACACGCACCAGCCATCGCAGGATGTGCGCGGCATGCACCGCCATCGCCTCGGCGGCAGCTTCGCCGACGCCGGCTGGCCGATCATTGAAAGCGCAATCGTGACGCCGGGCCAGAACGGCGCCGACGACGTCTGGCTGTTCGTCAAGCGGACTATCGGCGGCGTGACGAAGCGCACCATCGAGATCATGACGGCGCCGTTCGAATACGGCGCGCTGGACGACGCCTTCCAGGTCGATTGCGGCCTGAGCTATTCGGGCGCCGCCGTCAACGTCGTCTCCGGGCTCGACCATCTCGACGGCGAAAGCGTCGACGTGCTGGCCGACGGCAAGGTCTACCACGATCTGCCCGTGGCTTCCGGCCAGGTGACGCTGCCCAGCGGCGCAACGGCAGCGAAATGGCAGGTCGGGCTTGGCTACCGTTGCGAGGCCAATACGCTGGAACTCGATGTCGGCGGCCGCGACGGCTCGATCGTCGGCCGCCGCAAGAAGGTCGCCAAGGTGATGATGTCGCTGCTCGAGACCGACACGTCGGGGCTCGAAGTGCAGTCCTTCCTGCGCGGCCGCTGGGAGAAGGTGCGCATGCCGGGCATCGTCGCGCCCGACGGCCGGGCTGATCTCTTCACCGGCAATGTCGAGGTGCCGATCGACGACAGTTGGGAAGGGCAGGGCAGGGTGAGGATTCGCCACGTCAACCCGACGCCCTGCACGATCCGGGCGTTCACGCCGGTGTTCGACGCCGAGCCTTAGGAGCGCCATCGCCGAAGCTGCCAATCTCCCCCTTGAGGGGGAGATGGCCGGCAGGGCGCTGTCCCGCCGACCTTCAATCAATTGCGTCCCTTTGCTAGGCCAGGTCTTGGCGGCTCGCAGGTAAGACCCCACGCCCGGCGATCCTTCCCTCTGCCCTGCCGGGCATCTCCCCCACGAGGGGGAGATCGGCAGCTGCGCCGACCGCTCCTCATCCTCCTCAAAAAAGGACTCCCTCCCGTGACCACAATCCCCCTTGCCGAAGATCTCGGCAGGGCGCGGACGGCTGCCGATTTTGCTGCCGTCATCGCCTTGCTCGACGTCGACCTCAACAATGTTGCGGCCCGCAAACAGGAACTGGAGCAGGCCGAGGACCGCGCCATCTTCGGCGACGGCGATCTGGGCGAGGTGCGCGCCGCCCTCGCCAGGACCAACGCGGCAATCGCGCTGATCGAGAAGACCATCGAGGCGGCGCACAAGCGCCGCGCGGCCGCTGCCCAAAGCGAAGCGCGTGCCGATATCGTCGCCCTGGGCGAGGAGATCGCGGCCAAGGCCGAAGCGCTGACGCAACGCTGGCAAACCGCCAACTGGCTGATCGAACAACTGCGCCTGGAGCTGTTCGAGGCCGATGCGCTCAGCCGCGCCATCGCCACCGCCAACGGCCGGCTCGACGCCGCCGGCGCGGCCGAGCTGAAGATCAATCTGACCACCATTCGCCGCGCCGCCATGGCCGGGCCGCGCGCAGCGGTCCCCGCCCGCCTCAGCCGCCGGGCGATCCAGGCCGACAAGTTGTTGCTGTCCTTCCTTAGCCCCGGCGGCGCGCTCGACCCGCGCCCGGCGCTCGGCGCGCCGGTCGAAGGCGTCAAAAGCAAATTCATTCCCGTCGCCAGCGAAAGAGGCTGACCATGTGCACACTTGCCCTTATCGGCACGGCTCTTTCGGTCGGCGGCGCGCTGGCCGAAGGCCAGCAGTCGAGGCAGATGGCCGACTATCAGGCCAAGGCCTATGAGCAGCAGGCGCAGGCCGACGCGCAAAGTGCGGCCTTCGAGCAGAGCCAGGAGCGCCACAAGCAGGATCTCCTGCAGGCGCAGGCGCGCGCCCAGGCCGGCGCCTCGGGCGTCGCCATATCAGGCTCGCCGAGCGAGGTGCTGGCCGCCAATGCACGGCAGGGCCAGCTTGACATCCAGGCGATCCAGTACGGCTCGCAACTGCGCCAGAACAACCTCACCACGCAGGCAGCGATCTCGCGCTTTTCCGGCAAGCAGGCGCTGGGCGCCTCGATCTTCAAGGCCGGCGGCAATCTCGTGTCGGGTCTTTCCGGCATCTACGACCCGAGCAAGGCCATCAAGTTCGGCGGGTCGGCGCTCAGTGATCCCTGGGCGGGGATGCGATAAATGGCGACCATCCCGCTTGGCCGCCCGGCCGTCTTCCCGATCCGCAGGTCAATTCCTGGCAAGCTGTGGGTCTCAAGCCGAACCGGTCCGCCCCTGTCGCGAATCGTGCGGAGCAGCGCCCTCTCGACAGTGCTGAACAGAGCGCCTTTGCATACCGAATGTCATTCGTCCTTCCAGACCACCCGCCGCTCCCATCTTATCTCGACCAGTCGCCGAAAACGGATGCCCTCCAATTCCTGCCCGACAGGGTGGAATAGTTCGGCGTTCATCGATTCCTTGCGCCCGCATTTTTCGCAACGGACCTTTGCTCGCACTTCATCGATGCTGACGTTGCCGACGACTTCCCGCAATTCCAGCGGCTTATAGAACCTTTTGATGTTGCAATGGCCGCAGCGAATACGCGCCACCTGCCCGGCGTTGTGGGCGTGCATCAGGGTCCAAGGGACTCCCTTCGGCCATTTTTCTGGTTGCTCCGGCATCCCTTGAAATGAGGAACATATTCCTCTGTCGTCAAGGTAGCTTGACATTTTTGTTCCTATTTTGTTCACTGTAGGCAAGATGGCCCACACCAGGAGGCGATAATGGAACTGCGCCTGAATGTCCGGGGCGCGTCGGACGAAGAAAAACAGCGCGGCATCGAAGCCGCAAAGGCTGTCTTTGCAGCCGCTGGCATTTCGGCAGAGCAAGCTGCAGATGGCATGTTTGCCTTGGAAGGTTGGGATGACGCTAGCTGTCCCGAAGATGGCGAACCTCTTGAAGAGGAAGACAACGCGGCTACGGTTTGGATGGACGCGAACAAAGCCGCGATCAGGGCTTGTTGCGCCGATTGGCCGGCTGATGAAGTGCCGCCGCATCTCCTGCTTGAACTGGTCGATTGAGGGCGAAACATGTGCAACCTGTACAATATCACCACGTCGCAGGAAGCCGTCCGCCAGTGGACGCGTGCCTTGCGCGACATCATCGGCAACCTTGAGCCATCCATAGATATCTACCCAAACCAGCCCGGCCCCGTGGTGCGTAACGCGCCTGACGGGACGCGCGAGCTTGCCAATCTGCTATGGGGTATGCCGACACCAATCGAGCGGGTGAAGGGCAAGGCCGACTACGGCACCACCAACATCCGCAACCCGCAATACGGACATTGGCAGCAATATCTTGGCGTCGAGAACCGTTGCGTGGTGCCGGTGACGAGCTTCGCAGAGCCGAGCCCTACGCCCGGAGACAAAGACCCCGAGACAGGTGTCCAGAAAAACTACTGGTTCGCGCTGAACGAGGAGCGGCCTCTGTTCTTCTTCGCCGGCCTGTGGACGCGCTGGCAGGGCGTGCGCAAGGTCAAGGACGGCCCCGGCGACTTCGAACTCTATGGCTTCATGACGACGAAGCCCAACGCTCTCATTGCGCCAATCCATGAGAAGGCCATGCCGGTTATCCTGACCACACAGGAGGAAACGGAGACTTGGCTGAACGCGCCGTGGTCAGAGGCGAAAAGATTACAGCGCACCGCTCGTGACGATGCCCTCGTGATTGTCGAAAAGCCGGCGACACAGATCAAGTTCCCACAACAAGCGCCGGCTCAGGGCTCATTGTTCTAAGCAATGGTAGTTACCGCCATGGATCACATCATCACGCTCGATAGTCGCCAAGAGGCCGCGCTGCAGGCGGTCGCCGATAAGTTCATTGCCCTCCACAAGGGAGATGCCGTCAAGGCGCTCAAGGAAATGATCGTCCTGAACGGCCGGCTACAGGACCAGCTTGATTCACTCAAAGCGCCACCTCTCGGCAAACGTCACGGATGAGTGACGAGATTGGATTGCCAAACTCAGCGAGGCTGACGCCGGCCGGCATCCAGCATCATGTCTGCGAGCATCAGGGCTGCGGCAAGCATGCCGGATGGGGCTTCGCAAAGCCAAAACAGGCGCCCCGTTGGTTCTGTTTCGAACATCGCGACGACGGCGAGCGATACCTTTGAATATCACTTACGCGGATCACGCTGCGTTGATAAACGCCGCTCAGGCGAAACATGCCTTCTTCAGCGCTTGGCGCTAGGCAATGCCGCTCTGTTCGGCATCTCTCTTCCTTCAGAGCCCCACAGGCAGGGAACACCTAAATGGCGACCATTCCCCTCCAGCTTGCACAGCGCCGGCTCGACACCGGCAATGTGGTGTCCTATCCAGCCGGCTCGCCGGTGGGCGAGGCCATGAAGAATTTTGGCAACGAGCTTTCAGCAGTCGCCGAGCGCTATCGGCAGCAAAAAGAGCAGCAGGAGGCATTCGACGCCGACATCACCAGTCGACAGTTCAAGGCACAGATCGCCCAAGCAGAAGCCGAAGCAACCCAGAATGCGCCAGCAGATGGTAATGGACTGCATGATGCTATGTATGGCCAGGTCGATCCGAAGACCGGCCAAGTGGTCAAACCCGGCCTGTTCGACGTGCTCTTCGAGAGGACAGTGCTGAAAATACCCGAGAGCCAGCGCGCCAACTTCATCAAGCAGAAGGATGTCCTGCGCGCGGCCGGCTCGGTTCGGATGGCCGGTTACCAGTTGGCGCGCCGACGGGACTATGAGCAAACTGAATGGTCCAAAGTTCAAGACGGTTACATCAGCGTCATCGCGGATATTGACCCGGCGGACACCGAAACTTTTGAGGCGATTTGGCAGAGCGGGCTCAACCTTATCGCGAAGATGGGCGACCCCGTCGCCCGGCAACTGGCCGAAGATGCTTGGCGCAGCAGTACGGAAAAAGCTCTCGCTGAGGCGCTGATCGCGCAGGAGGCGAAGACCAGCGGCGAGGCGTCGGCGGAAATTTAAACGCGCTGGACGGATATATCGGCGCCATGGAAGAATGGGTTGAAGCCGCGCAAGCGGGGAAGTCGGTGACGGATTTCATCCCGGTCAATGTGCCGGCCAATCCTGCCAACGCTGAAATGCTAGATCGACGTCTCAAATTCCTTGATGAAAAGGCAATGCCAGAACTTCAAACGTGGTGATGCTTTGCCGCTTGCCAACAGCGCCAACAATCGTGCCAGGCCGCCGCGTTTTATCGCGCTGTCATCAGCCGGTGGTCTGATTATGGTCATGATGGTAGCCTATGACGTGCCGCAGCCTCCAAATCGTCGCGCAAGCGGTGGTGCCTGCCGGGCCATGCCAGCCAGACTTTTCAGATGAAGGATTGACCTTATCTTGTTGCGTTCAGACTCTTATCCGGTGGCGGCAAGGATCGTTTTTCTGGTCGCCCTGGCCGGCGTTTTCCTGCTCGCCCTGTTGCCGGTGCGGCTCTCGCCGGATATCGGCTGGGCCCTCACGGTCCATCAGGACAAGCTCAACCACGCCGCCGCCTTTGCCGTGTTGGCGGTTCTCGGAAGCCTCGGCTGGCCTGAGCACAAGGCAAGGCTGATTGTTCTCCTCGCTTTCACGGGTGCTGCGATCGAGCTTCTTCAGGGCGCGCAGCTGATAGGGCGCGATATGGATGGATTCGACCTGGTTGCCGACTGCGCCGGCATGGCGTTTGGGCTGACAATCGCCGGCTGGACAAAAAGGCGCGTTCGCGAATTGACATAGGTCGCAGCGTTTTTGAGCGTTTCTTTTCTCTCAAGACAAGAGCCCGGCTAAACCAACCGCGTCTCTTCCGCGCCCAGGGGGCAGGCGCTTTCCCCAGATACCTCATCGACCGCCCGTCCTTCGGGCGTGCGCCGACGTCCCTAATTTTCAAGCCTCGCTTCGCGAGGCTTTTTTCATGGAGCAAGCCTGATGGCCCGACCTGCAACTGCCGCCGTTCGATTGTTGACCGGCGAACGCGAACCCGTGCGTCTGGCGACCACGGCCAACATCATCCTTCGTGGCCTGCAGGTCATCGACGGCGCGCCGTGCGAGGTTGACGACCGCGTGCTGGTCAAGGACCAGGCCGACCGGAGACAGAACGGCATCTACACGGCGAGCGAAGGCGAATGGTTCCGCGCCGCCGACGCCCGCACTGCCCGCACCTTGCAAAAGGGGACGACGGTTCACACCCAGGTCGGGACGGTCAATGCCGACCGGGTGTTTGAATTTACGGCCGACGAGCCGGTGCTGGGCAGCGATGCCATCACCATTGTCCCTTTCGTGCCGCCTGATATCGAGCGGGTTGTCGAGGAAGTCGAAGCGCTGAAGGATGTGACAGTTGCGGCTGCCGATGCCGCCGCCGGCAGCGCCATGACAGCCGCCACCAATGCCGGCCTGACCGCCGCCGACCGCCTCGAAACGGCTGCCGCCGTGGTTGCGACAGCGGCCAATGTCGCCGCCACGGGCACTAACCTGGCCAGCGCCCAGGCAGCGCGCGACGCGTCTTTATATGGCAAAGGCATCTTTCCGACGATCGCGGCGGCGATCGGCTTTGGCGTCGTCGGCAGCGGTGCGATCACGGCGGGCTCCGGTGGCACCAACGGCACCTTCGATCTGGCGTTTACCGGCGGCGCCGGCTCGGGTGCCGCAGGCCGCTTCGTGGTGGCGGGTGGCGCGCTGACGCAAATCCTGATCACGGCGCCCGGCTCCTATACGGTGGCGCCGAGCTTCAGCTTCGCGGCGTCGGCGGGATTGGCGGAAGCGGCCGCTGCAGTCGTGCTCGGCAGGAATGTTGATGTTGGCGAATATTTCTGGACGGAGGTTTCAACAGGTGTCCTTGGCCTTCACAGTGTAACGGCTGGACCGGTTGCGACGGATACGGGAGGCAGGGCGGCAACGTCCGACCTGATTTCGAACGTCTATAGCTTAGCGATGATCGAAGGCCTTAGTATTCTGACCGCCCGGCTCACAGAGGCCGCAGGGTCGGTAAGCCCATCCGTCTACCGACCCTACTCTTTTGTGTCGGGCGACATGATCGAGCACGTGGTTGTTGCCAAGGCTGGAGAGCGAAGTGCCCTGCAGCTTATCCATAATGGTGCCGGTGCGGTCTACATAGCCAACTTCAATCTCGAAGAAGGTGTCGTCTCAAGTAGCTCGGGCGCGAATATCGTCAGCACGGCCATCACCGATCTCGGCTCCGGATGGTACGAGTGCAAGGCCGTCGTTCTTGTCGCCGCCAACGTTACGAATAATGTCCAGACCCGCATGTCTTCCGCTGGCGTCCTTCCATACACGGCCGACGGAATGAGCGGCATGTACATTCGCAGCATTGTGCTGCGCAAGCAGGGCGAGACCGCCAACCTGTTTCCGAGCAGCGACCCGGTCGCCGAAAGCTTTACCAAGCAGGGCGCGACGGTTACCACCACGACCAGCCCGTATGAACCGGCCCTGATCCCCCTGCCTCCGCTCGTCGACGAACTCGACGTGTTGATCAGAGGCCGTATGACGGCATCGAAACTTGTCGAAATGACCGGCCCGGGCAGTCCTTCCGTCTGGCAGGCCAAGTCGGTGGTCAGCGGCGATAGTATCGTTTGGAGGGTCATAGCCAAGAAGGCCGAGCGTCATCGCCTCAACCTGTTCTCCAACTCCGGAGCGAGCGTCAACTGCACCTTCGATCTCGACCTCGGAACGGCAATCGGAACCGGAGCTAGCATCCTCGCTTTGGGCAATGGCTGGTACGAATGCACGGTGGAGGCGGCAGCGACGGCCACGTCTGGCGCCAACTGGCAGAACCGCATTTTCCCCATCGCCGGCGGACACCCGTATGTCGGCGATGGTGCGTCCGGGCTTTACGTTCAGCGGTCAGAACTTAGCATCAACGGCGGACCGAATGTCTTCTTCTCTTCGGAGGACCTGTCCACCTCTTCTTGGGCGAAGAGCGCAGGCGCCACGGTCGTCCCGGATGCCGCCCTGTATCTGGGGCTTCTCTCGGACCCGGCCAGCGCTGGCGGAGACGCATACGACGATGGTTCTGCTGCTCTCGTAGGCAAGAAGTTGGTAGCCCTTGGCTCCAGCATCACGGCTCAAGGGCAATACACCAGCGTTTTGGCCGAACAGACTGGAATGGTTCTCACCAATCTCGGCGTCGGCGGCGCGGCGCTGGGCGCCAGCACAACTGGGTATCCGAGCTATGGCATTTACAACGCCATAGGCGGCGTCCCGGCCGACACCGAAATCGTGACGCTTGAAGCCGGCATCAACGACTTTGGGGCGCAAGAGGTCACGCTCGGCGCACTCAACGATACCACGACCGCCACCTTCTATGGGGCGCTCTTCGCCGCGGTAACTGCCATACGAGCGCAGGCACCGTCTGCTAAGATCATCTTCATGACACCCTACAGCGGTGGGCCTGGCCACGCCACCCACAAGATTTTGAGGGTCAACGGCCAGGGCAACACGCTCGATCAATTCATGCAGGCAGTGCGGGATGTCGCTAATCTGACCGGCTGGCCGCGCATCGATGTCGGCGGCGAAAGCGGTATCGGCTACTTCACCTCGGCGCTTTATATGTCGGACGAGCTCCACATCAATGCGGCGGGCGGGCTGCGGCACGGAACGTTCGATGTCGAGGAGTTTCGCCGTCTGTCGCGTCGGGGCTTCTTCGGAGCCTAGACTGGGATGATCCTGTATGGCAGATGTTCGCGAATGCGCATCTTCTCCACCATCCTCGCTCTTCGCCGCCGTTTTTGGTCGTGGATCGCTACGGGCGCTGCAAAGGAGAATGCTACCATCGGACCGCGAACCCGGTTCGGTGCCGGGGCTGAAATCTTCAACATCCACGGCGACCGATCACGGGTTTCGATTGGCGCGGACAGCCATTTGGACGGACATTTGCAGGTATTCGCACACGAGGGTCGCATCGAGATCGGCGACTGGTTCTTCCTTGGTGCTGGCTCGACGGTCTGGTCCTCAGACCCAATCGGCATCAAGATTGGCAAGCGAGTGCTTGTTTCTTCAGGTGTCGTGATCCACGATACAAACTCTCATCCAATGGATCCAGAAAAGCGTTTCGAGCAAACGAGGGCCATCTTTAAAGCGGGTCATCCGCGTATTGATCCTGGCATCCGCTCGGCTCCGGTGACGATCGGTGATGATGTCTGGATTGGCACCGGTGCCATGATCATGAAAGGCGTGACCGTTGGCGATCGGGCGATAATTTCTGCCGGCGCCATCGTGCGATCGGATGTCCCGTCCGACGCCTTGGTGCCGCCTGGCCGACCAGTGAAATGATGCGCAGGGTTGCCTCATCAATGAGCACTGCGCGTCCAAGAGCTTCATATGCAGGTGCGGCATCTCCTTGCAAATCTCTTTGAACTACATACGCATCTTTTCGGCATCGGCGTCCCTGTCAACTGACGGTTTCGACGACGGGCATGTGTTTGATCCGTTCCCACTGATCCTTCGCTGTCGTGCCCGACCAGCGGTTGCGAAGGGTGCTTTCTCGATAGGCCTGGACGGGATCAAGTTCCGGCAATTTCGAAGCCTCAGGTAGGAAGAAGACATTTCCTCCGGCGGCCGAAACGGCGACGAGCTTGTAGCCGTGTGTTTTGCAGAGGTTCGTCAGCGCGGTAATCGAGGCGCCGTGATACCAGCCACTTTCGTGTTTCGCACTTCGATCGAATGATGGATCATAGGGCACTGTGATCGGGTGAAGGCCAAAGCTGGCATTGTACTCGACGGCGATGACAGCTGGCCGCACCGGCAATAAAGCATTGAGAAACCAATAGTCGTTTCCATCAACATCTACCGATAGCACCCCAAGCCTCGGAAAGTGCGTTCCCAGGTTGCTGATGTTGTCGAGAGTGATGAAACTCTGACGTGCTTCGATATGTTTCGGAAGGAGGGAACGGGCCAATCGAACAGTTTGTGCGTCACCATCCACCAGAAGGCCCTGAAAGTCACGAAGCCCGATACAATTGTATTCTGTGGGATGGAAGCCAAATTCCAGGAAGGTACGGGGGCATTGCCCGACAATCTGGGACAGAATTAAACTTTCATCGGATTGAGGGGCTCCGCCGAGATGCCCCTTGATGAGGTGATAATAGTAGCGGAGAGGACTCGCGCGAAGTAAGTTGTGCATACGGGATCGGATGCTCATAGATCGACTCCTCGACCATTTGCCCATCTGCCCCGCCGCTATTTGCGGCAAGCACCTCCACTTTGCAAGCGTGATGATGAGGTGTTCACGCTCTAGTTCGTTTGCCTCGACAACGCCTATTGATGGCTGTCTTGCGGCTTGTCGTGAGAGCCGTGCTGGCTGTTCGACCACCAGATAAAATACAGCGAACCGATCTTCATGACCGGCACGCGGCGCTCGCGTTCCCGTCCCCGCAATTCGCGGTAGACTTTCACTTTCAGAGTGCCGCCCGGCAATCTGATACGCACTGCCATCGGTTCAACTCCCGCCGTGCAACGCAAGATTGGTGTGCAATGCAGCAATTAGAGAACTTCCCCTGCGGAAGAGTCAACAGCCGATGGGCGAGTTTTTCTGACTATTTCCGGAAGGATTTGAGCAGGCGCCCGATGAGGGCGTCAAGGCGCTGGCTGGGGCCGATCAGGATCGTCCGGCGCACCCGCTTCGTTGTTCAGAGGACGCCGACTGTTCGACCACCAGGATAAATAGACCGAACCGATCTTGACGACAGGTATGCGGCGCTCGCGCTCGCGGGCGCGCAATTCACGATAAATCTTCACCTTCAAGGTGCCGCCCGGCAACCTGATACGCACTGCCATTGCCCCCAACCCCCGTTGTGCAATGCAGCGACTAAAGAGCTTCCGTAGCGGAAGAGTCAATAGCCGATCCTTGACTATTTCTGGGGCCATTTCCGAAAGGAAACCGGCGCGAACGTCAGCGCGCGGCGTGGTCAGGATCATCCGGTGCGTGGTCGTGTGCCCCGCTTTTTTTGGTCGAGGATGGACGATCCGACATGCTGCTCGGCCACCAGACGATGAAGTAATTTCCCACCTGCAACACCGGGACCTGGCGTTTCTGCTCGCGGCGGCGCAGCTCGTCTTTTTTCTTGATCTTAAGAGTCCCGCCCGGAAGCCTGATCCTAATTGTCACGTGCCCTCCCGCACCTCGTCTCCCACAAGGTACGAACGGTTCATGGGAGCAGTTTCATCCCGGCTAAGCAATTTCGGTTCAGGTGGCAATCGAGCTGTTTTCAAATGGCCGACACCATCACTTGAAGAAATCCGCCATGCCCTGGATGGCCAGGAACGCGTAAAGGATCGGCCCGGCGACCAGCCCGCAATAGAGGCAGAAGATCGCTGCCAGCGCCACAAGCAGGGGCCTGTCGCGGCCCACCGCGCAGAGTTCGGCCTTCACCGTCCAGCGCGCCGCGGCCGTTCCTTCGCCTTGCGACATGGTAAATCCTCCCCTGTCATCCCCTTGGGCTCATTTCACACAATCGCTTGCAAACATCAACCTGCCCGCGAGGGCGGAAAGGACAACCATGGATACAACGTTCAAGGGCACCGCCAGGCGCCTCACCGATCTCGATCTGCCGAGGCTTGGCGCCAGGATCGGCGTCGGCGAGGATGAGATCCACGCCTTTCTCGATGTCGAGACCAGCGGGCATGGCTTCGACGCCCAGGGCCGGCCGATCATCCTGTTCGAGCCGCATGTCCTTTTCCGCAACCTGTCGGGGGCGGCGCGGGCGCAAGCTGTCGCAGCCGGCCTTGCCTATCCCCGGTGGGGTGAAAAGCCTTATCCCCGGGACAGCTACCCGCGCCTGAAAGCGGCTATCGCGATCGACGAGACGGCGGCGCTCAGATCGGCGTCGTGGGGGCTGGGCCAGGTTCTCGGCGAGAATTTCAAGGCGGCCGGCTTCCTCACCGTGCAGGCCATGGTCGAAGCCATGATGGAGGACGAGGAAAGCCAGCTCCTGGCTGCGGTGAACTTCATCAAGTTCCACAAGCTCGATATTGCTCTTCGCAAGCACGATTGGGCGGGTTTCGCGAAGGGCTACAACGGATCGGGCTACAGGAAAAACGCCTACGACACCAAGCTGGCCAATGCCTATCGCAAATGGTCGCGCATCAAGGATACGCCGTGGCCGCCTGCCGCGGCGCCTATGCCTCCCCAGCCCGCTCCGGCTCCTGTCCCGGCTCCGCAGCCGCCGAAGCCCGTCACGCCGCCCGCATCGGCCCCTATGCCCACGCCAGCGGCAAAGCCAAGCCCTATCTCCGAATACGTTGAACGCAACTGGCTGTGGCGGCTGATCCTGGCGAGCATCGGCGTAATCTTCTCCTGGAAAGGCAAATGACATGCTGATCAACCAACCAACGCTTGCGCCAAGCCGGAAGCTGTCCGCCGCCATGATCTCGGCTTCGCTCGCCGGGGTCATCAAGGCAGCCGTGACCAATGCATGGCCGCAATTCGCCGATCCCATGATCTGGGAGCCGCTTCCCGTCATCGTCGGATTCGCAGTCGGCTACTTCGTGAGGGAACGCCGATGAAAACCGCCTTCTGGGTTCTCACCGCGCCTGTCGCGTGGCTCAGCTTCGGCATGGCCGGCCCGATCCTCTACACCGCTTTCATGATGGCGACGGGGAGGCGGCTTAAATGACCACGATCCTCACCATTCTCGGCGCCATCATTGGCAACAAGACGATCATCGCGACCTTCGCCGCGCTGGTCGGTGGCCTCGGGCTGTACCTCGCCGGCGGCATCAGCCGGGCGAAGAAGGAAGCGGCAAAGCAGGCGGGAAAAGACCTTGCCGCCGCACAAGACCGTCTCGAGATGGATAGGGAGGCCACGGTCGCCGAACGCCAAGCCGCCGGCATGACGGACGCCGAAGCAAGAGCGGAGGCGGCAAAATGGGCTCGGCATTGAAAGTACTCACTCTGTGCATGGCGCTCGCCGCCTGCACGACAACACCGCCAGTCAACGATCCGCGCCAGGTCTGGTGCGACCACAGCCAGCCGCGCCGTCCGTCCGCGGTCGTCGTCGCCGCCATGACGCGGCCCGAGCTCGACGAGGTGAACGCCTACAACGGGAAGGGCGCCAGATGGTGCGGGTGGAGGCCATGATACACGAGCTCCTCGATACGCTCGGCATCAAGGCTGCGGTCGTGGTCGCCGGCCTTTCCGGCGGCATTTTGCGAGCCTTGTCGCGCCACCGCTACAAGGTCCGCGAGATGGTGGCGTCGCCAATCTGTGGCGCGCTGGCAGCGGCGTACCTGACGCTTCCCGTGGTGCAATATTTCCGTGCCACCGGCCTGCCTGTCCCGTCGGCCGACGATGACACCACGACGCTGGCCGCGGCGTTCCTCATCGGCGTGTCGGCGATGTGGATCTCGGACATCGTCTTCGAGGTGGTGGTGAAGCGGTTCAAGCCGGAGAAGGAGGAGTGAGCGCCTGTCTTATCGCACCGCAGCAACAACCTTCCGCGCGCGAGAGATGCAGCTTCGGTTGGAGGTCGCGGAACCAGAAGCGAAGG
The DNA here is from genome assembly GCF_003952365.1 of Mesorhizobium sp. M9A.F.Ca.ET.002.03.1.2. Taxonomy (NCBI): domain Bacteria; kingdom Pseudomonadati; phylum Pseudomonadota; class Alphaproteobacteria; order Hyphomicrobiales; family Phyllobacteriaceae; genus Mesorhizobium; species Mesorhizobium sp. M9A.F.Ca.ET.002.03.1.2. The sequence continues at coordinate 5,676,058 of NZ_CP034443.1, read as the reverse complement.
TGCGCGTTAGGCACGACCCTCGTGAGGATACCATGCCAGCTCGCCCAATAGCCTCGACAGCCGCAGCGATCCTGCTTGCCGCCACAAGCATGGCTTACGCCCGGCCGGACGCGCGCACCATGACATGTGAACAGACGCAGCAGCTGATCCAGAGCCGGCGCGCGGTCGTCCTGACCACTGGCCGCAACACCTATGATCGATATGTCCGCCAATTCGGCAATGAGTGCGACTGGCCCGAAGTGCCGACCGCCGCCTATGTCTGGACGCATGATGGTCAATGTCGGGTCCATCGATGCGAGGAACCGGTCTTCGATTTTCCGGACTGAGAGGCAGTCGGCGCCCGATTCAAGGATTTTCGCGGGAAGCCGTGGGATCCGATGCTCTAGAAGCCGAAAAATTGCCAGCCGACCAGATATCCAAGCGCAACGACCACCAGGGGAAACAAGGCCGGCGCCAACCGGCTGAGGGCGGAGCTCCTTGCCGGTTCCCTGGGGATGTTCCTGACGGCGTTACCGAGGTCCTTGGTCATGATCCCTGTATAGTAGCAATCGCTGATTAACGATTTCTCAACATGCTCCGCCCGGAAACGGGGCGTTTTTTTGCGTCTTCAACGCATGTCATCTCCGTTGTCGGCCAAAAAGCTATCGTCGGTCGAACAGGAGTAACGGAGCCAGCATGGAATCGGGGCGCGTTGCCGCATGCGGGAACCAATCGCGGCCCACCTGCTTTGACAAGGAGATGATCCTTCGCGGGAAGGAGCCCGAGATGAAACCTTTTGTGTTCTTGCCAAGCACGTTGAGGATGGGCGTTCTGGGCGCACTGGCATTGGCGGCGCCGGTTGCCGCCCAGACGGACAACCAGGCACCCGACCAGGCGCCTGTCCAGCCCGGCTCCTGCCAGGCCGAACCGCAAAACGGCCAGCAGCTCAAGCCGCCCGTCAACAACGGGGTCAGCAACAACAACAGCCTGACTGACACGCTTGATCCCTGCAACGGCGTGCTGCTGCCGCCGCCGACGGGCGATTTTGGCATAACCGCACTGCCGCCAGACGAAGGCAAGACGCCGGTGATCAAGCCCGGCGAGGTTCCGCCGCAGCCGCCGAAACAATAGGCACAGCATGCCGTCTCGCGACGGTTCGCGACGGCGCAAGCTTTTTCGCTTTCGGTCAGGAACATTAGTTATTGCTAATTGTTCTTGTCGAAGCAGTCGATATCATCCCCCCACCGGTATCGCTGCTGATCGGGAAATCCGATCGGCCCGCGTTCCTGCAACAGGAACGCGGGTCACTGCGATTGCTCGCAGCAACGCACCAGGGCAGCGCCAATGTGGTGATCAATTAGCCGCCACTCACGGAACAAGAAGGTTGCGTGGGCGTTTGCAATCTGGGTCCGCGGTTCCCGATAGGTGGAAGGCGGAGCCCGCAACCAGACAGGAGAAGACGATGAAAATCCACCTTGTTCCTGCCGCCGCCGGGCTAGTTCTGCTCGCCGGTGTCGGCGTGGCCACCGCAGACCAGGTGATTGTTACGCCCGAGCAGCAGACAGTCATCCGCGAATATGTGGACAGGCAGCCGCTGGCGTCGATTAGCCTTCTGGGAGTGGAGCTCAATGTCGGTTCCACCTTGCCCGATACGGTTGAACTTCATCCGATTGATGTTCCCGACGTCGAATACAGATACGTAATCGTCGACGATCACACCGTGCTGGTCGATCCCGGCACGCGCAGGATCGTGCAGGTCATCGACTGACCTTCACCCGCCGCTCTCTCGGGAATGCAAGGAGAGAGCGGCGGGCCTGCCGGCCGTTACCGGATGTGATCGTCGTCTGGGAAGGAAAGGAGCCATTTCCATGTTGCCGCATGTCGAGTCAGCCAATGTGGCCGCATCTGTCGACAAATTGCTTGCTGAACGGGGCACTGCCCTGTTGTCGATGAAGGAGCTGATTGCAGCGGTGCGTGAGCGAACTGGAACGGAGCGCTCGGATGCGGATCTGGCGGGGCTGATCACCAAGAAGGCAGCACTCCTCGGTGTCGCGGTTCTGTCCGACTAGGCTTCTGTCCGACTAGGCTGGGGGCCGCTCAAGACGCCGATCGAAATTTCAGCTAAGACAGTTGTCGCTCGAGAAAGTGAAGCGATGGAGGTAATAGTGACGGACGACAGGCAGGAACGCATTCGTCGGCGGGCCCACACAATTTGGGAACAAGCCGGTCGGCCCGACGGCGCGCATCAGCAGCACTGGGACCAGGCCACTGCTGAGATCGACAGTGAGGAGGGCAAGCCAAAAGCGAAGGCGGCTCAGCCGAAAAAGCCGGCCGCCAAGGCCAGCGGGGACACCAAGCCAAAAACTGCCCGGCCGCGCAAGGCGTAAGCGAGCTAGCACCGGACCCAACGTGGAAGCCGGTTTTGGGACAATCCCACGCCGGATAAGGGCGACGGATCGACAAGGGGCGACGGATCCAAACGCGGAAACCGAATCCATTGCCGGCGGGGCAGTCTCCGGCACAAAGGGGATCAGCTTCTGAGCAGTCCGAATAAATGGCGTTTCGGCCGCGGGACGAAACTTGCCGCGGCCGAAACGCAAAAGCGTGAATTCCCGAAGTTCGATCTCGGCTACTTGCCGCAGTGGTTGTCGTTGACGGTAGGTGAAACCGTGCCGGGAGCCTTGTTCGTCGCATCAGGCATCGCGCCCTGCGGGCTTATAGGGCAGTTCTGGTCGGCATTGGAATTCAAGCCGTCAGGCCCCACGATGCTACCGGTAGTTCCGTAATCGACAGCATTCGGATCGGCCAGGTTTGGATCGATCGGGGCCGGGTCGGTGACGACGCTTCTGTCGCTGCCAGTACCCATGTCAGCGCTTGGGTCGCTGGCATCCTGGGCCATCGCAGAGGTAGCCAGACCGGCGGCGAGCACGGACGCTGCAAGGATTTTCCTAAGCATGGTTTGTCTCCATTTGTCTGCATTTTTTCGGTTGTCGCCGCATTTGCGACTATAGAAAAAACCGCTCGGAGTGGCGAAGGTTCCCATAAAATTCGAGCCAGCAACTAACCGTTCGCAATCAATCTTGCCCCGGCGAGGGGGTGCCGGAGCGTAACAATCGTACTGGCCATGAGCCGTTGACATGACTGCCGCGCCACGATATTGAACAGGATTATACAGGTATACTGGACAGGTATTCCATGGCGCGCCGCACCAATCTATCGTCTCCCGGAACGGGCAAGCCGGAGCGGATCGCAACCGTCCTCGAACACGAGATCCGCTCCGGCGTGCTCGGTTTCGGCGACCGCCTGCAGAGCGAGAACGAGCTCGTCCAGCGCTTTTCCGTCAGCCGCAACACCATCCGCAAGGGGCTTGAGGAATTGTCTAGCCGCGGGCTGATCACCACCAAGGTCGGCATCGGCTCGTTCGTCACCTTCGACGGCATGCCGGTCGACGACGCCGTCGGCTGGTCGCGGGCGCTGGCCAATGCCGGCGCCAATGCCGACACACGCACGCTTAGGCTCGAAGTCATGCAGGATGCCGAACTTGCCGCCAGGCTCGGCGTCGAAAGCCCTTTCTTCATCGCCGTTGACCGTGTCCGCACCAACGCTGAAGACGGCCATGCCATCTCGATCGAGCGCAGCCGATTGCCGCTGTCGCCCGAACTGGAGGACGTGCCGTTGCGCGGCCTGCGCGAAGGCTCACTACACCAGACGCTGCGTGGGGCGGGGCTTGTCCCCGATCATGGCGAGGAGTGGGTCGATATCGAGATGCTGAGCGCCGAGGACGCGGCCATTCTCGACTGTTCGCCTGGCGCGCCGTTCCTGCGCACGCGGCGGTTGACGCGCGCCGCCGACGGTCGCGCCATCGAGTTTGTCACAAGCCTGCTCAATCCCGCGCATTTCGCCCTTCACCTGGAGTTCTGAGATGCCGGACATGGCGCTGGCCGAGACGATCGATCGGGCGATGGGCGCGCTCATCGGCGGCGCGCTGGGCGATGCGCTCGGCATGCCGACGCAACTTTTGTCGCCGGCCCGCATCGCTGAACTCTACGGCCATGTCGAGGATTTCGTCGCGCCTGTCGCCGACCATCCGGTGTCCAAGGGCCTGGCCGCCGGCACCATTACCGACGACACCGAACAGGCGCTGCTGCTCGGCCGTATCCTGGTTGTTTCAGGCGATGGCTTCGATCACACGGGCTGGGTCAACGCGCTGCTCGAATGGGAGCGCGAGGTCAAGGCGCGCGGCAGCTACGATCTGCTCGGACCATCGACCAAGCGCGCCATCGACGCCATCAATGACGGCGTGCCGGCCGAGGAAGCTGGGCGTAGCGGCGACACCAATGGTGCCGCGATGCGCATCGCGCCAGTCGGCATCATGATGCCGCTGGAACCGCTCGACGCGCTGGTCGCCAAGGTTGCGGAAACCTGCCGGGCGACGCACAACACCTCGATCGCCATTGCCTCGGCCGCTGCGGTGGCCGCCGCCGTCAGCAGCGGCGTTGCCGGCGACGACTGGCGCACCGCTTTGGACCTAGCCGTCACGGCGGCCAGGCGTGGCGCAGCACTGGGTCATTGGGTCACCGGCGGCGATATCGCCGCGCGCATCGACTGGGCGAGGGGCCTCGTTCGCGGCAAGCCCGTCACCGATGGGATACGGCTCATCGTCGACCTGGTCGGCACCGGCGTTGCCAGCCAGGAATCGGTTCCGGCGGCCTTCGCGGTGCTGGAAATCGCTGGCGGCGATCCTTGGCGAGCGGCCGTCATCAGCGCCAATCTTGGGGGCGACACCGATACGATCGGCGCCATTGCCGCCGGCATTGCCGGCGCCTGCGCCGGCTTTTGCCGATTGCCGCAGGAACACATTGCCCGGCTCAAAGGCATTGACATTGCGCAGGTGCGCGCGCTCGCCGCCGACCTGGTCGCGGCGCGGTCGGCGAAAAGCAATTCAGGCAAGGACGCGGCGGCATGAACGGGCGTCTCGTCCATGTCGGCAGCGCGGTGGTCGATTATGTCTACCGCATCGACGCCTTGCCGGCGCCCGGCACCGAAAAGACCGCATCGAGCTATGCCCAGGTCGCCGGCGGCGGCTTCAATATGATGGTCGCCGCCAGCCGCACCGGGATGAAGGTCGTCTTCGGCGGCCAGCTCGGCAGCGGGTCGAATGGCGATTTCCTGCGTGCCGCCTTTGCAGCCGAAGGCATCGAGACGCTGACGCCGCCATCCCTGGTGATGGACAGCGGCAATTGCGTCGCGCTGATCAGCAGCGATGCGGAACGCACTTTCGTGTCGTGGCCGGGCGCGGAGGGCGTGCTGAGCGTTGATCTCCTGGCGCCGGTGTCGATCGTGCCAGGAGACTGGGTATTCACCTCCGGCTACACGCTGAGCTATGCCGGGAGCCGCGACGCGCTGGCCGACTGGATCGAGGCCCTGCCGGCGGAAACTCCTTTCGTCTTCGATCCGACCCCGGTTGTATCAGACATCCCTCGCGCGATCCTTTCACGCGTGCTCGCCCGCACGACATGGCTGAGCTGCAATATGGCGGAAGCGGCCGAGATCGCTGGCTTTGGCGACATCGAGGCCTTCGCGGTACGGCTTCTGGCCGACCACTGCCCCAAGGCGGCGGGCGTTGTCATCCGCGCCGGGGCCCAAGGCTGTTTCGTGCGGCTGGCCGACGGCACCGCGCAGGCCGTGCCCGGCTTCAAGGTTGCCGCCGTCGACACCAACGGCGCCGGCGATACGCATATCGGCGCCTTCATCAGCGCGTTGTCGCGCGGTGTACCGCCTTTCGAGGCGGCGCGCTACGCCAATGCGGCGGCGGCGCTCTCGGTCACCCGCCATGGCGGGTCGTCGGCGCCGACCGATCAGGAGATCCAGACATTCCTCAGCCACGGCGATCGGTCGACGACCGCGCATGGCCGGAAGCAAGAGGCCCATTTCTGACAGCCTCAATGACGTAACAAGCCCGCCAACCGGGCAAACAATGAGAGGAACGAACATGCGCATGCCCAAACCGACTGCTTTTCTGACGTCAATCGCCGTCTTCGCTTCTGCACTGACGTTGGCTGCCAAGGCCGACGAGGTGAATGTGCTCAACTGGAAGGGCTACGGCGCCGACGAGCCCTGGGCCATCGCGGCCTTCGAGAAGGCGACCGGCAACAAGGTCGTCAACGACTTCTTCAATTCTGAACAGGAAATGCTGACCAAGCTCAGGACCAATCCCGGCCTCTACGACGTCGTCATGATCAACGCCGCCTTCAACGACCAGGCGATGGCGGAAAAACTGATCCAGCCGATCGATGTCTCGAAGATTCCCAACTATGCCGACATCAGCCCGGACAAATCAGGATCGCCGATGCTCGCCCGCGACGGCAAGGTCTATGGCGTGCCATGGGTGTGGGGGCTAACCGCGCTCGCCATCAACGAGAAATCCTTCGAGACTCCGCCGACCAGCATCACCGAGATGTGGAACGAAGCTCGTAAGGGCCGCGTCGTCATCCGTGACGATGCCGTCGAAGCGGTCCAGTTCGGCGCCATCGCTACCGGCCAGAACATAAACGATATCAAAGACATGGAGGCGGTCAAGGCAAAGCTGACCTCGCTGATGCCGCAGATCAAGACGTTCTGGAGCTCGGAGAACGACTGGAACCAGATGGTCGCCTCCAACCAGATTGATATCGGCACCTACTGGAGCGGCTCGGCCGACCGCGCCAAGACGCACTTCAAGCTGCCGGTCTCGCTGGTCATCCCGCAGGAAGGCGCCGTCGCCTGGCTCGACGCCTTCTCCATTCCCGTCGGCGCCAAGAACGTTGCCGGCGCCGAGGCCTTCATCAACTACATGATCGATCCCGGCTTCTACGTCGAATGGGTCACCAAGGTTGGCGCGCCGGTGTCAGCCAATACCAAGGCGGTGGAGGCGCTTCCCGAAGACGCTTTCAACCGCAAGGTGATGGGCGATCCCGATGTCGCCAAGCGCATCCAGTTCCAGGCGCCGATCACCGACGCGCAGCGCGAGGCTTATCTGGCATTGTGGCAGGAGTTGAAGGTCGACGTGAAGTAGCGGCTGGCTTTCGGGGAGGAGAGGCATATGGCCGGACAAGTCGCGGTCGGTTCGAGGAGCGGATTGCGATCGGCTTTGCCTTTGCTCCTGCCTGCCTATCTCTGGCTGACGGTGGCGATCTTCCTGCCGCTGTCGGCCATGGTCTTCTTCTCGTTCATGACGGAGCTGCCGCTGTCGGGGAAGGCGTGGGCGTTTACGCTCGACAATTACACGACCTTCTTCTCGCAAGGCCTCTACTGGACGCTGCTTCTGGCGTCGCTCAGGCTCGGGCTCGAGGTGACGCTGTGGTGCGTTGTCATCGGCTATCCCGCGGCTTATGTGCTGGCCAAGGTGCTGAAGGGGCGCAGCCGCGAGGCGATCTTCCTGCTGGTCATCCTGCCGTTCTGGTCGAACGGGCTGGTGCGCATCTTCTCCTGGGCGATGGTGCTGCGCGAAGGCGGCATCCTCGACACGGCGCTCAACGCCGTGCTGCCGTTCAAGATCAACATCGACCTGATGTATTCCTATCCGGCGGTCATCATCGGGCTGGTGCACTCCTACGTGCCCTACATGGTGCTGACCTGCTACCTCACGCTGCAGGCGATCGACGATTCGCTGATCGAGGCAGGGCGTTCGCTCGGCGCCTCAAGGCTGCAGATGCTGAAACGGGTGATCATGCCGCTGTCAATGCCGGGGCTGGTCGCAGGTGCGGCGCTGGTCTTCGTTCCCGTCGTCGGCTCCTTCATGGAACCGCGCATCCTCGGCGGCCGTACCGGCACCTTCTATGGCACGATCATCGAGGACCAGTTCGTTGCCGTCTTCAACTGGCCGCTGGGCGCGGCGCTCTCGTTCATCCTGCTGGCCGTGGTGCTGATCATTCTGGCGGTGGCCTCGCCGGTGCTCAGGAGGGCCGCGTGATGGCGACGACGCGTATCCTGGAATGGCTCGGGCGCCTCTACATCTGGCTGCTGCTCGCCTTCCTCTATTTGCCAATCATCATCATGGCGCTGATGTCGTTCAACGTCTCGCCATTCTACCAGCTGCCGCTCGAATGGACGACGGAGTGGTACGCTTCGCTATGGCAAAACGACCAGCTGATCTCGGCAACCTGGAACAGCGTCAGGATCGCGGTCATCACCACCGTCATTTGCACGGTGCTTGGGACGGCGGCATCGCTGGCACTCTATCGTTACGACTTCCCAGGCAAGAAATTCCTGCAGGCGCTGTTGTTTCCGCCGATCGCCATTCCGTGGCTGATCACCGGCACGGCGATGCTGATCTTCTTCTTCGGCGTCGGCATCGGACGGGGGCTGTTTGCAATCCTGCTCGGCCACGTGGCGCTGGCGCTGCCCTACGTCATCGTCGTCGTCTCTGCCCGGCTGCAGACCTTTGCGCCGGACCTGGAAGAGGCGGCGCGCTCACTCGGCGCCAACCGGTGGCAGGTGACTTCGCGCGTGACGCTGCCCTGGACCATGCCCGGCGTCATTGCCGGCGGGCTGTTCGCCTTTGCCGTGTCGTTCGACCAGTTCGTGGTGTCCTACTTCCTGTCGACGCCGGGCCAGACGACGTTGCCGGTCGAAATCTATGCCGCGATCCGCAAGGGCTTCACGCCCGAGATCAATGCGGTCTCGACGATCATCATCGTCGTGTCGATGGCGCTGATGCTGCTTACGGCACGGTTCTTCAAATTCGGCGGAGAAAAATAATGGCCGGCGTGCAGGTATCGAATGTGTCGCGCAGTTTCGGGGCGCACAAGGCGCTGGACGACGTCTCCATCGATTTCGCCGATGGCGGGTTCTATGCGCTGCTCGGGCCGTCGGGCAGCGGCAAGACCACGCTGCTCAGGCAGATCGCGGGTTTCGATTTTCCCGACTCCGGCCGCATCGCGATCGGCGGCGAGAGCGTCGAGCGGGTGCCGGTCGAGAAGCGGCGCATCGGCATGGTGTTCCAGAACTATGCGCTGTTTCCCAACATGAGCGTGGCCGACAATATCGCCTTCGGCCTGTCGGTGCGCGGCGAAGCCAAGGCAACGATAGCCAGCGAGGTACAGCGCGCGCTCGACCTTGTGCAACTCGGCAAGCTCGGTGGCCGCCGGCCGCACCAGCTGTCCGGCGGCCAGCGCCAACGGGTGGCGCTCGCCCGCGCGATCGTCACCAAGCCGCGCGTACTTTTGCTCGACGAGCCGCTGGGTGCGCTCGACAAGGCGCTGCGCGTCGACATGCAGATCGAGCTGAAGCGCATCCAGCGCGAGATCGGCATCACCACCATCTTCGTCACCCACGACCAGGAAGAGGCGCTGACGATGAGCGACCGCATCGGCATCCTGCGCGACGGCAGGCTGGTGCAGGAAGGGTCGCCTGAGGAGATCTACGACAGGCCGAAGTGCGAGTTCGCCGCCACCTTCCTCGGCGACGCCAACATCTTTCGCGGCGACACCACCGGCACAGGCATTCGCTTGGCCGACGGCACGGCGATCGCCGCCGCCGGGGCGGGCGCATCGCTTACCGCCGGTGCCAAGGCCAGCTGCGCGGTGCGGCCCGAACGCATCCGCATCGCCGCCGATGCCGGGACTTCTGATCCGAACGCCAATATGCTACGGGGCCAGGTTTCCAAGCGCATCTTCGCCGGCAACAGCAGCACCTATTTCGTCGAGCGTGACGGGCAAATCCTCAAGGTCATCGTGCAAAACACAGGCATTGAAAGATTGGCGGAAGGACAAGAGGTGGTGCTGCGCTGGTCGCCGGAGAGCACGGTGCTGATCGCCGCGGGCTAGATCGGCCCCTGGACTTGCCAGGCGGTCCGCAATCGGGAAGAGCATGGTCGGGCAAAGTGCGAAAGCAGAACACCCCATGACGCTTGAACTGAGTGCGGGCGACCAGTCGATGCTGCAGGGCGAGCACGGTCCGGCCGTGGCCGCCGCGATGAAGATCCTTGTCGCCTTCTCCAACGCGGTCGGGGCGCAGAGGCTGCTGGACATTGCTGGAGCCCATATCGACGGCTGTCTCTACCACGGCAAGGCCGGCCTTGATTTCGTTGAGCGGCTTGTCGAGGGCGGTGGCCGGGTCAAGGTGCCGACAACGCTCAATGTCGGATCGTTCGACCTCATCCATCCTGGCCTGGTGAAGATGCCGCCGTCGCAAGAGGCGCCGGCGCGCCGGCTGATGAAGGCGCATCTGGAACTCGGTTGCCAGGCGACCTTCACCTGCGCGCCCTATCAGACGCGGTTCCGGCCGGGTTTCGGCGAGCAGATCGCCTGGGGCGAGTCCAACGCCATCGTCTTCGCCAATTCGGTGATCGGTGCGCGAACCAACCGCTATGGCGATTTCATCGACCTGTGCTGCGCGATCACCGGGCGCGCGCCGGCTTGGGGGCTGCATCTCGATGAGAACCGGCGCGGCCGGATCCTGTTCGAACTGGCCGGCGCTGCTCTCGAACCGAGCGATGCTCTGTTCGTCGGCGTCGGGCTGATCATCGGGCAAGCGAGTGGCGACCGCGTTCCGGTGATATCGGGCCTGCTGGCGCCGCGCGACGAAGACCAGCTGAAGGCGCTGGGCGCGGCGGCGGCAACGACGGGCGCCGTGGCGCTGTTTCATGCGGTGGGCATCACGCCGGAAGCAAAGACGCTCGACGAGGCGTTGCACGGCATGGCGCCACAGGAGACGATCCAGATCTCGCGCGCCGATATCGACCATGCGCTCGCCGGACTGTCCAACATCCCCGACGGTGCGCCGCTCTCGGCGGTATCGCTCGGCACGCCGCATTTCTCCCACGAGGAGTGGATGCGCCTGTTGCCGCTGCTGCGCGAGGTCGCGCCGGGCAGGGGCATCCCCATCTATGTCAACACCGGACGTGCCACGCTGAGACGATTGCAGGACGAGGGCGCGCTGGCCGGCATCAAGGCGTTCGGCCTGGTTCCTGTCACCGACACCTGCACCTATGTCACGTCGATCCTTGAGCAACTCGACGGCGCGGTGATGACCAATTCCGGTAAATGGGCGCATTATGCGCCTGGCAATATTGGTGTGTCGGTGACGTTCGGCGACATGGAAGATTGCGTCCGCTCGGCAGCGGCCGGCCGGGTCGTGCGAGGCGCGCGGTGAAAGGGCTGGAAAAGTCAATCTTGAAGAGAGCGGGCACGTTCCAGCTTGCCGGCGAGGCGGAAGGCTCGGCGCTGGTACTGTCGCAAGCGCTTAGTTTCTGGGGCGGCGTGAATGTCGAAACAGGCGACATCATCGACCATTCCCATCCGGATCTGGGCAATAATATCGCCGGCAAGATCCTGGTCATGGCGTCCGGGCGCGGCTCGTCATCCTCGTCTTCGGTCCTGGCCGAGGCGATTCGGAGGGGCACGGCGCCGGCCGGCATCCTGCTGGAGCGGCCGGACCCGATCCTTGCCGTCGGCGCCATCGTCGCCGAGTTCCTCTACGGTATCGGCATGCCGCTGGTCGTCTGCGACACATCCGGCATTGTTTCCGGCGACCGGATCGAGATCGGCATGGCCGAGGGCACGCACGCGGTAATCAGGACGGCCGGCGTTCCGCCTGAGCGGACTGGGTCGGGTGGCGCGCCGGCGCCGGCGACCGGCGACATCGAGGGCAGCACTTGATCGGCGCGATCCCGTTCAGATCTCCGGGATGCTCTCCTTAAAGATCACCTGCAGCCTCGGCTGGTGCAATTCGTAAGGCAAGCTCCTGACCGCATGGGTCAACGCGTTGAGCGCTTCGCGCGCCTCGACGCGGGGGTTCTGGTCGATGACCGCATCGAGCGTGCCGTCGAGCAGAAGGTCCTTGGTGCCTTCCGTCACCTCATGGCCAAGGAACACCGTCGACAGCGCACGCCCTCGCTCCTTGAGCGCGCGGGCGATGCCGGTGTTGCCGGCCCCGACATTGTAGATTGCAGCCAGGTCCGGGTGCCGGTCCAGCAGCGCGGAGGCCTCTGAATAGGCCTTTTCCCGATCGTCGAGCATCTCGCGCATCTCGACGATCTGCAGGTTGGGCGATTCTTCCGTCAGGATGTGGCGGAAGCCCATCTCGCGCTCCTCATGGCCGCGATAGGAGAGCGAGCCGGCGAACAGCGCGACTTTACCCGGATGACCGGCGCCCATGAAGCGGTTGAGCAGATAGCCGGCGAGGCGGCCGGCGGCGCGATTGTCGATGCCGATATAGGCAACCCTGGGCACATGCAGGATGTCGGACGCGATGGTGACGACCTTGACGCCGCTGGCCGACAGCGAGCGGATCGCCTCGCGGACCGTCGGATGGTCGAGCGCGATGACGCCGACGCCTTGCGTCTGGCCGTGCAAATCCTGCAGCAGCCGGGCAAGCCGGTCTGGATTGAAGCCTTCGATGGTGGCGACGCGCACATCGAGATCGGGCCGCGACTGCGCCTGTGCTTCGATGTGACGGTGCAGCATCTTGATGAAGGAATTGGTGCCGGCGGGCAGGGCGAAGTCGAGCCGTATGACATCGCCGGGCAGCGCGTTGCGCGGGGTCGGGCCGTTCGAATTCTCCGCGATATAGCCAAGCCGCTGCGCCGTTTCGAGCACGACTTCGCGGGTGCGCGCCCTGACCCCGGCGCGGTTGTTGAGCACACGGTCGACCGTGGCGGGTGAAACGCCGGCTTCCCGAGCTACGTCTGTCAGGGTGGACCGCACAGTCATTACCTCACTGCTAGTGCGTTAGGAACGCATCAAAACGCGCTTACGGATCGGATGTCGGGACGACAGGCTTCATCGCGCCACGCGATTCTGATGGGAAATGATGTATCCGGCCTTGGCCGATGCGCAAGCCGGCGCGCTACACCAAATCGTCGAGCCGGGCCGAAAAGGGTTGCCGCGGCGCACGGTTCCCTCAGATTCAAGCAGTGGTGCCGTGTGATAACCCTCGCTGGACTGCATTCTCTCCCTCAATTGCGATGTTATGATGTGTTTTGAGTATTTATGATGTTGACAGGCTTCCCACAGTGCCGTCAATATCCATCATGAGGGCCGCGGAGGAACAAGGCCCCCGAGGGAGGACTTCCAATGTCTGATATGATCCGCATGTCGCGGCGCCGTTTGCTGGCGTCCGGTGGAAAGGCGGCAGTGCTTGTTGCCGCCGCAGGTATCGCACCGAAATTCATCCGTCCCAGCCGCGCCTATGCGGCCGATGCCCTGGCGCCGGGCATGATCGGCGGCCCGACGGGCTTCGATGGCTCGGAGCGCTATCAGTATGGTCCCGACACGCCGGAGGGCCGCGCCATCGAAGCGGCCAAGGCAATGAAGGGGGCCGGCAAGGCGCCGGCCAAGATCGTGCTCGGCCTGTCCGACGGCTCGATCGGCCAGTTGACGCAGCCATTTCCCGCCGGTGCGCCTTCGATCAAGGACCTGTGGGAAAAGGAAACCGGCATTCCGCTCGAGATTGTCGGCGTTCCAAACGGCCAGGAATTCACCAAGACGATGCAGGACATCTCCACCAAGGGTGGGGCCTATGACATCTACGCGGTCGAATGGAACCGTCTCGGCGACCTCGCCGAAACCGGCGGCATCCTGAAGCTCGACGACTTCGTCGCCCAGTACAAACCCGAATGGGACGATCCCGAGCGCGGCTATGTCAATGGCGCCAAGGGCGTCTCGCTGCTCAACCAGTATCGCGGCTCGACCTATGGCGTATCGCTGGACGGCGATTTCCAGACCTGGGTCTACAGCACCGATCTGTTCGGCGACGCAACCGAGAAAAAGGCCTTCTCCGACAAACACGGCTACGAGTTGGCGCCGCCGAAGACCTGGAAGCAGCATGACGAGATCGCGGCCTTCTTCCATCGTCCGGACAAGGGCCTGTTCGGATCGACCGATCTGCGCAACCAGGGCTGGGGCTACACCAACTGGTACCAGCGCTATGTCTCGATGGCCTCGCCCAACCAGTTCCTGTTCGACGATAGCGGCAAGCCGCTGATCAATTCCGAGCAAGGCATCGCCGCGACCAACGAGTACATCGCCTCGCTGGCCCATCATTCGCCGGATGCGATCTCGTGGGGCTGGCCGGAACAGTACGGCAATTTCGCCAAGGGCGGCGCCGCCATGACCTGCGCCTTCTCAAACTTGCCGAAGTTCCTCGACAATGCCGGCAACAAGGATTCGCAGGTCACCGGCAAGATCGGCTCGATGCTGCCGCCCGGCCGCGAGCTCGACGGCAAGCTGATCAGCCGTTCGGTGCTGTGGCTCAACCTGTCGGCCTCGGTCTCCTCGCAGGCCAAGAATCCGGAGGCCTGCTACCTGTTCCTGCAGTGGCTCGGATCGAGCCGTATCTATGCCTGGATGACCGCCAATCCGGGCGGCTATTTCGATCCGTTCCGGTTGTCGGATTTCTCCGACCCGCTGGTTCGCCAGACCTACCACGCCTACCATATGGATGTGGTGCGCGAGACGGTCGCCCGCACCGTGCCGACCATCAACTATCCCGGCGCCACCGCCTTCCACAATGCGCTGGACGAGAACCTTGTCGCAGCCCTTACCAAGGCCAAGACCGCCGAGCAGGCGATGGCCGACACCGAGGCGGAATGGAAGAAGATCGCCCGCCGGACCGGCGAGGACAAGCTTCTCGAAGCCATCAAGACCAACAAGGAGGCATGGCCCACCGTTCTCGATCCGATCAGCTGATCCTTCCTCCTGGGATTCGAATGGAGGGGAGGAGTGATTGTTCTTCCCCTCCGCAAACGATGGTGCCAGCAAAGCTGCAAGATGAAGCGTTCCGTTCCCTTCGAAATATTCCGCTATGCGGCGATCCTTGCGGCCATGGCGATGACGCTGGTGCCGATCCTTTGGATGGTGTCGATGGCCTTCAAGCCGATCGCCGAATGGTCAGCGACCGGCGCCGACCTGACCTGGTGGCCGAAGGAGCCGACGCTCAGCAATTTCCGTTTCGTCTTCGGTGAATCGACCAACAATCTGATCGTCGCGCTCGACCGCACCGCCCTGAAGCCGATCGCCTCGTCGCTGCTGTCGGCGGTGTTCGGAACGGCGATCGCCATGTCCGCGGGCACCGCAGCGGCCTACGGGCTGTCGCGCTTCGGCTCGGGCCAGAACCTGCCGCTGGCGCTGATCCAGCTTCGCCTGTTTCCGCCGATGGCGGTGATGACGCCGGTGATGATCATGTGGGCCTTCCTCAACTTCACCGATAGCTGGTGGGGGCTGTCGCTGATCTATGGCATCGTCACACTGCCTTTCGCCTTCTGGCTGATGAAGACCTTCTTCGACGACATGCCGCGCGAGATCGAGGAGGCGGCCCTGGTCGAGGGCTGTTCGCGGTGGCGCGTCTTCACCCGCATCACGCTGCCGATGATGCGCGCGCCGCTGGCCAGTGCGGCTCTTTTCGTCTTCATCCTGAACTGGTCGGACTATCTGATCGCGCTGCTTCTGACGACACGCGAATGGGTGACGGTGCCCGTCTACATGGCCTCGCTGTCGTCCTCGATGACCGGACAGCTCTACGGCGCGAAAGCAGCGCTCGGCCTCATCGCCGCCGTGCCGCCTGTCGTCATGGGCATCGCCATCCAGCGCCATCTGGTGCGCGGGCTGACCTTCGGAGCGCTCAAGCAATGAGCGCGGTGACGGCCACGACTTCGGAGGACGCTCCCATTTTGGAAGACAACGGGAAAACCGTCCAGGCAAAGCCGGCCCTTCGGGACGAGGGGGCAAAGCTCGGCTTCCGGTTGACGCTGCCGGCGCAGATCCTGGTGCTGTTCATCGCGGTCTTCCCGCTGTTGATGCAGCTCTACATCAGCCTGACGGACTGGTCGCCGCTGTCCGGCCTCGGCTGGTGGAGTGCCTGGTCGCTGTGGAACAATTTCGCCAACTACACCGATCTTGCCGCCGACGCGCGCTTCTGGAGCGCGCTGAAGCGCACGGCCATCGTCATGATAGTCTGCGTGCCGGCGGAATTCCTGCTGGGCCTCGCGCTCGCCACGCTGTTTGCCGACGAGTTTCCCGGCAAGCGGATCTTCTACTCGATCCTGCTGATGCCGATGATGGTGGTGCCGGCGGTGGCTGGCTATATGTTCTTCATGCTGTTCCAGTCGGGCGGGCCGGTCAACGACATCCTGTCGTCGATATCGGGCTTTCCCGTCACCATCGCCTGGCTTTCGGACCCGACGCTGGCGCTCGTCGCCGTGATGGTCGCCGACATCTGGCAATGGACCCCACTGATGTTCCTCATCCTGCTCGCCGGCCTGGTCGGCGTGCCCGAGGACCAGATCAAGGCGGCGACGCTGCTCGGCGCCAATCCCTGGCAGCGCTTCGTCACCATCGTGCTGCCGAAGATGAAGACGATCATCATCATCGCGCTGGCGATCAGGGCGATCGAGAACTTCAAGATATTCGACACGCTCTACATCATGACCGGCGGCGGTCCCGGCGTCGCCACTGAAACCATCTCGGTCTACATTTACAAGCTTACTACGCAGGATCTGATCTGGGGCTATGTCGCGGCGATCGCGCTGGCCATCCTGATCGTGCTGTCCATCGCCGCGGTCTTCGCGATGAAGCGCATGGCCCGGGCACGGGAAGTGACGGCATGAGCGCGATCCATCTGCAGGACCTGGTCAAGAAATTTGGCGACTTCACTGCGCTGAAGACGATGGATCTCGCCATCGCCGACGGTGAGTTCATGGCGCTGCTGGGGCCGTCGGGCTGCGGCAAGTCGACGACGATGAACATGATCGCCGGCATGGAAGAGCCGACCAGCGGCAAGATCCTGTTCGGTGAGCGCGACATGGCCGGCGTGCCGATAGGGCGTCGCGGCGTCGGCTTCGTCTTCCAGAATTATGCGATCTTCACGCATATGACCGTGCGGCAGAACCTCGCCTACGGCCCGAAGATGCGCGGCGCGCCAAAAGCCGAGATCGATCGCCGCGTCGGCGCCATTGCCGAGATGCTGCAACTGACGCCGCTGCTCGACCGTAAGGCCGACAGGCTGTCGGTCAACATATTGCAGCGGGTGGCGATCGGCCGCTCGGCGATCATGGAGCCGGCGATCTTCCTGCTGGACGAACCACTGTCCAATGTCGACGCCGCCTTCCGGGCGGTGATGCGGACCGAGCTGAAGCAGCTGCAGCGGCAGTTCCGGCAAACCATGGTCTATGTCACCCATGACCAGCTCGAAGCGATGACCATGGCCGATCGCATCGCAGTGATGGACCATGGCGTGCTGCAGCAGGTCGGTACGCCGCTCGAGGTCTACAACAATCCGGCCAATGTCTTCGTCGCCCGCTTCATCGGTGCGCCCGGCATGAACCTGCTCAAGGGCAGGCCGGCCGAAAGCGACCGCGGCCTGGTCGTCGACCTCGGCACGCTCGGCGCCACGCCGCCGCTGCCGGCTGAAATCGCCGCCGCGGTGCGGGATGCGCGCGGCGACGTGCTCTATGGCTTCCGCCCGGAACAGGCGGCGCTGGTCAAGCGCGGCCAGGGGCTGTCCTTGCCGGTGACTTTCGTCGAGCGCATCGGCGCGCGCACCATCGTCCATCTCGGCCAGGGCGAGAGCGCGGTGAAGGCGGTGTTCGACAACGATGTCGGGCTGGCCATCGGGCAAACAGCGGTCGTCGCGCCGGCCGCGCAGTCGGTGCGCGTCTTCGACGCCGCCAGCGGTCGCGCCATGAGAGCGGGTTGAGACATGGCCAACATCGTCTTCAGCAATGTGACGAAACGTTACGGCAGCACGCTCGCCGTCGACGATGCCTCCCTCACGATCAACGACAACGAATTCTTCTGCTTCTTCGGACCGCCGCTTTCCGGCAAGTCGACGTTGCTGCGCCTCATACTTGGGCTGGAAGTTCCCGACAGCGGCGAGATCCTGATCGGCGGCAGACCGGTCAACGCGGTGTCGCCGGCCGAGCGCAACGTCGCCATGGTGTTCCAGAACCTGGCGCTGTTTCCGCATATGAGCGCGCGCGACAATGTCCGCTTTCCGCTGGTCGAGCGCAGGGTCGCCGAAGCCGGGATCGAAATGCGCGTCGCCGACGTCGCGGCCAAGCTGCATATCGGCCATATCTTGCACAAGCCGCCGGCGCAGCTTTCGGGCGGTGAGCGGCAGCGCGTGGCGATTGCGCGTGCGCTGGTGCGCGATCCCGCCGCCTATCTGATGGACGATCCGATCTCGGCGCTCGACGCCAGGTTGCGCGAAGAGACGCGCGTCGAGCTAAAGCGTATCCAGCGCGAGCTCGGCAAGACGCTGGTCTATGTCACGCATGACCAGGAAGAGGCGATGTCGGTCGCCGATCGCATCGCTATCCTGGAGAATGGCAAGATCAGGCAGATCGGCGCGCCGGCCGAGATCTATGATCGCCCGGCCAGCACCTATGTGGCGCGGCTGCTCGGCTCGCCGATGATGAACATTTTGAAATCGGTGCGCGGTGAGGGCGGCGTCGAGGCGGCCGAAGGCACGATCCGTATCCTGGATAAGGCGGCTCCAGCCGATGCCGTCGAGATTGGGCTCAGGCCTGAAGACATCAAGGTGCGGCCCTGGCTTGGCGAGGGAATATCGGATGCCGCAAAATCCGATGGGCGCGCGGGCCGCCCGGCGCGGGTGTTCGAGGTCGAACCGCTTGGCGGCTACACCGTGGTGACGCTCGCTGCCGGGCAGGCGCGCCTCAGGGCGCTGCTGCGCGGCCAACCTGATATCAGGCCGGACGCGATGGTGGCGATATCCTGCGAGCCGGCCAAAGTGCATTATTTCGGGCAGGGCGGAGGAGCGCTGGCACGATGACAGCGGCTGCAAGAAACGAGCTTCGGGAGGAAGAAATGGCAGGCACAGGCTTCGAGCCGGACGTGAAGGTCCGCACCAGGGAATACAAGATCGGCTGCGTCGGCGCCGGCATGATAATGGCCGAATGCCATCTCGCCGCCTATCACGAAGCTGGCTTTCCCGTGGTGGCGATCGCCTCGCGGACCAAGGCCAGCGCCGAGAAAGTCGCCAAGCGCTGGGAGATCCCGACCGTCCACGACACGCCGGAACAGCTCATCGAGGACGAAAACGTCGAGATCATCGACCTCGCCTTTCCGCCGGACCAGCAGCCGGCGCTGATCCGGCACGCGCTGAAGCAGAAGCACATCAAGGCGATCCTGGCGCAGAAGCCGCTGGCGCTGTCGCTCATGGATGCGATCGAACTTCGGGACGAAGCTGCCAAGGCCGGCAAGATCCTCTCCGTCAACCAGAACATGCGCTACGACCAGTCGATGCGCGTCCTGAAGCAGATCATGGATAGCGGCGCGCTCGGCGATATCGTCTTCGCGCAGATCGACATGCACGCGATCCCGCATTGGCAGACGTTCCTCGAGGACTACGACCGGCTGACGCTTGCCAATATGAGCGTGCACCATCTCGACGTGCTGCGCTTCCTGTTCGGCGATCCGGACGAGATAACGACGCTGACCCGCAAGGATCCGCGTACCCGTTTCGACCATTCAGACGGCATCACCGTGTCGACGATGCGGTTTCCGTCCGGGGTGCTCGCCGTGTCGCTGGAGGATGTCTGGTCCGGTCCGCGCCAGGACGGCTACAAGGATGACCAGCACATCAACTGGCGCGTCGACGGCATGAAGGGCGTCGCCAAGGGCACGATCGGCTGGCCGACGGGCTCCGCCTCGACGCTGACCTATGCCTCGACCGAGACCACCGGCGGCGAATGGGTGACGCCAAGCTGGAACACGATGTGGTTCCCGCATGCCTTCATCGGCGTGATGGAGCAGCTCCAGCACGCGGTGAAGACAGGTGAGCCGCCCGCCCTTTCCGTCGCCGACAACGTCAAGACCATGGCGCTGATCGAAGCGGGTTATCGCTCGATCGACGAGGGTCGCACGGTCAAGTTGTCCGAAATCTCAATCAACTGAATCACTTACAGGGAGGACTTCATATCATGATGCAGGCAGGTATCTTCACGGGCTATTTCCCGTACGGCCTCAAGGAAACCGCGCAGAAGATCCGCGCGCTCGATTTCAACACGGTGCAGCTCGACCTGCATTTTAGGGATCTCGACCTGTCCGCCGGGCAGATCACCAAGGACAAGGCCAGGACCGTTCGCGACACCTTCCGCGACCACAATCTGCCGGTGTGCTGCGTGTCGGGCTACACCAACATCATCCATCCGGACAGAGCGGAACGCGAGAAGCGTGTCGGCTATCTCAAGGAGATCATCCGCAGTGCCCGCGATTTCGGCTCGCCTTACGTGATCTCGGAAACCGGCACCTACAACACCGAGTCCGATTGGGTGCACCATCCCAAGAACAAGACCGAGGAGGGGTTTGAGGAATGCCGCAAGGTCATCGCCGACCTTGCCCAGACGGCCTACGACCACGGCGCGATCTTCCTGCTCGAAACCTATGTCAACAATGTCGTCGGCTCGGTCGAGGAGACGGTGAAGATGTTCGCGCAGGTCGACCATCCCGGCCTCGGCTTGTTGATGGACCCGACCAACTATTTCGAGACGCACAACATCGACAGGATGGACCAGATCCTGAACCAGGTGTTCGACACGCTGACCGACAAGATCAAAATAGCTCATGCCAAGGACGTCAAGCGCTCGGGCGGCGATAAGTCGGAGAAGCACGCCGACATCGGCGACGAGGACGCGCTGGAGAGCCACACTTTCCGCGGTGTCGGCGAGATCGAGCTGCCGGCGCCCGGCCTCGGTTCGCTGAATTACGACCTCTATCTCCAGCGGCTCGCCGAAAAGCATCCGAACATCCCGGTCATCATAGAGCATCTCTCGGAAGACGACGTGCCGCGCGCCAAGAAATTCCTCGACGGCAAGTTCCGCGCCACCGGCCTGTGACAGGCCGCGCACCCGGAGAAACACAATGGAGGAAGCGAAATGTTGAAATTCGGATTGAAAGCGGCGGGAGCCGCGACGCTGTTCGCCGGCATCGCATTCAGTGCGCCGGCGCTGGCACAGGACGGCCAGAAGACGTTCTATCTCCTGTCGCATGGCGGCCCGTCGGATGCGTTTTGGCTCGACTGGAATGCCGGCGCCACCAAGGCCTGCGACCAGCTCAAGGTGACCTGCAAGATCTCCTTCAGCGGCGGCGACATGGCGGCGCAGAAGGAAGCCTTCAACTCGGCACTTGCCGCCAAGCCCGACGGCATCGGCACCACCTCGGCTCAGCCCGGTCTGTGGACGGAGGAGGTGAAGGCAGCCAAGGCTGCCGGCATCCCGATCGTGTTCTTCAACACCGACGATCCGGCGACCGGGCGGCAGGCCTATGTCGGCGCTGACCTCAAGGAGGCCGGCGCCATCTGGGCCAAGTACCTGGTCGACAACAAGATGGTGAAGGAGGGCGACAAGGTGTTCCTGCCGGTGGAAGTGCCGGGCGCCAGCTACCAGCAGCTCGAGACCGAAGGCATCGCCAGCGTCTTCGATCCGCTTGGCATCAAATATGACGTGGTCGATTGCGGCACCGATCCGGCCGGCATCATCGCCAAGATGACCGACTACATGGTCGCCAACAATCCGCCGGCGATCATCGCGCTCGGCGATTCCGTCGCCGCCAGCATCAAGCGGGTGTTCGACGGCGCCGGCGTGCCGGCCGGCAAAATCCCGGTTGTCGGCTGGGGCAATTCCAGGGAAACCGCAGAAGCCGTCAAGGCCGGCTTCGTCAACGCGGCCGCCTGGCAGTTCCCGTCGGCGCAGGGTTTCATGCCGGTCGCGTTGCTCGGCTTGGCGGCCTCGGGCGAACCGATCGGCTACGACATCCACACCTTCAGCCTGTACGACGCGACAAGCGTCGAACCGATCCTGAAACTCTACGACAAGTGATTGAAACTGACGCCCGGCGCGCAGGCGGCGGGCGTCCTGCTGAAGTATGGTCCAAGCCGTCATGACAATTGCCGCAGAAGAAGAAATGCCGGGCGCCAAACGCAGGTCGAGCCTGGTCCGCTCGCCGCAATTCTCCTCGGCCGTCATCCTCATCGTGCTTTTGGCGGTGTTCGCCATCGCCGACGCCAATTTCCTGTCACCGCTCAACATCTCCAACATGATGGCCTTCCTGCCCGAACTCGGCATCATTGCACTTGGCATGACGCTGCTTCTGACGGCGGGCGAGTTCGACCTTTCGGTCGGTGCGGTGTTCGGTCTGGCGCCGGTCGTGGTCATGCTTTTGGTGCAGAACGGCGAAGCCGATATCGGCGTGGCGCTGCTCGCCGGGCTTTTGCTGTGCGTGGCAATCGGGGCCATCAACGGGCTGATCGTCACCAAGATCGGCATCTCCTCCTTCCTGGTCACGCTGTCGATGCTGCTCGTCGTGCGGGGTGCCGCCCTCTACATCACGCAAGGCTTCCCGCTGAAATCCTGGGACCAGCCCGGCTTCTTCGTGACGCTGCTCGCCGGCAGTTTCAACATCGGTTCGTTCCGGTTCTACACCTCGCTGTGGTGGTTCGTCGGCCTGTCGCTGCTGGCGATCTATATGCTGCGCTACGCCAAGCTCGGCAACTGGATCAGCGCCATCGGCTCCAATCGCAATGCAGCGGTGGCGCGCGGCGTGCCGGCCGATGCGGTCAAGATCTGGCTGTTCATCCTGACCTCGGTGCTGGCCGGACTGGCCGGCATGATCAGCGCCTTCCGCATCTCGGCCGCGTCGCCGGTGGCCGGCACCGGCTACGAGCTCGAAGTCATCGCCATGGTGGTGGTCGGCGGTACGGCGCTGACAGGCGGACGCGGCACCATACTGGGCACGATCGTCGGCGCCTTGATGTTGCGCGCCATCCGCAACGGCATCGTGCTGATCGGCGTGCCCGGCCTCGCCTACAACATCTTCGTCGGCGTCATCATCCTCGCCATGCTTATCCTGCACGCTTTGCTGCAGAAGAACGCCGCAAGGAGCTGACCATGGAAGTGCTTCGGCTGCAGAATCTGCAAAAATCGTTCGGCAGCGTCCGCGCGCTGAAGAACGCGTCGTTCGCACTCAATGAAGGTGAGGTGGTGGCCTTGTTGGGCGACAACGGAGCCGGCAAATCCACGCTGATCAAGGCGATCTCCGGCGTGTTTCCCGTCGACCGCGGCGACATCTATGTGCGCGGCCAGAAGGTTTCGATCCGCTCGACGCGCGACGCGATGGATCTCGGCATCGAGACCATCCACCAGGACACATCGCTGGCGCCGGACCTGAGTATCGCGCGCAATCTCTTTCTCGGTCGCGAGCCGGTCAACTTGAAATGGCTGGGCGTGTTCGCACCGCTCGATCTGGCCAAGCTGCGCGACGCCGCATCGGCGCTTTTGAAGCGCGTCGGCATCTCGAAAAAGCTCGATGCCGATGCGCTGGTCAGTACGCTTTCGGGCGGCGAGCGCCAGTCGATCGCCATTTCGCGCGCCATGCAGTTCGCCGCCAAGGTCATCATCCTCGACGAGCCGACCAACAATCTCGGCGTCGAGGAAACGCATGGCGTGCTGCGCTTCGTCAAGGAAGTGCGCGCGGCTGGTCACTCGGTGCTGCTGATCACCCACAACATCCATCACGTCTTCCAGGTCGCCGACCGCATCATCGTCATGCGCCGCGGCGAGATCGTCGCCGAGCAGACGGTCGCTGATACCGACCTTCTGACGGTGGAAAGCATCATCACCGGGGCCGACATGTCGGCCCTGCTCAAGGAGACGAGAGCAAAGTGAAGGAACTGGCCGTCACATGGTAGAGCTTTACGGCAAGACGCTTTCGCGCCGGCAGGTCTCGGAGCGCTCCGGCATGCTGTCGCAATTTGCCGGCGTGCGGCTGATGACGCTTGGCGACGGCGTCGAGCGCGGCATTCGCATGCTCGAATTCCGCACCGGCTCGGGATTGCGCTTCACTGCGCTGGTCGACCGGGCGCTGGACATCGCCGATTGCGATTTCAAGGGCCAGGCGATTGGCTGGCATTCGCCGAGCGGCTTTCGCCATCCCGGCCTACATGAGTACGAAGGCGAGGAGGGGCTGGCCTGGGCGCGGTCGTTTTCAGGCCTGCTGCTGACTTGCGGTCTCGACCACATCCTGTTCATGAATGAAGTGCCGGCCGACAGCTACAATTATCTACCGAAGAGGACGGTGCGCCATTCCCTGCATGGCCGCGTCGGCACCATCCCGGCGCGGCTGACCGGCTATGGCGAGACATGGGACGGCGACCGCTGCGTGCTGTGGGCCGAGGCTGCTGTCCAGCAGTCGACGGTGTTCGGCGAGGATCTGCATCTCTTGCGTCGCATCGAAGCCGATGTCGGCGGCAATGAGATCCGGCTTTGCGACCGCGTCGTCAATCACGGCTTCAACCGCACGCCGCATATGTATTTCTACCACATCAATGTCAGCCATCCCGTGCTCGACGAAGGCTCGCGCTATCTGGCGCCGATCCGGGATGTGGTCTGGGCCGGGCATGCCGGCGACCGCTACGAGGCGCAGAAGGTGGGCTATCGCACTGTGCCGGCGCCGCAATTGGGTTTCCAGGAACAGGTCTGGCAGCACGAGCTCGGCGCCGACGCCAGCGGCGACGTGCCGGTGGCGGTGGTCAACGACCGTCTTGGCCTCGGCCTCGAAGTCGTCACCCGCAAGGACCAGTTGCCTTGTGCCTACGAATGGCAGAATTTCCAGGCCGGGCAATATGCGCTGGGCATAGAGCCGTCGACGCATCACGTGCTCGGCAATCTGGCCGCGCGCGAACGCGGCGAGATGATCTGGCTGGAGCATGGCGAAAGCCGCTCCTATAATGCGGTGTTCCGGGTTCTCGATGGCGCCAACGATATCGCGACCGCCGAAAGCCGGATCGCGGCGATCGCCAGGCAGCCGCAGCAGGATTATCCGCAGCCGTCAGGTAATTTTCCGGTTCTCGGAGGCAGGTCGTGATGATGGCGAGGACGATGCAAAGCACCAGTTCTGGGGTTGGTCCCGGTCGGAGCAGGGAGGGCTCGCGGCCCATCGGGATTTGGAGGTCACAATGGCTGGCACAATGAAGCGCGATTACAGCCTGGTCGGTGAAAGCGCGCGCAGGGCGATCGAGACGGGGCTGGCCTCGGCCGAATGGTATCACACCGACGTCCCGCGCAAGGCGATGAAGGAATTGATGCAGCGCTCCGACGGCCCGGCGATCCGCGATACGATCATCTGGATCGTGGCCATCCTGGGTTCCGCTGCAGGCGGTATCTATTTCTGGGGCACCTGGTGGTGCGTGCCGTTCTTCTTCGCCTACGGCGTGCTCTACGGCTCCTCCAGCGACTCGCGCTGGCACGAGTGCGGCCATGGCACGGCCTTCCGGACGCGCTGGATGAACGATGTGGTCTACCAGATCGCCAGCTTCATGCTGATGCGCAACCCAGTGACCTGGCGCTGGAGCCATGCCCGCCACCACACCGACACCATCATTGTCGGACGCGACGCCGAGATCGCTGTGATGCGCCCGCCGGACCTTTTGCGCGCGGCGCTCGCCTTCACCGGGATCCTCGATTTCCGCTATTCGCTGCCGGCGCTGGTACGCCAGGCGTTCGGCAAACTCTCGCCCGACGAGAAGAGCTACGTGCCAGAGATGGAACAGCACAAGGCCGTCACCGCCGCGCGCTGGCATATCGCGATCTACATCGCCACGATAGCGCTCGCCCTTACTATGCGATCGTGGGTGCCGCTGGTGCTCATCGGCCTGCCGCGCCTCTACGGCACCTGGCACATGGTGCTGACCGGCCTGCTGCAGCATATCGGTCTGGCCGACAATGTGATCGACCATCGGCTCAACAGCCGGACCGTATACATGAATCCGATCAGCCGGTTCATCTACTGGAACATGAACTTCCATGTCGAGCATCACATGTTCCCGATGGTGCCCTATCATGCGCTGCCCAGGCTGCATGAGCTGATCAAGCACGATTTGCCGGAGCCGAACCCTTCGATGTGGCATGCTTATCGCGAGGTCTGGCCGGTTCTGCTGAGGCAGCTCAGATACGAGGACTACTTCCTCAAGCGCGAGCTGCCGCCGACGGCGCGCCCCTACCGTGGCGAGTTCCACGACGTGAACATGGCGGCCGAGTAGGGCAGCGCGCGGCGTCACCAGCACGACAAAGATATCGGAAGGCAGAGATGGCCGATTGGGTTGAGGCGTGCGCCGTGGACGATGTAGAGGACGAGGACGTCATCCGCTTCGATCACGGCGGTCGCACCTTCGCAATCTACCGTTCCCCGGGCGACGAGTTCTTCGCCACGGATGGGTTTTGCACGCATGAGCAGGCGCATCTGGCCGACGGACTTGTCATGGATGATATAATCGAATGCCCGAAGCACAATGGCCGCTTCAACTACAAAACAGGCCAGGCTAAGGGAGCTCCGGTCTGCGTCAACCTCAGGACCTATCCGGTCAAGGTCGAGGCCGGCAAGGTGATGATCCAGATCTAGAGCATGATCCCGAAAAGTGGGAACCGGTTTTTGCTGCGCTGACCTTCGGTTCGGAAAAGATCATGCGAATTGAAACCTGACCCGCCTTCCATACACGCAACAAGGGGACCAAAATCGATGAGCCGGAAAAGACCCACGATCGCAGACCTGCGCGCCATGAAGGGCAAGCGGCAGCTGACCATGCTGCGCGTTTTGACGATGGACGAGGCCGAGGCCGCCGAAAGAGCCGGGGTCGACATCGTCTCGGTGCCGCCGGAACTGGTGCTCGATCCGCAATACCGCGAAGCCGCACCCAGCCTGTTCACCATGCCGGGTGACAATTTCTACGAGATCGGCACCGCCGACGACTTCGTCCGCTGGGCGTTTCGGCTCTACAAGGCGAGCGCCGACGCGGTCTATTGCAGCGCCGGCTTCGCCACCGTCAAGCGCATGGCCGATGACAATATACCGGTGATCGGCCATGTCGGCCTGATCCCGTCGCGCGCCACCTGGACCGGCGGCTTCAAGGCCGTCGGCAAGACCGCCGACAGCGCCATGCGGATTTTCGAGGCGGTCAAGCAGTACGAGGCCGCAGGTGCTGTCGGCGCCGAGATCGAAGTGGTGCCGGTCGAGGTGGCCAAGGCGATCTCGGAACGCACCTCGCTGATCATGCTGTCGATGGGGGCGGGCACCGGCTGCGACGCGCAATATCTGTTCGCCGACGACATCCTTGGACAGAACCGCGGCCATATGCCCCGCCATTCCAAGGTCTACCGCAATTTCGCCGCCGAATATGACCGCCTGCAGGCGGAACGCGTGGCCGCCTTTTCCGAATATGTCGCCGACGTGAACAGCCAGGCCTATCCCGAAGACAAGCATGTGGTGCATATGGACCCGGACCAACTCGGTCTGTTCATGAAAAGGGTCGACGGCGCGTGAAACCCGACAGCAAGGCTGCAACCGGCGATGTGAAGCCGGTTCATATTCTCAATCTATCGTGTGAAGATCGGCCGGGGGTCGTTGCCGCGGTCACCACGGAACTCGCCGCGAACGGCGCCAACATCGCCGAGAGCAGTCAGTTCTGGGACCGACAGAGCAATCGCTTTTTCATGCGGATCGCATTCACCAGCCCGGCAGGTTCGACGAAGGACGATCTGGAGCGGGCCCTGAAATCCTCCGTCGACCGATTCGGGATGAAGACCGCGCTGGTCGATCAGGCGCGCCGCCCGAAGATCATCGTTATGGTCTCGAAGTTCGACCATGCGCTTCTCCATCTGCTTTACCAGATCAGGGTCGGCTGGCTGAATGCCGAGGTTGCCGCCGTCGTCTCCAATCATGAAGACGCCCGCCGCTTCGCCGAGATGGAGGGCATCCCCTACCATCACTGGCCGACAACCAAGGAAAACAAGGCGGAGCAGGAGCAGAAGCTGCTGGATCTCGTGCAGGAGACGGGGTCCGAACTCGTCGTCCTGGCGCGCTACATGCAGGTCTTTTCGAAAGGCCTGTCGGACCGGCTTTACGGGCGGGCGATCAACATCCACCATTCCTTCCTGCCGAGCTTCAAGGGCGCAAAACCCTATCACCAGGCCTTCGACCGCGGCGTCAAGCTGATCGGCGCGACGGCGCATTACGTGACCTCCGATCTCGACGAAGGCCCGATCATCGAACAGGAGACCGAACGCGTCACCCATGCGATGAGCGCGGAGGATTTCGTGGCCGTCGGCCGCGACATCGAAAGCCGCGTGCTGGCGCGGGCCGTCAAGCTCCATCTTGAAGCCCGTGTCATGCTCAACGGCCACAAGACAATCGTCTTTTGACGAGCGGCCGCTTGACGCGGTATCGCGGATAGTTTGGTGCGGCGTGCCCCTGCGACGTGGCGCTATCCCAGCCACGATCCGCTGGTGAGCGCTGTGTAAATCGCCTCGGCGTCGATGCCGAGCGGCCGGTCCTCCTTGAGCGGCAGGACAAGCGCACGCACTGCCGCATGGATCGCGGCGGTCGCCGGCGCCAGCGTCAGGCCGTCGCGCAGGTCGACTGCCTGTGCGGCAGCCATCAGCTCGAAGGCGATCAGCCGCTGCCAAAGCACAGTCATCTCGGCGCATTTCGAAACGGCCAGAGGTGTTTGCGTCGCGTGGTCCTCGACGGCTTCGGAAACGGCCAAGAAGTCGAGCATCACCGGGTTGGCCTTGTGGCGGATGGCGGCGAGGATAGCGCTCACTGTCTTTTGCAGCGGCACGAAGCCGGCCGAAGCGCCGCCGACCGGCGACAGATATTTGGGCAGGCCGTTGCGGCCAGAGCCGGTGAGCTGGATGAAGCGGGCGGCGGAGGCGGCCGCACATTGAGCGATGGCCAGGCCAAGCGTCTCGAAGGCCAGCGACAGTGAAGCAGTGTGGAAATTGCCGGTCGACAGCACCATGTCGTCGTCGCCCAGCACCAACGGGTTGTCGGCGGCGGCGTTGAGCTCAATCTCGACGGCCTGCCTGGCCTGATCGATCGCCTGTAGCAGCGCGCCGTGGATCGACGGCATGCAGCGGATCGACAGCGGGTCCTGCAAGGTCGTCGGCGCCGCCGCCTTTTCGCGCGTCAGAAGATCGCGCAAGCCTTTTGCCGCCTCTTGCTGGCCGGCGGCCGGCCGCGCCGTCTGCAGGCGCGGATCGAGGATCGTCTGGTTGGCGCCGATGGCTTCCATGATCAGCGCGCTCGCTTGCTGTTGCTGTGCGAAGGCGGACACTGCGTCGGCCACCGCCAGCGCGCCGCTGCCGGCGGACACCGCCGAGGCGTTTATCAGCGATAGCCCGTCCTTGGGCGCGAGGCTGACGGGGGCGAGGCGCGCCATCGCCAGCGCCTTGGCCGCCGGCATGCGCCGGCCCTGAAAGTCGGCTTCGCCGTCGCCGGTCAGCATGCGGCCGAGCGTTGCCATCAGCACCAGGTCGCTGTCGCCGATCGAGCCCAGCGACGGCATCACCGGGTGCACGCCGGCATTGAGCGCTTCAATGAGAGCGACGAAAACCGCTGATGAAATGCCCGAGCCGCCTGCCGAAAACATCGCTGCCCGGGCAAGCATCGTCGCCCGCACGATGTCTTGCGGCAGCGCGTCACCCACCGCGCCGCTGCGTCCTTCCAGTAACTGGCGCTGGAAGGCGCTGGCGTCGCCGCTGACCGACGTGCCGAGATTGGCGCCGAGACCGGTATTCAGGCCGTAGATCGACTGACCGGAGGCGGCGGCGCGGTCGAGCACTTTTCGCGCTCTGTCCAGTCTCTCCATGACCGCGGGCGCTATCTCCACCTTGCGTCCGTCGCGGGCAACCGCGACGACATCCTCGACCCTGATGCCGGCCCCGGTGAGGACGAGCGCGCTCATGCGAAGCGCAGCCGCTGGCCGATGCCTTGCGCTTGCGCCTTGGCCAGCATTGCTTTGCCCAGCGCGATATCGGAGAGCGACAGGCCGCGATGCCAGAACAGGATCGTCTCGTCGTCACTCTGGCGCCCGGCCTTGAGCCCGGCGGCGATCTGGCCAAGTTCGGCGTGCAGCGTTTGTTCGCTCAGGCGTCCGGTCTCGACATGGGCGCGCAGCGAGCCGAATTTGCCGCCCTTGCACTGGCCCCAATCGTCGACGACGATCTTGGCCATGATGTCGGTCAGGGACAGCTCCACCGCGCTCATCGTGCCGTAGGGCATCACCAGCGCGCCGGGCTTGATCCATTCGGTCTTCAGCAGCGGCTGCGGTTCCGGCAGCCGAGAGGCCTCGACGACGATGTCGGCGCCCTCGACGCAGGAGCGCCAGTCGGCGACCGCCGTGACCAGCTTGCCGAGATCGGCGGACAGCTTTGCGGCAAAGCCGTCGCGGCTTTCCGGCCGACGCGAATGCACGCGGATCTCGTCAAAGTCGAAGAGATGGTCGAGCAGGCGCACGTTCCAGTAGGCGGTGCCGCGCGCGCCGACATGGCCCAGCACCTTCGATGTCTTTTTCGCCAGATGCTTGGCGCCGATGGCGGTGACGGCGCCGGTGCGCATGTCGGTGATCACTGTGGCGTCGAGGATGGCACGCGGCGTGCCGGTGCGCGGGTCGAACAGGTTGAGGATGCCGAATTCCGACGGCAGGCCGTGCAGGTAATTGTCGACATAGTCGCCGACGATCTTGACGCCGGCCGCATCGAGCGGCGCGACGTAGCCGCGCAGGACGTTGAAATGACCGTTAAAGGAAGGGTCCGGCTCGAGATGGACGCGCGGCTCGATCACCGTCTCACCGTTGCCCTGCGCCACCAGCCCGGCCTCGACAGCTTCGATGATTTCCGCATCGGTCATAGCGAGTGCTTCGATGTCGAGGGCGTTGAGATAATCGATGTAGATGGGCTTCATGCGCAGATTGGTTCCTGATGAAGAGGGGAGCCTGGTCAAAGGCGAAACGAAATCGCGAAGTGTCGGCGGATTCGATGGCGCGGCTCAGTCATCGCATAACAGGTTGCGATACGACACGAAAGTTTGTTGGTCCATGTCTGGACGGCGCCGCCCAAATGCTGTTCAAACCGGTGCGTCATCGATTTGCCGGACAATTGTTCGGTTGCCGATAGAGCTTCGGACAGTTCTGTGCATGACCGCCATTCCCGAAAACAAAGCCATTCCCGAAAACGAAGCCTTGGCCGAAACCGCGACGGCGGCGCGGCGCGTGGCGCTGATCGTCGCCGTCGCCTTCTTCATGCAGCTTCTGGATTCGACGATCATCTCGACATCGCTTCCGCAGATGGGAGCATCCTTCGGCGTGCCGGCGGTGGCGATGAGCATCGGCATCACCGTCTACATGCTGACCATGGCGGTGTTCGTGCCGCTGTCGGGCTGGCTTGCCGACCGCTTTGGCGCGCGCAACATCTTCCTCGTGGCGATCGCGCTGTTCACGCTGGCTTCGATCGCCTGCGGCATCTCGCAGAACCTAACCCAGTTCGTCGCCGCGCGTGCCGTGCAAGGTCTGGGTAGTGCGCTGATGACGCCGGTCGGCCGCATCCTGGTGCTGCGCAACGCGCCGAAATCGGAACTCCTCAACGCCACCGCGCTGATCACCTGGCCGGCGCTGTTCGCGCCGGTGATCGGACCGGTGCTGGGCGGCTTCATCACCACCTATCTCTCCTGGCACTGGAATTTCTTCATCAACATCCCGCTTGGCGCAGCAGGGCTGGCGCTGGTTGCTCGCTTCATCCCCGGCGACCGCGATTCCGAAACCAAGCCGCTCGACTGGCCGGGGTTCCTTTTGACCTCGGTCGGGCTTGCTTGCCTGCTTTACGGCCTCGAACGCATCGCACATCCGGAAGACGGCGCCTTGCCGACCGTCGCGCTGCTTGCCGCCGGCATCCTAATCGGCTGGCTGGCTATGCGGCATCTGGTGCGTGCAAAGAATCCGCTGCTCGACCTCACAGCGTTCAAAGTGCAGACTTTCGCCATCTCGACGCTGTCGGGCGGCACCATTTTCCGGGTCGCCATCAACGCCACACCGTTCCTGCTGCCGCTGCTGTTCCAGGTCGGCTTCGGCCTGAGACCCGTCGATGCCGGCATGCTGATTCTCGCTTATTTCCTCGGCAATCTCGGCATGAAGACGGTGACGACACCGACGCTGCGACGCTTCGGCTTCCGCCCGGTGCTGGTCATCAACGGCGTGATCGCTTCTTTGTCGATCATGGCCTGCGCGGCGATATCGCCGCAGACCCCGCAGGCGCTGGTGGTGGCGCTGATGCTGATTGCCGGATTGACGCGTTCGATGCAGTTCACCGCGCTCAACACGCTGGCCTTCGCCGACGTGGCCGCGCCGCAGCGCAGCTCGGCGGCGACGCTGTCCAGCATGCTGCAGCAAATGGCGTTGCTGTTCGGCGTGGCGGTAGCGGCGGCGCTGCTCAACCTGTCGCAGATCGCGAGGGGCGGACCGGCGCTCGACCTCGTCGATTTCCGTTTCGCCTTCCTGGCGATCGGCGCTGTCGGGCTCATGGCCTCGTTCCGCTTCCTGGTGCTGCCGCCGGCCGCGGGCGCCGAGGTTTCGGGCCATTTGCCGCGGAACTGAAATCGAAAATCGGCGGCGTTGTCCGCCCTGTGTCGGCGGAGGCGAGGACAAAAAACAATATACGCGGCCGTGCATTAGCCACGTTTCCTCGCACGAAGAATCAAACGTTCGAGGTGGAGGGAGAAGGAAAGGCGCGTACTCTCACACCGGCCTGTAAACCCGCTCGGCAGTGCTCCAGAAAATATCCGCTTCGGCCGCCGCGCCGTGCTTGGCCACCGCCTCGCGGTGCGCCTTGATCAGCTCGGCATGGCCGGTCCACAGTTTTTCGATCGGGAAGTTCGAGCCGAACATCAGGTGGCCGCTGCCGAGGATGTCGATCGCGTTGTCGACGATATAGCCGATCAGAGCCGGGTCGTTGCGGTGAACGAAGGTGCCGAGGCCGGAGAGCTTGGCATAGAGATTGGGCGCCGCCGAAAGGGTGCGCAGGCCGGCCTTCCAGGCTTCCGTGGTTTCCTCCGACATGTCGGTCAGCATGCCGGCATGGGTGAGGATGAAATTGGTCTCCGGATTCTCGCGGACCAGCGTCAGCCCGTCCATCATCTGGGCCGGGAAAAGCTGCAGGTCGAAAGACAGGCCATAGTCCTTCAGCCGCGCCACATTGGCCCGCACCT
Source organism: Mesorhizobium sp. M9A.F.Ca.ET.002.03.1.2 (assembly GCF_003952365.1). Taxonomy (NCBI): domain Bacteria; kingdom Pseudomonadati; phylum Pseudomonadota; class Alphaproteobacteria; order Hyphomicrobiales; family Phyllobacteriaceae; genus Mesorhizobium; species Mesorhizobium sp. M9A.F.Ca.ET.002.03.1.2. The sequence continues at coordinate 5,643,056 of NZ_CP034443.1, read as the reverse complement.
TCGGGTCGATCACCTGATCCGCTGCTGTGGCGAAGCGGAAGGCCGGCGTTTCGTGCCAGTGCAGCTGCATGCGCACGCCGCGCAGCAATGGGTATTCTTTGAGCCGGTCGATCTGGGGCCTGACATCGTCCACTGTCATGTCGGCGTAGCCGACGATGGCGTGCGGCCAGCCGGTCTCATCGGCTGTCTTCTGCAGGAAGGCGACCTCGGTCTCGAAATCCTCCTTGGCCCAGTTGGTCTGGACGTAGACCGCCTTCTCGACGCCGGAGCCCTTCTGGTCGGCCAGGAATTCCTCGATCGGATAGTCGCGGCGGATCGGCTCGTAGGGGCCGAAGATGCGCGGCACCATCGGCCCGCGCAGCCAGGGCTGATCGTTTTGGCGCCAGATGTGGAAATGCGCGTCGATCGCCTTTTGCATCATGAAACCCTTTTCCAGATTGCCGCGGCCGTCGGAGCGGGGCGGGCAAGCGACAGGATGAAATCGGTGAGACCCGAGATCGAGGAACCATCGACGAGATCGTCGAGTACCGGCAGGATGGCGCGAAGCGCTGCTGTCGCCGGCTGGAAGCGCGGATCTCCGGCCAGCGGCGTCGCCAGCGAAAGCCGGAAGGCGCGGGCGCTCAGCCGGCGCATCGCCATTTCCAGCTCGGCATGGTCGCCGCGCTCCAGCGCATCGGACAGGATGACGACCGCCGCACCACGCGCGAAAGCGGAAAAGCGCGGCACCGACAGGAAGGCGAGCAGCGTCGGCCCCATGCGGGTGCCGCCATCCCAGTCGTCGACTAGTGCTGCCACGCGAGCCAGCGCCTGGTCGCGGTCGCGAATGCGCAGCGCCGGGGTGATACGGGTCAGCCGCGTCCCGAAGGTGAATATCTCCGCCCGGTCCGCGCCTTGCACCGCCGCATGCGCCAGCTTGAGATAGTCCGACGTGTGCAGCTTCATCGAGCCCGACACGTCGATCAACATCAGCAGCTTGCGCGGGACGATCTGCCTGCGGCGCAGCAGCGGCGAGGGGACATCGCCGTCGGCACTGACGATTTCCCTTAGCGACCGGCGCAGATCGAGCTTGCCGCGTGCGTGCGTGCGCACGGCGCGGAAGGAGCGCCGGGCGGGCAGGGCGGCGGAAAGCTTGCGGCGGAAGGCGGCAAGCCCGTCGCCGTCGCGCTGAAAGGCGCGGGTGCTCAACTGTTCGGCGCCGGACGCCAGTTCGCCGCCCTCCTCCTGGCGGGCCACCTGGGTTTCTTCTTCGCTCGCGCCGCCGTCGTCCTTGATGCGGGTTTCCTCGTCGGCCTCGCCTTCGACCACGGCTGCGGTGCTGCCGTAGAAATAGCTTTGGAAATGCGCTTCGAATTCGTCGCGGCGATCGGGCGGCGGTGCCAGCGTGGCAAGGGCGGCCTCGTGGATATCATTCATCGAGCGGGGGCCAAGCAGCGTCACCGCCTGCATGAAGCCCGACACCTGCTCGGGCGCGATCGGAAAACCGAAGCGGCGCAGCCGCCGCCCGAAACCGAGCAAGGGCGCAGCCGCCCGAGGCAGCGTTGCGCTCACGCCAATGCCTCCTCGACGATCCGGCCAAGCTCGGGCGCGAGATAGGACAGGTCCTCCTCGTCCTTGATCAGCACGCCGATGGCGCGGCGGAAGGCCTCTGGCCACGGGCTGCCGCCTTTCTCGAGGATTGTCGCGGCGTTCGCCCATTCGACCGCTTCGGCGATGCCGGGCGGCTTGGCCAGCGGACGGGCGCGGATGTCGTGCACGGCGCAAGCCACTGCGCGCGCAGTGGCTTGCGCCACGTCGCCGGCGCGCAGCATGATGATGGCGGCCTCGCGCTCGGCGTCGGGATAGGTGATCCAGTGGTAGACGCAGCGCCGCCGCAGTGCCTCCGCCAGCTCGCGGGTGCGGTTCGAGGTCAGGATGACGATCGGCTGCGCCGTGGCGCGAATGGTGCCGCGTTCGGGAATGCTGATCTGGAAATCGGAGAGGAACTCCAACAGCAGCGCTTCGAACTCATGATCCGAACGGTCGATCTCGTCGACCAGCAGCACGCGCTTTTCCGGCGCCTTCAGCACCTGCAGCAGCGGCCGCGCAATCAGGAACCGATCGTCATAGATGTCGATCTCGTGTTCGCCGGCATGGCGGATGGCGAGCAACTGGCGCTGGTAGTTCCATTCGTAAAGCGCATGCGCGGCATCGATGCCTTCATAGCATTGCAGCCGCACGAGATCGCGCCCGAGCACTTCGGCGATCGCTTTTGCCGCCTCCGTCTTGCCGACGCCCGGCGCGCCTTCGAGCAGCAGCGGCTTGCCCAGCCGTATCGCCAGGAAGATGGCGGTCGCCAGGCTTTCATCGGCCAGATAGCGCGAGGCGGCGAGGCGCGACGCCACCGCTTCCGGCGAGATTGCGACAGTCTCGGCGCTTGTAGTCCGGGCGCTTCTCTTTGGCATTTCCAACACTCAGTTCGGCGCGTCGGCCTGCGTTTTCAGCGCCCGCAGGATGCGCTCCGGCGTGATCGGCAGCGTGTCGATGCGCACGCCGACCGCGTCGAAAACGGCGTTGGCGACCGCGGGGATCTGCGGGTTGGCGCACATTTCGCCCGGCCCCTTGGCGCCATAGGGTCCGTCGGCCGACGGCCGCTCCAGCACGATGATCTCGGTTTGCGCGAGATCGCCCGGTCCCGGCATCAGATATTGGTTGAAGTCGGTGCCACCATGGTCGCGGTTGGGATAGTAGGGTTCGGTTGTCTCGTAGAGCGCATGGCTGATGCCCATCCATGAGCCGCCGACGAGCTGCTGCTCGACCATTTTCGGGTTCAGCGCCCGGCCGATCTCAAAGACGTTCTTGACGGTGAGCACGGTGACTTCGCCGGTCTCGTCGTCGACCTCGACCTCGGCCACGGTGCAGGCATGGGCATAGCAGGTCGACGGCTTCATCGCGCCTGTCTCCTTCTCCGGATAGGAGCGGGGGATGAGGAACATGCCGCGGCCGGAAATCGAGCGGCCGCGCTTGAAATGCGCCGACAGCGCGACATCGAAGATCGAGATCGACTTCTGCGGCGCGCCCTTGACCAGGATGTTGCCCTCGCCGTCGGTCTCGAGGTCCGAGGCGTTGACCTCCAATTCCTCGGCCGCCACTTCCAGCATCACCTGGCGGGCTTCCCTGGCCGCCTGGATGACGGCGTTGCCGGCGCGGTGCGTGCCGCGCGAGGCGAAGGTGCCCATGCAGTGCGGGCCGGTGTCGGTGTCGGCGGTGTCGACGACGACGCGGTCGGTCGGCACGCCGATCGTCTCGGCGCAGATCTGCGCCATGATCTGCTTCATCCCTTGGCCGAGATCGACGCTGGAGAGCGTCACCATGAAGTTGCCGGTCGGCGTCGAATGCACCAGCGCCTGGGTCGGGTCGCCGCCGAGGTTCATCCCGGTCGGATAGTTGATCGCGGCGACGCCGCGTCCGCGCCTGATCGCCATCTCAAGCTCCCTTCGGGTAGGACGACATGGAGAGGTACTTCTCCGCCACCGGCCAGTTGGCGGCGCGCGAGGCTTCCTGCATGCACTCGATCAGCGCCGCCCCCTCCGTCGGCTGGCGATGCGCCTTCATATCGCCGTCGCGATACGCGTTGATGAAGCGGAATTCGAGCGGGTCCATGCCGATCAGCCGGGCGAGCTTGTCCATCTGCACCTCCAGCGCGAAATCGCCGATGGTGACGCCGAAGCCGCGCATGGCGGAGGAGGGCGTGCGGTTGGTGTAGACGCAATAGGTGTCGATCCAAACATTCGGGATCGTGTAAGGGCCGGGATAGTGGCCGGCGCCCTTCTGCGCGCCATAGGGCGAGTGGCGCGAATAGGCGCCGGCGTCGGTGTAGCCGGTGACCTTGCGGGCGACGATGCGGCCGTCGTTCATGACGCCGTCCTTGATGACGACCTTTTCGGCGGCGCGCGGCGAGGAGATCTGCATCTCTTCCTCGCGGCTGTAGATGAAGGAGACCGGACGGCCGGTCAGCTTGGCGCCGAGGATGGCGATCGGCTCGACGATGACGTCGACCTTGCCGCCGAAGCCGCCGCCGACGGTGCCGCCGACGAAATGCAGCTTGTTGCCGGGCATCTGCAGGATGATCGAGGCATTGTCGAGGGTGAAGAACATTGCCTGCGTGTTGGTGTAGCAGGTGAAGCGGTCGTTGCCCTCGGGCGCGACGATGCAGCCGGTCGTCTCGGTCGGCGCGTGCTCGATCGGCGAAGACTGGTAGGTCTGCTCGAGCACGTGGTCGGCACCTGCGAAGCCCGCCTCGACATCGCCGAAGCGCACCTTGCGGCATTCGCCGCTGTCATAGAGGTAATAGTTCTGGCCGTGATATTCGTTGACCAGCGGCGCGCCGGGCTTCAGCGCTTCCTCCATGTCGAAGACGGCCGGCAGCACCTCGTAGTCGACCTTGACCTTGGCGGCGGCCTCTTGTGCTGCACGCTCGGTCTCGGCCAGCACCGCCACCACGGCCTCGCCCTTCCAGCGCACCTTGCCGTCGGCCAGCACCGTCTCGTCCTCCGGCCCGATCTGGATCAGGATGAGGATGGTGTAGACATTGTGCGGCACGTCCTTGGCCGTCAGCACCTTGACGACGCCCGGATGCTTTTCCGCCTCGGAAGTGTCGATGCTGCGGATGCGGGCGTGATGATGCGGACTGCGCACCATCTTCAGATGCAGCATGCCGGGAAAGTTGCGGTCGGCGAAATAGGCGGTCTTGCCGGTGACATGGCCGGGTGAATCGGAGCGCGGCCGCGGCTGGCCGATCTCGTGCAGATCGTCCTTGCGCTGGTCGGCGAAGTAGTTCTTGCGGAGCTCCATTTCCCGACCTCCTCAAGCAGCATTCTGCGAATTGGATCGCGCGGCGGTCAGCACAGCCTGGATGATCGGCTCGTAACCGGTGCAGCGGCAGATATTGCCCGACAGCGCCTCGACCACCTCGTCGCGGCTGGGGTTCGGCGTGTGGTCGAGCAGAACCTTGGCAGCCATGATCATGCCCGGCGTGCAGAAGCCGCACTGGGTGGCGAAGGCGTCGAGGAAGGCGCGCTGCAAAGGATGCAGCACGCCGCCCTCCGAAAGCCCCGATGTCGTGATGATTGCCGCACCGTTGCAGGTTTCGGCCAGCGTCAGGCAGGAAAGCCGGAGCTCGCCGTCGATGATGACCGAGCAGGCGCCGCATGTCCCCTGGTGACAGCCGCCCTTCGGCGAGGTGTCGCCGATCTTGTCGCGCAGTGCGTTGAGCAGCGTCGTGCCGCTGTCGATGAATTCGGCCTTCTCCGCGCCGTTGAGCGTGAACTGGACCGGGACCTTTGCCATGTTTCCTCCTTGCGCGCCTGCTCGTGGGGCAAGCGCGCGCCTCCCAATGGATGTTTCAGGCGAGCAGCAGCCGGCCGAGATGGACCGGCAGGACTTGCGTGCGATACCAGGCACTGGCGATCGGATCAGTGGCGGGCGAAGTGTCATCGCTCGCCACAGTCAGCGCCGGCGCGATGCCGTCGCTGGTCAGCGTCCGGCCTACCAATGCCTTCTCCGCCGCCTTGGCGCGCATCGGGCGGTCGGCCATGCAGCCAAGCGCGATCCGCGAAGAAGACACGGTCCCGTCCGGCGCCTGTTCCAGCACGGCGGCGATGCTCAGCACCGAGACGCCCTTCGGCTTGACCCGCGACACTTTCAGGAAGCGAAAGACGCCTTCCGTCCGAAGCTCAAACCGGACTGCTGTGACAATGGCTTGGTTGCTTTCGCGTGTTGCCAGGAAGGCTTCGATCGGCAGGTCACCATTATCGCTGCTGACGGTGGCATCCAACGCCAGCAGCGCGACGGTGAAGTCGCCATAGGGCGCCGGTGCGAATAGATTGCCGCCGACGGTCGCCATGTTGCGTATCGCCGGGCCGCCGACGGCGCGCGCCGCCCCGCTAAGTGCAGCGAGACCCGGGTGACGGGCGATCGCCGCCATCGTCACCGAAGCGCCGATGCTGACCTTGCCGCTGGAAACGGTGATGGCCGACAGGGACGGTTCGGTCGAGCGCACGAAGCTGGAGAGCGACACGTCGCCTTCATTGGCGGCGCGAACGACCAGCGTGCCGCCGCCGAGATAGCGGGTGCCGGCGGCTCTTAGCGCCGCATTCGCGTCCTTCACCGTCGAAAAAGTCTGCAGTGCAAGCGCCATGGAACGCTCCCTTTGCTCAACTTTGGCCAGCGAAATGACTTTTCAAAGCGTTGAAACCGCCTTGGAAGACGTTGGCACCCATGCCTTCGGCCAATTTGTCGGCTTCTTCCGGGGGCGCGTCGAAGCTGGCGGTCCATTCGGCATAGGTGCGGTCGCCATCGGTCACCCGGCGCAACTGCAGCGTCGCCTTGTGATCGGTGAGCGGCTGCGGCGTTTCCAGGATGGAGTAGCTGACGAGAAAGTTCTCGTCGGAGAAGTCGAGCAGTTTTTCACGGAGGCGGGCGCCGCTGGCGAGCTGGAAGTTGCGCACGCAGCCAATCGTGCCGGCATCCTTTCCGTCTTCGATATGGCTCTCGACCATGCGCGGATGCCAGCTCGGCAGACCGTTGAAGTCGCGTATGCGCGCCCAGACCTTTTCAACCGGTGCGTCGATGACGCTGGAGATGGTGACTTTCGCCATATGAAACGCTCCCTTGCGAGTTAGCACCTCAGAAGGCTAGGGCGGCAAGCCCGGCCGTGCTTATCAATGCGTCTTGAACGCCTATCAATGAGTCTGAAAAACGTGCGCAGTCTGAAATGGCAGTCTGAAAATAGGCAGGCTGAAAAGGCTGGCGGCGGCTCAGGAAATGGCCCGCGCCGCCTCGCGGTAAAGTGTCGGCGGGACGCCGACATGGTCGCGGAAGAAGCGCGAGAAATTGCCCTGCGTGGTGAAGCCGAGATTGCAGGCGACCGAGATCAGCGGCTCTTGCGACCATTGCAATTGCCGCACCGCTTCCTCCATGCGCAGCGTGTTCCAGTAGACGTTGGGCGTGAGGTTGGTCTGTTCCTTGAACAGCGCGAAGAAATGCGGCCGCGACAGGCCGACGCTGCGCGCCACATCGTCGAAGCAGATGCGCTCGCAGACATTGGCCTTCATCAGCTGGATCGCCTTGCGGACGCGGAAGTCCTGCATCGTATGAACACGGGCGCGTGCCACTTGCGGCGCCGAGGCGTCGGCGGCATCGAGCACGCTGTCGATGAAGCGTTCGATCTCGTAGTTGGCGATGTCGTCGATGCTCTCATTGTCGCTGAGATGGTCGAGAAGGTTGGCCGCCGCCTTGTGCAGCCAGGGCTCCAGCGTGATCGCCGGCGCTGAAAACAGCGGCGCGGATGAAGGCAGGTCACGGCGCCGGCGCGCCCAGTCCGGGTCGATGTAAAAAGCCAGGAACAGGCCGGGCGTGCCGTCGCGGGACAAAGCGTGGCTGTGCGGCTGGAAGGAATTGATGCCGGCAGCGGTGCCGGGTCCAAGCCGCACCGTCTCGCGGCCGATGGTCATCTCGCCCGCCGTGCCCTCCAGCCAGATGATGATATGCGCCTCGACATGGGCATGGGTGACGAAGTCGCTGGCGACGTTCAGGACAGAAACATGTCCGAACCGGCCCCAGTAGAGCCTGATCGCTTCCGTCATGGGTATATCCTCCCGCAGGCGACTGGCCTCCCTTCGCCTGCAATGGGATAGTGCGGCTCAGTCCGGGCCTGCGTCAAGGCGCATGCGCACGCCTGGCGCCCGCCATGGGCCGCGCCGGCTGATTTTCAGACTGAGCGATAGGAAGAAGGTGAATGTTTCCAAGTCGGTATGGCTAGACCGAAGCGGTCAGGCCGCCGTCGACATAGAGCGTGTGGCCATTGACGAAGGACGACGCGTCCGAGGCCAGGAAGACGGCCGCGCCGATCAGTTCGTCGACATTGCCCCAGCGCCCGGCCGGCGTGCGCTTCTCCAGCCAGGCGGAAAATTCCGGATTGTCGACCAGCGCCTGGTTCATCTCGGTGCGGAAATAGCCGGGTGCGATCGCATTGATCTGCAGGCCGTATTTCGCCCAGTCGGCGCACATGCCCCTGGTCAGGTTCCTGATCGCGCCCTTGGTCGCGGTATAGGGGGCGATGCCGGCTCTCGCCAGTTCGCTCTGCACCGAACCGATGTTGACGATCTTGCCCCTGCCGCGCGGGATCATGTGCCGCGCCACCGCCTTGCCGGCGTGGAAGGCGCCCGAGACATTCGTCTTGAACAGGCGCTCCCACTGATCCTCGGGAAAATCCTCGAGCGGGGCGCGGAACTGCACGCCGGCATTGTTGACGAGGATGTCGATGGCGCCGATCTCGGCCTCGATCCGGGCAACGTCCTCATTGACCGCCTGAAAATCCGTCACGTCGAAGATCGACGCATGCGCCTCGAAGCCGGCGTCGCGCAGCCGCGCGACAGCGCCTCCGACCTTGTCCGGGTCGCGGCCGTTCAGCACCACGCTCGCGCCATGCCCGGCAAGGCCCTGCGCCAGGGCAAAGCCGATGCCCTGGCCCGAACCGGTGATCAGCACCAGCCGCCCGTCGAGACTGAACAGCGATTTCGTCACCAGGCTCTCTTTTGTTTTGGCCATGATCCTATCCGAAAACCGGCCTGCACTTTTCGCTGATGCGGCCCTTCGGTTCGGGATCATGGTCCTAAATTAATCGTTGCGCCTGAAATTGCGGATCCGGTCGAACAGGACCGCCAGCAGAATGGCGCCGCCAATGAAGGTGCCTTGCCAGAAGGCATTGATGCCGAGCAGGCCGAGGCTGTTGCGGATCACCTCGATCAGCGCCGCGCCGACGACGGCGCCGAAAGCCGTGCCGACGCCGCCGGCCAGATTGGCGCCGCCGATGACGGTCGCGGCGATCACCTGAAGCTCCATGCCAGCGCCGAGATTGGTGGTGACAGCGCCCAGCCAGCCGGTCTGGATGATGCCGGCAACACCCGCGGCCAGCGCCGAGATCATGTAGACCGCGACCTTGATCTGGCGCACCGGAACGCCGGTCAGCGTCGCCGCATGCTCGTTGCCGCCAATGGCGAAGATGTGCCGGCCGAACTTCGTCCAGCGCAGCGTGAAGCCGGTGATCAGCGCCAGCACGATCGTGTAAAGCACCGGATTGGCGATGCCGAACACCCAGGCGCCGCCGCCCAGTGCGAGAAGCTTGTCGTGGTCCGGTCCGAACTGGAAGACGACAGTGTTGTTGGAGGCGACCATGGCTAGGCTGCGCGCGATCGACAGCATGCCGAGCGTCACCACGAAGGGCGGAAAGCCAAGATAGGCGATCAAGACACCGTTGAAGGCGCCGATGATCAGCGCTGTCGCGATCGAAGCGGCAATGCCGATCTCGATGCCATAGCCGGCATGCATGGTCACGGCCAGCACCATCGAACATAGGCAAAGCACCGAGCCGACCGACAGGTCGATGCCGCCGGTGATGATGACGAAGGTCATGCCCAGCGCGACGATGGCGACGAAGGTGACGTTGCGGGTGATGTTGTAGAGGTTCTTGGTCGTGGCGAAGGAATCCGTGGCCACGGACAGGAACAGGCAGGCGAGGATGACCGCGATCACCACCCAGAAGGTCTGGCTGGCAAACACCCTGGTCAGCAAAGTGTGCTGTTTCTGCGCGATCGTCTGGTCAAGAGTTACTGCCATCGTCGACCTTTATCTGCTTGCGTGGTGAAACCCGCCGACATCAAACCTGTTCGATGGCGCCGGTGATCAAGCCCGTGACTTCCTCGGGCGAACTCGACGCGATCGTCTTGTCGGCGACCTTGCGGCCGCGCCGCATGACGATGACGCGCTCGGCAACGTCGAAGACGTCGGGCATGCGGTGGCTGATCAGCACGACTGCGATGCCCTGGTCGCGCAAATGGCGGATCAGGTTCAGCACTTCGGCGACCTGCCGGACCGAGATCGCCGCCGTCGGCTCGTCCATCAGCACGATCTTGGCTTGCGAAAGCATGGTGCGGGCGATCGCCACCGCCTGCCGCTGGCCGCCCGACATCTGCTTGACCAGGTCGCGCGGGCGGGTCTCGGATTTCAGCTCGGCGAAGATCTGTCCGGCGCGCTTGTACATCGCGGCGTAGTCGAGGATGCGAAACGGCCCGACGCCGCGGCGCAGCTCGCGGCCGAGATAGACGTTGGCGGCGGCCGTCAGATTGTTGCACAGCGCCAGGTCCTGATGGACGATCTCGATGCCGTGCTGACGCGCCTCCACAGGCTTGTGCAGGACCAGCTCCTTGCCGTCCATCTGCATCGTGCCGTGGCTCGGGGGGAAGTTGCCGGCGATCATCTTGACCAGCGTCGACTTGCCGGCGCCGTTGTCGCCCATCAGGCCGACCACCTGTCCGGCCTCGATCGACAGCGACACGTCGTTGACCGCCTGGATGGCGCCGAAATGTTTCGAGATGTTGGTGAGTTCGAGAACCGCCACCAGCCTTCTTCCTCCCGTGCTTTCAGGCCAGCGGTTCTGCCGCGGCCTCGCTCTCTCCAGCCCCTCCCGGAAACAGCGCTTTCGCCCATTTACGCACATGCCCCCTTGGCGTCAACAGCGGCCTCTTTCGAAAAATCCGTTTTGTAGGACAAATAGCATTGACCTTGGTCGCAAGCCGATATTAGCTAAGCGTCGAGAGATTATGCCGATCTCCTGTTCCGGCTCGCCGGGCGGGGGCGGCGGAGGTTTATCGGTCGAGGATCGGGCAGCGTCCGTCGCGCTGGTCCGCGACCGTATCTGGAAATGCTTATCGGCCCGGCTTGGCGACACGAGCGCTCGCGAAACGAACCTCTGTCATCGCGCATCCGGGCTGATCTGTGTGGCGGGCACGTCGTGTCCGTCTGTTTCAAGGGAGGACTGACATGAGGAAATCACTATTGCTCGCTGCCGTCGCCATGTTGGCGTTGGGTGCCGGGCCGGCTTTGGCCAAGAAACAGCTCGTCATCGTGGTCAAGGGTCTCGACAATCCATTCTTCGAGGCCATCCACCAGGGCTGCGAGAAGTGGAACTCGGAAAACGCCAGCTCGGAATATGAGTGCTTCTACACCGGACCGGCATCGACCTCCGACGAGGCCGGCGAAGCCCAGATCGTCCAGGACATGCTGAGCAAGCCGGACACGGTGGCGATGGCCATTTCGCCGTCCAACGCGCCGCTGATCGCGCAGACGATCAAAAGCGCCAATCCGTCGATCCCGATCATGACCCTCGACGCCGACCTTGCCAAGGAAGATGCGGCGCTGCGCAAGACCTATCTCGGCACCGACAATTATCTGATGGGCTTCAAGATCGGCGAGTACATCAAGAAGGGCAAGCCGGATGGTGGCAAGATCTGCACCATTGAAGGCAATCCAGCGGCCGACAACATCCTGCGCCGCGCCCAGGGCATGCGCGACGCGCTTTCAGGCCAGAAGGATCTCCCGGCGCTGGCCGGCGAGGGCGGCTGGACCGAGGTCGCAGGCTGCCCGGTGTTCACCAATGACGACGGCGCCAAGGGCGTGCAGGCGATGACCGATATCCTCGCCGCCAATCCCGACCTCGACGCCTTCGGCATCATGGGCGGCTGGCCGCTGTTCGGCGCGCCGCAGCCCTATCGCGACCTGTTCAAGCCGATGGCCGAGAAGATCGCCAGCAACGAGTTCGTCATCGGCGCCGCCGATACGATCGGTGACGAAGTGGCGATTGCCCGTGAAGGTCTGGTGACCGCACTGGTCGGCCAGCGGCCGTTCGAGATGGGCTACAAGGCGCCCTCGGTGATGATCGACCTGATCGAAGGCAAGCCCGTCGAGGATCCGGTCTTCACCGGTCTCGACGAGTGCACCAAGGATACGGTCGACACCTGCATCCAGAAGTAGGTTCGCAGTTTTCGGGGCGTCCGATCGACGGGCGCCCCGTCACACCGGTTCACGAAAACGTACGAGGTGACGGTGCCGGGGCGATGCGCTCCAGCTTTGCCGCGCCTTGAGTTCAGCCGTGCCGGGGAACATGAATGTCGCACGCAAGACCAAATAAGCGACTTACCAAGGTCAAGGCACTGGCCAAGGTCAAGGCACCGGCCAAGGACAAGGCACCAGCCAAGGTGAGGGCCCCGGCCGCCCGTCCGGCCGGCGCTCGCCGTGCCGACGCAGCGCTGATCCCCGGATCGAGCGTGCATGCGTCGCTGGCCAACGAGATCGGTCTCAGGATCGTGCGCGGCGACTATCCGCCGGGAACCATCCTGCCCAACGAAGCCAAATGGTCGGAGACCTTCGACGTCAGCCGCTCGGCGGTGCGCGAGGCGATCAAGATGCTGATGGCCAAGAGCCTGCTCGCCTCGCGCCCCAAGATCGGCAGCTGGGTCGAGCCGAAAGAACGCTGGAACCTGCTCGATCGTGACGTGCTGGCCTGGTACGCGACCGCACCCGACCGCGAAATGTTCCTGCGCACCGTCCAGGAATTCCGCCACATCATCGAGCCGGAAGCCAGCGCCTTTGCCGCGATCCGGCACAGCGACGAGCAGATGGCCGAGATCAGCCAGGCCTGCCGGGAGATGGGCGAGGCGGCAACGCTGCCGGAGCGCACCCGCGCCGACACGCGTTTCCATCTCGCCATCCTGCGCGCCTCGGGCAACGATCTCCTGGTGCCGCTCGGCGTGCTGATCGAATCGGCGCTCGACCATCTGTTCGTCTTCGTCACACTCCAGACCAGCGACCAGCGGCGGGCACAGTCACTGCATGAGGCGATCGAAAAGAACATCCGTCTCAGGCGCCCGGCGGCCGCAAGGAATGCCGTGCACAGGCTGCTCGCCAACACCGACGACGTTATCGGGCGGTCGCGGCGGTGATTTATTCATTGACGCTAGCGCCGCCGCTCACTGCTTTTTCCTATCCTTGGTCGGCGTCAGGTCGACGCCGTTGACCTTGCCGATATGGGTCGCCAGCATCGGCACATATTGATCGGCCGGCCCGGCGGCGAAGGCGCCGGCGAAGGCGTTCTTGGTGGCATTGCCGAGCGGGTTGGCGATGCCGGCGGCACCCGCCATCGATTCGAGATAGGTGAGGTCCTTGAAGGCGTTGGCGATGGTGAATTTGTGGGCGTCGCGGTCGCCTTCAAGCGTCCAGCGCATGAAGGTCTGGTAGAAGCCGCAATCCATGCGGCCGTTGCGGATGACACTGTCGAAACGCGGCGGCGAGATGCCGACCTTCTCGGCCAGCGCCAGCGCCTCCGAATAGATCGCCGCGTAGCCGAGCGAGATGAAATTGTTGAGCAGCTTCATGCGGTGGCCGTCGCCGGTGTCGCCGATATGGACGATGCGTCCGGCCCAGGTGTCGAGCACCGGCTTCAGCCGGGCAAAGACCGCGTCGGACGCGCCGACCATGGCGTCGAGCGTGCCTTCCCAGGCCTCCTTCGGCGTGCGGCTGAGCGGAGCGTCGACATAGTCGACGCCGAGCGCCTTGAGTTCGGCTGCAAGCGCCACGGTCGAGGTTGGGTCCGAGGTCGAGCAATCGACGACGACCGAGCCCTTTTTCAGGCCCTCCTTGAGGCCGCCGGGTCCGCGGATGATGGCTTCGACCTCGCGCGAGCCGGTGACGCAGATGAAGACGATATCGGATGCCGCCGCCACGTCGCGCGAGGTCGCCGCTTCCTTCGCGCCCCGGCCGAGCAGGTCTTCCGCCGGAGCGCGGTTCTTGCGGCCGAGAAACGTCAGGGAATAGCCCTTGTCGACGATGTTCTTCGCGATTCCGTGGCCCATCAGGCCAAGGCCGATGAAGCCGATCTTTTCGCTCGCGGCAGTCGTGGTCATGTCGGTTCGTCCTGTTTGCGGGTGGTCGATAGCAACGCTGCCGTTGGCAGGCGCGGTGTTGAAGCGGGTTTTTGCCGCAGGCCATGGTAGGCGATTGCAGAGTTCGATATTGTCTGACAATACACATGAATTCTAGGGAATGTGGAGAGCAAAATGACGAAGCGGATCATGTTCACCGGCGGCAGCGGCAAGGCCGGGCGTCATGTCGTGCAGTATCTGGTCGAGCAGGGCTGCCAGGTGCTCAACATCGACACCAAGCCGCTCGACAATCCCAAGGTGCGCACGCTGATCACCGACATCACCGACAGCGGGCAGGTGTTCAATGCGCTGTCGAGCTATATGGGCCTGCATGAGTTCGACCCGTCGCTGCGCGCGCAGCCAGTCGATGCCGTGGTGCATTTCGCCGCCATCCCGCGCATCATGATCACGCCCGACAACGAGGTGTTCCGCATCAACGCGCTCGGCACCTACAATGTCATCGAGGCGGCGGTGAAACTCGGTATCCGCAAGGTCGTGATCGCCTCCAGCGAGACGACCTATGGGCTGGTCTTCGCCAACGAGCCGCGTGATCCGACGCATTTCCCGCTCGACGAGGAGTACGATGTCGATCCGATGGACAGCTATGCGCTGTCCAAGATCGTCAACGAGAAGACGGCGCGCGCCTTCGCGTTGCGCAGCGGCATCGACATCTATGCCTTGCGCATCGGCAACGTCATCGAGCCGCATGAATATTCGCTGTTTCCGAAATGGTTCGCCGATCCGGGTTTCCGCAAGCGGATCGCCTGGAGCTATGTCGACGCGCGCGACCTCGGCCAGATCACGTTGCGGGCCATCGAGAAGGACGGGCTCGGCTATCAGGTGTTCAACGCCGCCAATGATGACACGTCATCCGACCTGCCGACGGCTGAACTCTTGAAGCGGTTTTATCCCGATGTGCCGGTCAAGGGCGAACTCGGCGAATACGAGACGCTGCTCTCCAACCGCAAGGCGCGGGATGTGCTCGGTTTTCGTCCGGAGCATAGCTGGCGGAAGTACGTCAAGACGGCCTGACAGGGCGATGGCTTCGGGCTGATCTGTGCACAGAAGCGGGCTTTGCGGCCCGAGGCTTTTCCCGTGCTTGACAGCTTTCGGAATCCGGACTTTGTGAACGCATGCGGGACGGGAAGCCGAACACGGGAAAAACACCGGCCAAGGCGGCGTCCGCCGAGCGCCCGGCCGCCGCTCGCCGTGCCCCGGCCGGCGTTCGCCGTGCCGACGCTGCGCGTATGCCTGGATCGAGCGTGCATGCGTCGCTGGCCAACGAGATCGGCCTCAGAATCGTGCGCGGCGACTATCCGCCGGGAACCATCCTGCCCAACGAAGCCAAATGGTCGGAGACCTTCAATGTCAGCCGCTCGGCGGTGCGCGAAGCGATCAAGATGCTGATGGCCAAGAGCCTGCTTGCCTCGCGCCCGAAGATCGGCAGCTGGGTCGAGCCGAAAGAACGCTGGAACCTGCTCGATCGTGACGTGCTGGCGTGGTACGCGACATCGCCCGACCGCGAGGTGTTCCTGAAAACCGTGCAGGAATTCCGCCACATCATCGAGCCCGAAGCGACGGCTTTCGCCGCCATGCGGCGCACGGACGAGCAGATGGCCGAGATCAGCCGGGCCTGCCGGGAAATGGGCGAGGCGACGACGCTGCAGGAGCGCACCCGCGCCGACACGCGTTTTCATCTCGCCATCCTGCGCGCCTCGGGCAACGATCTCCTGGTGCCGCTCGGCGTGCTGATCGAATCGGCTTTCGATCATCTGTTCGCCTATACGACGCGGGAACTGGATGATCTGCAGCACGCGCAGAAGCTGCACGAGGCGATCGAGAGAAACATCCGCCTGCAGCGGCCGGATGCGGCACGCAACGCGGTGCGCAAGCTGCTGGCCAATACCGACGGCGTCATCAAATCGAGGTAAGTCGATGTTCAGGTGACGCCGTCTTGTTCTATCCTTCTCTCGGACGCCCAAATGCGGCGCGCAGTTCGTCCTTGGCGTCCTCCAGCACTTTCTTCTGCGTGGCCGGCAGGTTCTTGCCGGCGCGGTTGATGTAGAAATTCAGCATCGACATGGCGGACTGGAACGGCTCGGCCTTGCGCCGCTCGCTGTGCTCGGCCGATCGCTTGAGCGAGGCCGCGATCTTTTTGGGGTCGTGGGATTCGAAAACATGTTGCTCGAGATCCAGCGCATCGCTGTGCTCGGTCACCTCGGCAGACCATTTCCTTTTCGCGGTCATGGCAAACTCCTTCCCTTGATGAGTTGATGGAAAACGCCGGGACGGCGGCTGCCGTTCCACTGCCGCTTAAATCCCTGGAGCCACGGATTTGCCTGTCGTGGCGCTGCACGGCGCCGCGAATGCGCCGATAGTGGTGTCGAACCGGTCGATTTCACAGAACCGCGACGGGAAACGCCTTGACCACAACCGTCTCCAGCCAGGCAAGCAGCCGCGGCATCGACAGCGCCTATGCCTGGATGCGGCTCGGTATTTCGGTGCTTTTGGCGACGATCGGCGGCGTCGGCATGTGGGCGGTCGTCGTGGTGCTGCCCGCCGTGCAGGCCGAATTCGGCGTCGATCGGGCGGCCGCGTCGATGCCCTATACCGCGACCATGGTCGGCTTCGCCGCCGGCAACGTGCTGGTCGGCCGCGCCATCGACCGCATGGGCTACTGGATCCCGGCGCTCATTGCCTCGGTGGCGCTCGGCGCCGGTTTCCTGCTGGCGTCGCTGACCACGTCGATCCTGCAATTCACCCTTGCCCAGGGGATTTTGATCGGCGTCGGTACATCGGCGATCTTCGGGCCGCTGATTGTCGACATCTCGCACTGGTTCAACCGCCGGCGCGGCGTCGCGGTGACGGCTGCCGCCGCCGGCAGCTATCTCGCCGGGACGATCTGGCCGGTGGCCATGCCCTATGTCATGCGGGCCGAAGGCTGGCGCTTCACCTACGCTGCGATCGGAGTCGTCTGCCTCGCGACGATGGTGCCGCTGATCCTGCTGCTAAGGCGCGGCGCGCCACGTGCCGCCGCTCCCGGATCGCCCGGCAGCCGGCCGGTCCAGCCGATCTCGCTGTCGCCGGCAGCTCTGCAGGTGCTGCTCGTCGTCGCCGGCCTTGGCTGCTGCGTGGCGATGTCGATGCCGCAGGTCCATATCGTCGCCTATTGCATGGACCTCGGCTACGGCGTGGCGCGGGGCGCCGACATGCTGTCGATCATGATGGCGGCGGGCGTCGTCAGCCGGCTGGCGTCCGGCTTTCTCGCCGACCGCATCGGCGGCGTGAAAACCCTGCTGATCGGCTCGGTGCTGCAAGGCCTGTCGCTGTTGCTCTACATCCCCTTCGACGGGCTCGCCTCGCTTTACGTGGTCTCGCTGGTCTTCGGCCTGTCGCAAGGCGGTATCGTGCCTTGCTATGCCATCATCGTGCGCGAATACATGCCCGCCAAAGAGGCCGGCCAGCGCGTCGGCATCGTCATAATGGCGACCATCTTCGGCATGGCGATCGGCGGCTGGATGTCGGGCTGGATCTACGACCTGACCGGCTCCTACGCCGCCGCGTTCCTCAACGGCATTGCCTGGAACCTGCTGAATGTAGCGGCTATGGTGCTGCTTTTGTGGAAGGCGCGACGCAGCGCCGCGGCGATGGCCTGAAACGAGGCTGCCTGAGCCAATCACCGCACAGAAAACCCGCCTCGGCAGGGTCGCTGGCGCAAATCAGCACCATGAATAAATTCCTATCATAACTGCCGTCATCAGTCAAGTTGAAACCAGCCACAGTTCAGGGCAATCGCTCCAGGTTTGCGCTGCCCCTCACCCCGGCCTCTCCCCGTGAAAAACGGGGAAAGGGGTCGCCAGCGTTGCGGCAGGCGGATGAGGGGCGGTGCCGACATCGACAATTGGTCATTCGAACATGAGTTGGATGCCATCGTTTGTGCGAAGCGATTGTCCTGGCCGTCCTGCCCGTTCGCTTGACAATGGGGTAAGGCTGCGCGACGCCAGACGGGTGGGGCCGCAGGTCGGGTGGTATAGCGAGAGTGGCAAAGACGCTGAACATCGTTGCGTGGTCGGGCTTCGGCGCAGGCGCCGCGTTCGGGACAAGGCTGTGACCAGACCGCGCTCGCGCCGCGGCGGCGGCCGTCCGACGATCGCCGATGTCGCGCGCAGGGCCGGCGTCGGCGCCATCACCGTCTCGCGCGCCTTGCGCGAGCCGGAGCGTGTTTCGGAGGATCTGCGCCGCCAGATCCAGGCGGCCGTCGATGAACTCGGCTATCTGCCCGACCCGAATGCGCGGGCGCTGGCTTCGGCGCGCGCCGAGGTCTTTGGCGTGCTGGTGCCTTCGCTCACCAACAGCGTCTTTGCCGAAGTGCTGCGCGGCATCTATGACAGCCTGTCGGACAGCTCCTTCCGCATCCAGCTCGGCAACACCCATTATTCCGGCCTTGAGGAGGAACGGCTGCTGCAAGTGTTCGGTCCCCAGCGCCCGGCCGCGCTGATCGTGGCGGGCATCGACCAGACACCAACATCGCGAAGACTGCTCGAGACGGCCGGCTGCCCTGTGGTCCAGGTCATGGAGACCGGGCCCGATCCGGTCGACATGATGGTGGGCTTCTCGCATTTCGACGGGGGCAGGGCGGCGACCGTGCACATGATCGAAATGGGCTATCGCCGCATCGGCTTCATCGGCGCCCGCATGGACCCGCGCTCGCAGCGGCGTCTGGCCGGCTATCGCGCGGCAATGGAGGCGGCCGGCCTGTTCGACGCGCGGCTGGTCACCACCACGCCGGTGCCGTCCAGCGTGACGCTCGGGCGCGAACTGTTCCGCGATGCGCTGGCCAAGGCGCCGACGCTCGACGGGGTTTTCTGCAACAATGACGACATCGCGCTCGGCGTATTGTTCGAGTGCCACCGCGCCTCGATCGCCGTGCCGAAGACGATCGGCATCACCGGCTTCAACGATCTCGACATGATGGAAGTGGCCTTTCCGTCGATCACCAGCATCCGGACGCCTCGCTACGAGATCGGCCGGCGGGCGGTCGCCATGGCGCTTGCGGCGATTGCCGGCAAGCGGCCGCAAGAGCCGGTCGTCGACCTCGGCTTCGAACTCAAGCGCCGCGAGAGCACGGCCCGCTGAAAAGCACTTTGCAGGCATTCGCGAAATGCCGCTTTACACTGCGCCATGGTAGCGCTACCATTCGCCTTAGGGTGAAAGCTCGCGGCAAAGACCGAAGTCTGTTTATTATATATAAGCGACAGGTAAAGCTTGTTTATTATATATAATATGATAGTTTTTACTCCGGTTTACCGAGCGGCAAGGGAGGAGATCGGGTCGGCGTTCGGCCACCTGAAAATGCGCGACGGGCAAGGCGGGAGGTGCCGGGCCTGACGCGCAAGACGCGTAAGAACAATCAAAAACTGCAACTGGGAGGAATATCGATGATCAAGTCACTCGTTGGCGGCATCGTTGCTGCCACTGCATTCGTCATGCTGAGCTCGTCGGCGCTCGCCGAGCCCGAAATCGTCACAGGCCCGTCCGCCGAGCCGGACTGCTTCGCCCCTTGGGCGGCCGATACGCAGTTCTTCAAATTCCCCAAGAAAGACGGTCCGTACCGCATCGCGCTCGCCAATGGCTACATCGCCAACACGTGGCGCATCCAGATGGTGCAGACGGCGAAGGCCTACGCGGCGCAGCCGGAGGTCGCGGCGAAACTGAAGGAGTTCAAGGTCGTCTCGACCGGCGAAGACGTGCCGGCGCAGATTTCGGCGATCAACAACTTCATCGATTCCGGCTATGACGCGATCGTCGTCAACGCGCAGAATCCGACGGCGTTCGGGCCGGTCATCAAGCGCGCCAAGGAAGCCGGCGTCGTGCTGGTCGCCTTCGACAACATTCTCGACACCAAGGACGCCATCAACGTCAATGTCGACCAGAAAGGCCTTGGCGAGTTGTGGGGCAACTGGCTGATCAAGCACGTGCCCAATGGCGGCAAGATCCTCGAAGTGCGCGGCGTTGCCGGCACGTCGGTCGACACCGATCGCCATAATGGCATCCACGAGGTTCTCGACGCTTCGGGCAAGAAGTGGGAGGTCACCGAAGTCGTCGGCAAATGGGATGACGGCGTTGCGCAAAAGGCTTCGGCAGACGCGATCGCCACCAACGGCCCCTTCGACGGCGTCACCGGGCAGGGCGGCGACACCGGCATCGTCCAGGCGATGATCGACGCCAAGCATCCGTTCGTGCCGTTCGGCGGCGAAACGGAGAATGGCTTCCGCAAATTCTGCGCCAAGTTTGCCGCGGACGGGTTGAAATGCTCGTCGGCCGGCACCGGCCCCGCCCAGGTGGCGGTCGCCGTCAAGACGGCGATCGCCGCGCTCGAAGGACAGGTCGTCCCGCAAGCCGTGAAGCTGCCGTTGGCGATCGTCGAGGATCCGAACTTCAAGGAAGGCGAGGACTATTTCCCCGACCAGTCCGACAATTTCTTCGTCGGCAACTCCTTCCCGACCTGCGGCATCAACTTCACCGCGCAGGAAATCATGGGCCAGAGCAAGGAAAACCAGTAGACTGATCGCTTGGCGCCGTGGGACATCCCGCGGCGCCGGTCCCGAAGAACGAGCGCCTTGGGAGGGGCCGATGGACGGTGCGGTTCCGCTCTTCCGCATGGAGGGCATATCCAAGCGCTATGGCGGTGTGCGGGCGCTGGAAAAGGCCGAGCTTTCGGTCACATCGGGCAGCATTCACGCCATTCTCGGTGAAAACGGCGCCGGCAAATCGACGCTGATCAAGGTCATGGCCGGCGTCGTCGCGCCCGACGAAGGCCGCATGATGCTGGACGGAAGCGAGGTGACCTTCGCTTCGCCGGCCGCCGCCAACCAGGCCGGCATCGTCTGCATCTTCCAGGAACTGTCGCTCGTCCCCGAACTCAGCGTCGCCGACAACATCGTCATTTCCGATCCGCCGAAGCGCTTCGGCATGATCGACCGCAAGGCGCAGCGACGCATCGCGGAAGATGCCCTGGCGCGCGCGGGGGCGGCCGACATTCATCCGCTTGCGCTGGTCAAGGATCTGCCTCTTTCAAGAAGGCAGATGGTCGAAATCGCCAAGGCTCTCGCCAGGAAGCCGCGCATCCTGATCCTCGACGAGGCGACGTCGGCGCTGACCGCGGCGGACGTCGCCAAGATTTTCGGCGTCTTGAAGCGGCTGCGCTCGGAAGGGCTGGCGCTGCTCTACATCTCGCATCGCATGAACGAAATCGCCGAGCTTGCCGACCAATGCACGGTGTTCCGCAACGGCCGCAATGTCGCCAGCTACGTGGCTGGCACGAAGAGCGACAATGAAGTCGTCGAGCTGATGATCGGCCGCGAATACAGCCACATCTTTCCGCCAAAGCCGGTGCGCGCGCCGGCCACCGCCGCTCCGGTGCTGGAGGCGCGCAAGCTTTCCTGGACCGACCGGCTGGACAATATCTCGCTCACAGTCGGCGCAGGCGAGGTCGTCGGCCTCGGCGGTCTCGACGGCCAGGGCCAGCGCGAATTGCTGCTCGCCTTCTTCGGCGTGCTGCGCGGCCTGTCCGGCCAGATATTGATCGACGGCAAGCCAATGGCGATCGCCAGCCCGGCCGCCGCGCGCGACGATCGGATCGGCATGGCGCTGATCCCGGAGGATCGCAAGACGGAAGGGTTGATGCTGCCGATGACGGTGCGCGAAAACCTCTCCTTCGCCGCGCTCGACCGGCTGTCCAAAGCCGGCATCATCGACCGTGCCGCCGAGCAGCGACTGATCGACGACATGGTCGGCCTGCTTGCGATCAAGACGGCCGGCCTCGACATTCCGGTCGGCGCGCTGTCCGGCGGCAACCAGCAGAAGGTCGTGATCGCCAAATGGCTGATGCGGCAGCCGCGCATCATCCTGCTCAACGATCCGACGCGCGGCATCGATGTCGGCACCAAGCAGGAACTGTATCAGCTGATGCGCAAGCTCGCCGATCAGGGTGCTGCGATCCTTTTCTACTCGACCGACTATGACGAGCTGATCGGCTGCTGCGACCGGGTGCTGGTGCTCTATGACGGGGCGGTCAAGCGCGAACTGGTCGGCGCCGAGATCACCGAGCGGGCGCTGATTGCCAGTGCGCTCAACATCCATGGCGAAGAGATGCCTGTTAGCGGCATGGCGAAGACGCCAGCCCGAGGCATGGCGAAGACGCCAGCCCGAGGAGCGGACGCGTGAAAGATTGGCGCTACTGGCTTGCCGAACAACGCGGAACGTTGCTGGCGTTCGGCATCTTCATCGTGATGTTTACGATCTACACCTCGAACCATCCGGCGGGCTTTACCGCCAATGTCGTGCAGACGGCCTCGAACAAGGGCGTGCTGCTCGCCTTCGTCGCCATGGCGCAGACGCTGGTGGTGATCACCGCCGGCATCGACCTATCCGTCGGCATGATCTTTCTGCTGACCAACTGCCTGGCCTCATGGCTGGTCATCGGTACCGGCATCGAGACCGCGTTCGGTGTGGTAGCGGTGCTTGGCACAGGACTGCTGTGCGGGGCGATCAACGGCGCCATCGTCATCTACGGACGGCTGCAGCCGATCGTCGCCACCATCGCCACGGGTGCGGTGTATTTCGGCATCGCGCTGCTTTTGAGACCGTTTCCGGGCGGTTCGGTCAACGAGGATCTTGCCGACGCGCTGACCGGGCGGCTGTTCGGCGTGGTGCCGGCGAGCCTGGTGGTGCTTTTGGCCGTCGTGCTCGTGGTCTGGGTGCCGTTCAGCCGGTCGGTGCTCGGCCGCGCGGCTTACGCTGCCGGATCGTCGGAGATCGCGGCCTATATGTCCGGCGTGCCGATCCGCCGTGGCAAGTTCGCCGCCTATGCGCTCGCCGGACTGCTCGCCGCGATCGGCGGGCTGTTCCTGACCTTCTTCACCTATACGGGCGAGGCGGCCTATGCCAGCGGCAACGCCTATACGCTGTTCTCGATCGCCGCCGTGGTGCTTGGCGGCGTCTCGCTGTTCGGCGGCAAGGGCAGCGCCCTCGGCGCGATCTTCGGCGCGCTCGCCTTTCGCACCATCGGCGACCTGCTTTTCGTCTTCGATTTCGATCCGCTCTGGCAGCCGCTGTTCCAGGGTATCATCCTGCTGATCGCGGTCAGCCTCGGCGCCTTCGCCCTGTTCAGGGTCCGCAACCGGCTGGAGTGGTTCCTGTGAGCGAAACGACGATAGGTGGCATCGCCCGCCGCATGCCGAAATTCATCCGCCGCGCCGATCCCGCGGTGTTGACGGCCTTTGCCTGCATCGTGCTACTGCTGTTTGTCGGCAGCCTCTATTCGCGCAGCTTCCTGTCGCCGGATTACCTGCTGCAGCAGCTCAAGGTGGCCTCGTTTCTCGGCGTCATCGCCACCGGCATGATGCTGGTCATCCTGCTTGGCCAGATCGACCTGTCGGTGCCCTGGTCGGTGGCGACGGGCGCCATGATGGCCTGTGCGGCCGCCGCCTACGGCCCGGTCGGCGTGGCGCTGGCGATCCCGTTCGGCATTTTCTGCGGTGTCGCGATCGGCGTCGTCAACGGCATTGGCGTCGCTTATCTGCGCATTCCCTCGATGATCATCACGCTCGCCACCAATGCCGTCGCGCAAGGGCTGATGGTGGTCTATACGGGCGGCTTCTCGCCGCAGGATTCGGCGACCCGGGCGATGCGCTATCTGGCGACCGGCTTTGCCATTCCGGGCGTGCCCAACGCGGTCGTCATCTGGGCGCTGATCGGTGCCGCGATGGTTTTCGTGCTGACCCGCACCGGCTTCGGCCGCACCGTCTACGGCATCGGCAACCGCGAGCGCGCCGCTTACCTCTCCGGCATCGATACGCGGCGTGTCGTAATGATCGCCTTCGCCGTCTCCGGCGGTCTTTCCGCCTTCGGCGGTGTGCTGCTGGCCGGCTATGCCTCCAAGGCGGCGCAGTCGATGGGCGACGCCTATCTCCTGCCGTCGATCGCCGCGGTGGTGCTTGGCGGCACCTCGATCCTCGGTGGGCGCGGCTCCTATCTGGGCACGGTCGCTGGCGTCATCCTGATCACGCTTCTGCAATCCATTCTTTCGGTCATGCAGATGCCGGAGGCGGGGCGGCAGATCATCTACGGCGTCGTCATCGTCGCCATGCTCCTGCTTTACGGCCGCGCGCCGGCCAGCCGCTGACCCGCGTCGTGGACGAAAAGGCAGCTCACGTGCAGCGGGATCCCGTTCGGTCCGCACCGGCCATCGTGGTCATGGGCGTCGCCGGTTGCGGCAAGTCGGCCGTCGGCGAAGCGCTGGCCACGAAGCTAGGCGCCATCTTCGTCGAGGGCGATAGGCTTCACCCGCCCGAGAACGTCGCGCGCATGGCAAGCGGCGAGCCGCTGACCGATGCCTTGCGCGAAGGCTGGCTCGACGCGATCGGCCGGCGCATTGCCGGATCGGTCGGCGATGGGCAAGGCGTCGTCGCTGCCTGCTCGGCGCTGAAGCGCAGCTACCGCGAGCGTCTGCGCGGTTTTTGCCAGGGCATCGTTTTCCTCTATCTGGACATCGATCCCGCGACGGCAAAGCGGCGTGTCGGCTCCCGCCAAGGCCATTTCATGCCGGCAAGCCTCGTCGACAGCCAGTTCGCCACGCTTGAAGCGCCGGCAGCCGACGAGAACGCGTTGACGTTCGATGCGACGCGCCCGATCGCCGACATCGTCGCCGATGCCGTGAGCCCGTTCGAGGCGCCTGACTAAATCTGCGACGTCAGCTCGACCGGAAAATCGTCGTTGTCGGCGTCGCGCATGGCGGCGAGGCTGCGATTGTCCAGCACCTCGGCGACCGCCTGGCGCACCTCCAGCATCATGTGCCGGACCTGGCATGTCGCCTCGTCGCAATCCTCGCAGCGCTGATATTGGGTGCGGCTGGCGCAAGGGATCGGCGCCAGCGGCCCGTCGAGGACACGCACGACATGGCCGATCTTGATCTCGGAAGCCGGTCGGGCGAGGCGATAGCCGCCTTCCTTGCCCTTGCGGCTCTGGACGAAGCCGGCATTGCGCAATTCGCCCAGAATGGCATCGAGGAATTTCTTCGGGATGTTGTTGGCGACCGCAATGTCGTTGACGAATGCGAGCTGGCCGACCGGCAGGCCGGACAGATGGACGAGGGCCTTGAGGCCGTATTTCCCTTTTTTGGTCAGCATGCCCGAGTCAACCCATGAAGCCCCAACCAACCGCGTCTGGCGGCTGTTTGTGTGCAAATCATGACGGTTTAGCCGTGCGATGCCGTTTCGCGCAGACAATCCGCCTGATGACATATTGCACGCAAACGCGTTGATTCTTCGTAACGTTTTGGAGGACAGGCGCCTGGAAAGCGGGAAATCACCTTTCCCGAGCGGAAAACGAAGAAAGCCGGCAAAAGCCGGCTTCCCATCGTGTTCGAAGATCGCTTGCTTCAGCGACTGCCATAGGTCTGGTCGAGCAATCCGCCCGCGGCGAAATGCTCGGCCTGGATCTTGGCCCAGCCACCAAAGACATCTTCCACCGTCAGCAGGCGGACATCGGGAAACTCAGCCTTGTATTTGGCGGCGACGGTCTGGTCGCGAACACGGTTGCCGTTCTCGGCAAGGATGTCTTGGCCCTGCGGCGTGTAGAGGAAGTCGAGATAGGTCTTGGCGAGGTCACCCGTGCCATGCTCGTCGGCGACCGTGTCGACGATCGCCACTGGAAACTCCGCCAGCAGGCTGACCGAGGGCGTCACCTGCTCGAACTTGTCCTCGCCATACTCCCTGCGGATGCCGCGCGTTTCCGACTCGAAGGTGATCAGCACGTCGCCGATCTCGCGCTGCACGAAGGTGGTGGTCGCGGCGCGTCCGCCGGTATCGAAGATCGGCACGTTGTTGAAGAGCTTGGTGACGAATTCCTTCACCTTGGCGTCGTCGCCCTTGAAGGCTTCCTTGGCATAGGCGGTGGCCGCCAGATAGGTGTAGCGCGCGTTGCCCGATGTCTTCGGGTTGGGGAAGATCACCTGCACGTCGTCGCGCACAAGATCGTTCCAATCCTTGATCTGCTTTGGATTGCCGGCGCGCACCAGGAAGGACGGCAGCGAATAGAAAGGCGAGGCGTTGTCGGGGAAATCCTTCTGCCAGTCGGCGGAGATAAGACCCTTCTTGACCAGGAAGTCGATATCGGTGACCTGGTTGAAGGTGACGACGTCGGCGCCGAGGCCCTCGGCGATGGCACGCGCCTGCGCCGACGTCCCGGCATGCGACTGATCTATGGTCACACCGGGGTGACCGGCGACGAAGGCCTTGTTGACCTGCGCAAACAGTTCGCGGCCGACATCGTAGGAAGCGTTCAGCAGTCTGTCGGCCGACCAGGCTTGGGAGGATGCGAGGAACAGGCCGGCCAGAGTGGCGACGCCGAGCAAAAATCGCTTCATGAAAACAGGCTCCATGCAATGCATTTATTACCGGAACATATCGGCGTCATATCGTGTGCGGCGAGGCACGTACAGCAGCTCTGTTGCCGCGTTGCGAGAAAAGACATCGCCGAAACAGCCGGTTGTTAGGATTTCGTTCCAGGCGGAATTTTCCTCGCGCCTGAGTTTTCCGGCGCCTTGCATCACGGAGCTGTATGGCATATACAAAAGGCATATACAAAGGGAGCCGCGACCATGCCCCAGCGCCGCCATTCAACCCCGCCACCGAAGGAGGCGAAGCTGTTCCGCAACAACCGCAGCCAGGCGGTGCGCATTCCCGTCGAGTTCGAGCTTCCCGGCGAAAAGGTCTTGATCAGCCGTGAAGGCGACCGCCTGGTCATCGAGCCGGTCCGCAAACCTGGCCTCACAGCGCTGCTCGCCCAATGGGCGAAAGAGCCGCCGCTCGGTCCTGAAGACGACTTCCCGGAGATCGACGATGCGCCTATCGAATCCGTGGAAATTTTTTGATGCGGTTCATGCTGGACACGAACATTATCAGCGACATGATCCGAAACCCGGCTGGCAAAGCAGCAAGTGCAATGGTGCGCGAGGGAGACGCCGCCGTGTGCACCAGCATCGTGGTCGCCTCGGAACTGCGATATGGCTGCGCCAGGAAGGGATCGGCCAAGCTGCTTAAGAAAGTCGAGGAGCTGCTGGCTGAGATCCCTGTTTTGCCGCTCGATGTGCCGGTAGATACCGAGTACGGCGCACTTCGCACCGAGCTGGAAGGCGCGGGCCAGACCATTGGCCACAATGACCTTTTTATTGCTGCCCACGCCTGCGCACTGGGCATTACGCTGGTGACGGCCAACACGGGAGAATTCAACCGGATCAAGGGCTTGAAGATCGAGAACTGGCTAGCATAGTAGCGCCCTGCGAGGATCAAGCAGCCGGAAAAAGCTTCCAGCGCCGCGGCCGGAACGCCACCCGGCTTTTCTGCGCCGCCGGATGGCCGACGGGCAGCTCGACCTCGACCCGCTGGCGCTCGCCGCCGATTTCGAGCTCCACCCGCCTGGTGCCGGCGACGCGGCGACTGGCGACGACCGTGCCGGCGATGCAGCCATTGCATTCGTCCACCAGTTCGACATCGTGCGGGCGGAAGAACAGCGTCGCTTCGCCCTGCGGCGCCTGCGGCGCGGACAGCCCGATCGGGCGGTCGGCGATCCAGACCTGGCCGTCCTCGACCTTGACAGGGATCGAGCTCGATTCGCCGATGAAGCCGTAGACGAAGGGCGAATTCGGCGTGTCGTAGATCTCATCGGCGGTGCCAACCTGCTCGATGGTGCCCTGGCTCATCACCACGACGCGATCGGCAAGCTCGAGCGCCTCTTCCTGGTCATGGGTGACGAAGACGGTGGTGTGGCCGGTGGCGTCATGGATGTCGCGCAGCCAGCGGCGCAGTTCACGGCGGACCTGGGCATCGAGCGCGCCGAACGGCTCGTCGAGCAAAAGCACGGCCGGTTCGATCGCCATGGCGCGGGCCAGCGCCACGCGTTGGCGCTGGCCGCCCGAAAGCTGCGCCGGATAGCGCTTTTCCAGGCCGGAAAGCTGGACGAGGTCGAGAAGCTCGGAGGCTCGGCGGCGGATTTCCTGCGCCGACGGACGTGTCGGCCCGTGCCGAACCTTGAGGCCAAAGCCGATATTGTCGGCGACCGTCATATGGCGAAACAGCGCATAATGCTGGAAGACGAAGCCGACATTGCGCTCCTGGATCGACTTTTGCGACGCGTCCTCCTCGCCGAAGAAGATCTTTCCTTTCGTTGGCCGCTCCAACCCGGCGATCAGCCTGAGCAACGTCGTCTTGCCGGAGCCGGAAGGTCCGAGCAACGCGATCAGTTCACCGGATTTAATGTCGAGCGAGACGTCTTGAAGCGCCGGAAACCGTTCAAACTCCTTGCGCACGTTGGCAACGCGAACTTCCATATACAGAACCTTCTAATGTCCGCGCGTCGCGGCGATCTCGGCGCCGTAGCGCATTTCGAGAATTGTTTTCAAGACCAGCGTCACCAGCGCCAGGCCTGCAAGCAGCGAAGCGACGGCGAAGGCGGCGGCGGCATTGTACTCGTTATAGAGGATTTCGACATGCAGCGGCATGGTGTTGGTCAGCCCGCGTATGTGTCCCGACACCACCGACACCGCGCCGAACTCGCCCATGGCGCGGGCATTGCACAGCAGCACGCCGTAGAGCAGCCCCCATTTGACGTTGGGCAGCGTCACGTACCAGAAGGCCTGCCAGCCATTGGCGCCGAGCGATAGCGCCGCCTCCTCGTCGCCATTGCCCTGCTCCTGCATCAAAGGGATCAGTTCGCGGGCGACGAAGGGGAAAGTGACGAAGATGGTGGCCAGCACGATGCCCGGCACGGCAAACAGGATGACGATGCCATGCGCCTTCAGCCAGGCGCCGAGCAGGCCCTGTGCGCCGAACAAAAGCACATAGACTAGGCCGGAAATAACCGGCGAGACCGAAAACGGCAGGTCGATGAGCGTGGTGAGAAAAGCCTTGCCCTTGAATTCGAACTTGGCGATCGCCCAGGCGGCCGAGATGCCGAAGACGACATTGAGCGGCACCGAGATCGCCGCCACCAGCAGCGTCAGGCGGATCGCCGAGCGCGAATCGGGGTTGACCAGCGCTTCGGTATAAGCCTCGATGCCCTTTGCGAAGGCTTCGTTGAAGACGATGATCAGCGGTAAGAGCAGGAAAATGCCGAGGAAGGTGAAGGTCACGATCATCAGCACGGCTCTTGCCGAGCGGCTTTCGGTCACCGCCGCCGACTGGCTTTCGTGATGTGGCGCGTAGGATTTGATCTCCGGATCAGCCATAGCGCTTGCGGCTCCACGTCTGCACCAGATTGATGACCAGCAGCATCACGAACGACAAAGCGAGCATGATTGCCGCGATCGCGGTCGCCGCCGCGTAATTGTATTCCTCCAGCCGGATGACGATCAGCAATGGTGCGATCTCGGATTTGTAGGGCAGGTTGCCGGCGATGAAGATGACGGAGCCGTATTCGCCGACGCCGCGCGCGAAAGCCAGCGCGAAGCCGGTGACGATGGCCGGCGCAAGGCCCGGAAGCAGGACACGGGCAATGGTCTGGAAGCGATTGGCGCCAAGCGTGGCGGCCACTTCCTCGACCTCCTTGTCGATCTCCTCCATGATCGGCTGGACGGTGCGCACGACGAAAGGCAGGCCGATAAAGATCAGCGCGATGACGATGCCGAGCGGCGTGTAGGCGACCTTGAT
The DNA here is from genome assembly GCF_003952365.1 of Mesorhizobium sp. M9A.F.Ca.ET.002.03.1.2. Lineage (NCBI taxonomy): Bacteria > Pseudomonadati > Pseudomonadota > Alphaproteobacteria > Hyphomicrobiales > Phyllobacteriaceae > Mesorhizobium > Mesorhizobium sp. M9A.F.Ca.ET.002.03.1.2. The sequence continues at coordinate 5,613,556 of NZ_CP034443.1, read as the reverse complement.
GCCGAGCGGCGCCAGCAAACTGCCGAGCCAGCCATTCGGCGCGTAGAGCGTGGTCAGCGCAATGCCGGCCACGGCCGTCGGCAGGGCGAAGGGCAGGTCGACCATGGCATCGACGATGCGGCGGCCCGGAAAGTTGTAGCGAACCAGCACCCAGGCGACGATCGTGCCGAAGACGACATTGACGGCGGCGGCAACGAAGGCGGTGCCGAAGCTGATTTCAAGCGCATTGATGGTGCGCCGGTCGGTGGCGATCGCCCAGAAATCGGTCCAGCCGAGCGCGGCCGATCGCCAGATCAGCCCCGACAGGGGAATGAGAATGATGAGGGTGAGGTAGGCAAGTGAGAAGCCGAGCGTCAATCCGAAACCCGGAATGACGCTCGGCTGTCTGAACCGCCACCTCGCCTTGGCGGGTGCTGTGGTCATGTCGTCCTGATCTAGAGTCTAGCTTATCGGGTCTATTGGGCCGGCTTGTAGATCTGGTCGAATATACCACCGTCGCCGAAATGGTAAGGCTGTGCTTTCTTCCAACCGCCAAAAAGTGGATCGTCGATGGTAATCAGCTTGATCTCAGGCAGTTTGGCGAGGTCCTCCGCCGGCACCAGCTCGGGCTTCGACGGGCGATAGTGGTTCTTGGCGATCAGCGTCTGGCCTTCCTTGGAATAGAGGAAGCTCAGATAGGCTTCGGCGACTTTTCGCGTACCCTTGGCATCGACATTGGCGTCGACCACGGCGACCGGCGGCTCGGCCAGGATCGAGGTTGGCGGGTAGACGACGTCGAAATTGTCGGCGCCGAACTCGTCGAGCGCCAGATAGGCCTCGTTTTCCCAGGCCAATAGCACGTCGCCCAGGCCCTTTTGCGCGAAGGTCACGGTCGCGCCGCGCGCGCCGGTGTCGAGCACCGGAACATGGGCGTAGAGGTTGCCGACGAATTCCTTCGTCCTGGCCTCGTCGCCGCCATCCTTGGCGTTGGCATAGGCCCAGGCGGCGAGATAGTTCCAGCGCGCGCCGCCCGAGGTCTTGGGATTCGGCGTGATCACCTGGACGTCGTCCTTGACCAGATCGCCCCAGTCCTGGATGCCTTTCGGGTTGCCCTTGCGGACGAGGAAGATGATGGTCGAAGTGTAGGGCGCCGAATTGTTCTCGAACTTGGTCCGCCAGTCCGGATTGATCTTCTTCGATTTCGAGACGATGGCGTTGATGTCGCCTTCGAGCGCCAGCGTCACCACGTCGGCGTCGAGGCCGTCGATCACGGCGCGGGCCTGGGCGCCCGACCCGCCATGCGACTGCTGGATGGTCACCGTCTCACCGGTCTCGGCCTTCCAGTGGGCGACGAAGGCCTCGTCGAATTGCTTGTACAGTTCACGCGTTGGATCATAGGACACGTTGAGAATGGTGGTATCGGCAAACGCGAAACCGAGCGTTCCGAACTGGACCGATGCAGCGACCAGTGCGCCGAGCAATTTCCTGAAATGAGGATTGGTCATTTCCGCCTCCGTTGAACTCATTTCAATCTACCGAATTGGTAGAAATTAGATGCATTCGGTGTTGCTTTTTTTGTCCGTTTGAAGCAATTTTTCGCCGATCTTTGGCCTAATGAGGAAATTCTTTCCTCACAACGCCGCCATGCGGAATCCGGGCTCATGAAACGATCTATTTAGGGACAGGTCGCGCCCCGGCAATGGCTGGTCGGGGCGTGGTTGTGCTCGGTAATGGCTGGTTCATTCGGCGGTGATGGGAAAATCGAAGCGCTGCTATGGAAACGGAACGGCTCGTTTTACAGCGTGAAGTGCCGCCATTCGCGAGCATAGTTCCTGAAGCCGCCGGCAGGCGCAAAACGCAATGTGTTGAATCGCTTGGCGCAGTCTACTCAACGAACACTTTCACTCAACGAATACTTTCACGCTGGCCGCACGTCCGGCCGCATCGATCACGGTCAGGGTCGAATAGCCGGCGCCGTCAGGCTGCCAGGTCGCTGTGCGCCGCCGGTCGATGCCGGCCAGCGGCTTGCCGTTGGCCAGCCAGCGGAACGGCGCCCGGCCGCCTTGCAGCTTCAGCACCAGCGGTGAGGCCCCGGCGGAGGTGGTGCCGAGATCGACGCGGGCGCCATCGGGTGGAAAGATGATCGTCGGCGCGGGCTCGGTCGGCGTCGCCTGGACCAGCCCGTCGGCGCCGGCGCCGAAACGGGCGAGCGTCACCGGCAGATCATCGCGCCTCGGTCTAATGACGCCGGCCGGCTGGCCTGGCAGCGGCACGGCAGCCAGGCCGGAGCGGACAAAGCCCTCGAACAGGATGGGTGCGGCCGAGACATAGCCGGACAGGCCGGGCACCGCGCCGGCATCGGGACGGCCGACCCAGACGCCCAGCACGTAGCGCCCGTCGAAGCCGACCGACCAGGCATCGCGGTAGCCGTAGGAAGTGCCGGTCTTGTAGGCGATGCCGCGTTGCATGGCCCCTTCGGGCGGCTTCACCCCCGACAGGATGTCGGTGATCTGCCAGTTTGCCTGATCGTCCAGGATGGTGACGGTGGAGCGCCCGGCATTCGCCGGTTCGGTGCCGTCATGCAGCGTGTGCGCCTTGCCGCCATTGGCAAGCCCGGCATAGAGCTGGACGAGGTCGCGCAGCGTCACGCCGACGCCGCCAAGGCCGATGGCGAGACCTGGCGCCTTGTTCAGGGGCAGCACCGGCGTGACGCCGGCCTGCCGGAAGCGCGCGAGCAGCCGCGCCGGCCCGACCGCGTCGAGCACCCTGATCGCCGGCACATTGAGCGACAGTTGCAGCGCCTGGCGGATGCTGACGTCGCCCTGGTAGCCCATGTCGAAATTCTTCGGCCGGTAGCCCCCGAAATCCGTCGGGCTGTCGTCGATCAGCGTTTCCTGCGCGACCAGCCCTTGTTCGAAGGCGAGCCCGTAGATGAATGGTTTCAACGTCGAACCGGGCGAGCGGACGATCCTGGTCATGTCGATCCAGCCGGAGCGGCTGGCGTCGAAATAGTTGGCCGAGCCGACCTCGCCAAGGATGTCGCCGGTGCGGGCGTCGGCCATCACCATGGCGACGGACAGGCGAGGCCCGAGCCTGGTGGCGGCATCCCTGGCCACCTGTTCCAGCCCTTCCTGGACGCTTTTGCGGATCGTCAGCTGCAACGACTGTCCGGGGACGGCCCTGGGCAGTATCGCATAGGCGACATGGGCGGCGAGCGCCGGCAGCGTGCGGCGGATGCCGGAAACGTCGTCGAGCGCGGCGCGCGCGGCCTCGCGCTCGCCGAGCAGGCCTGCCGAAACCATGCGCGTCAGCACCCGGTCGCGGGCGGCGTGGGCGAGTGCGAGATTGCGGTCGGGCCGGCGTTTTTCCGGCAGTTGCGGCAAGGCGACGAGCAGGGCCGCCTCCGAGATCGTCAGCCGCTTCGGCTCCTTGCCGAAATAGGCGAGCGAAGCGGCGCGCACGCCTTCGAGATTGCCGCCATAAGGCGCCAGCGTCAAATAGCGTTCGAGGATCTCGCGCTTGGTGAGCCGCCGCTCGATCTGGATGGCGCGCAGCATCTGCTTGACCTTCGAGCCGAGGCTGCGGCTGTCGCGCGGTTCGGTCAGCCGGGCGAGCTGCATCGACAGCGTCGAGCCGCCGGAGACGATACGGCCATTGGTCGCGAACTGGCCGGCGGCCCGCGCCAGCGCCAGCGCGTCGACGCCTTCATGGTCCCAGAAGCGCTTGTCCTCGTAAGTCACCAGCATGTCGACGAGCAGCTTGTCGATCTGGTCGAGGCGGGTGGCGAGCCGCCAATAGCCGTCCGGCGTGGCGAAGGCGCGCAACAGCTGGCCGTCGCGGTCCTGCACTTCAGCCGACACGATGAGCTCGGCCGGCAGCGGCGGCGGAAAGGCGCGGTCGAGCTGCCAGAGGGCGGCGGCGGAGAGGGCGAGGAAGCCGGCGCAGGAAGCTGCTGTGATGGCTATGCGGCGTAAGACTTTTTTTGAGAGCATGGCGCTGCCCCCTCATTGCCCTGCCGGGCATTTCTCCCCGTATAGAGACGGGGAGAAAGGGGCTTGCGCGGCGGCTTTCGCCAATTTCCAACGTTGCAGAACAGGTGCTGACGATCGTGACAGCTCCCTTCTCCCCGTCACTATACGGGGAGAAGGTGCCGGCAGGCGGATGAGGGGCAGCGCAATCGCCATTTTTATGATCGCCATCGGCGCCTTACGGCGCCCTGACCTCCATCATGCCTGTCGCGGTGCGGGCCGAATATTGCGGCCGGTACATATCCTCTACCGTTGCCGCCGGATGGGCGTACGTGCCCGGCGTCACCGCGCGCACGACATAGGCGAGCGTGATGTTGCGGTCGCCGTCGCCATCGTTGGGATTGAAGGCCGCGACGAAACGGTCGTCGCGGAATTCGAGATGGGCGGCGTCGGTCTGGGCCAGCCAGGAGAAGTTCGACAACTGGGCGCTGGAAACCAGGCCCGGATTGTCGATCTCGAAGCCGGCCGGCAGCAGATCGGTGATCACGAGCCGCGAAGGCCAGTTGTTCTGCTCGTAGATCTTGAGCACGACGACATAGCGTTCGTTCTGGGTCGCCTCCGTGACATTGGCTTCGGTGCCGTCGAGCTTGTAGTAGGTGCGGCCGATGGTGAAGCCGTTGCCGCTGGCCGGCAGAGGCTGGATCGGCGAGGCCACCGTGGTGACCACCGCCTGCAGCGGGTTGCTGCCGGTGTTGGCGACGGTCAGCGGACTGTCGGCCAGGTCGCTGCCGGCGATCTGGTCCGAATAGGCGCCGGCATGCGGCGCGCCATTGATGGTCAGCGCGATTGCATCATTGCCGGCCTTCAGCGCGCGGGCCGCCAGCAGCATCCAGGACTCGTCCTGCGTGCTGGTCCATCGGACGGCGGCGCGTTCCTTTGTCACCAGCTTGATCAGCGCCGGCACGATCGTCGGCACCGGCTTCGATTCCGCGGCAAGCGCCAGCATCGCCGCGCCGTCACGCAGCGGCGAGCCATAGTCCGACCGGTAGTAGTCGTATGCGGAGGTCGACAGGGCCAGCTGCAGCGCCGCCTGGAAGGTGGCTTCCGAGCGTTGCGTGTCGCCGTAAAGCGCCAGGCCCGCCGCCAACTGGGCGACGGCCATCGGGCTCGTGAAGGCCTCGAGCTGGGTGTCGGCATAATAGCGCAGATCGCCGATCGAGGCCTTCTTGTTGCGGGCCAGCACATAGAGCGCATAGGCGATCTCGCTGCCGCGGTCCTGAACGTCCTGATCGTAGCCGATCGAGTTCTGCAGATTGCTCAGCGCCTGGTTCATGGCCAGCGCCGGCACGTCGTATTTCTGCTCGCGCGCCCGGGTCAGGAAATCGGTGACATAGGCGTCGAGCCACAGGTCGCCGGAGCCCGGACCCCACAGGCCGAAGCTGCCGGCCGAGGCCTGATAGCTCAGCACCTTGTAGATGGCGTCCTGGATCCGGCCGTGCAGGTCGGGGTCGCTGGCCATGCCGACGCCCGACGCCATGTCGTTGACATAGAGAAGCGGCATGGCGCGGCTGGTGGTCTGCTCGGCGCAGCCATAGGGGTAGCGGTCGAGCGTCATCAGGAGCGACGGCACGTCGAAGGCCGCCGCCTGTGAAACGCCGACGCTGACCGAAGCGCCGTCGAGCAGGCTTGCCGCCAGCAGCTCCTTGTCGACGCGCAGCGATCCGCCATTGCCCTTGAGGTCGACGACCATGCGGGTGGTCACCGGCAGTTGCGCCGGGCGTACCGGAACATAGAGCGTCTGCTCGACAGCGGTGCCGTCGGCATGAGCGAGCTTGATGGTGATCGAGGCGTTGCCCGGCGTCGCGGCCATCAGCGGCACGGTCAGTGTCTGCCGCTTGCCCTTGGCGAGCGTCAGCTTTTCGGGCAGGGCGGCACTGCCGGCCGAGAGATCGCCGGTGGTGTCTATCGACAATGCATAGTCGCCGTCCGGACCGTCCGCGTCGGTGACGTCGAGCCGCATGACGGCCGAATCGCCGGGCGCCAGGAAGCGCGGCAGGCCGGAGGTGATCACCACCGGATCGCGCACGATCACGTCAGTCTGGGCATGGCCGACCGCGTCCCTGGTCCAGGCGACGGCCATCACGCGCACGGTGCCGTTGAACTGCGGGATGTCGAAGTCGATCCGCGCCTTGCCGTCGGCGTCGAGCTGGACCGGGCCGGAGAAGAAGGCGACCAGCTTTTCGGTCGGCGGGTTGCCTTGCGACTGCATGTTGGCGCCGTCGCCGCCGGTGCGCAGCTTGCCTGATGTGCCCAGCGAACCGTCGATCAGGCGGCCGTAGAGGTCGCGCACTTCAAGGCCGAGCATGCGCTGGCCGAAGAACCAGGTCTCCGGATCCGGCACCTTGTAGTTGGTCAGGTTGAGGATGCCGACATCGACGGCCGCGACCATGACATAGGCGTTGGCGCCCGGCTGCACGCCGGCCACCGAAACCGGGATCGACAGCTGCTGGCGCGGCATGGCCTTGTCCGGCGGCGTCAAGGCGACGGCGAGCTTCTTGGAGCCCGGATCGACCTTCAGCCATTTGACGCCGATGGCCCGCGCCGGCATGCGCGTTTCCTGCGCATCGCCCGGCCTGAACAGCGTTGCCGTGACATAGGCGCCTGCGCCCCAGTCGTCCGCGACCGGGATGTCGATGGTGCTGCCGCCGGCCGGCACGCTGACGGTGACCGTCTTCAAGAGCTTGTCGGCGCCGATGGTGACGAGCAGCTCGCCGGCGAAATGCGGCGACACTTTGAGCTTGGCCACTTCGCCTGCCGCATAGGTGTCCTTGTCGAGGGCGATCTCGAGGCCGTCAGGCGTTTCGGTGGTGGTGGAGCTGACATACCAGCCGGCGTCGAACTCGTAGCTGGTTGCCGGCCCTTCCGGATCCGATGTCTCGATCTCGAGCCGGTAGCGGCCCCAGTCCACCGGCAGCGAGACGGTGGCTTCGCCGTCGGCGGTCATGTCGACCTGTCCGTTGGCCACCGACTTGGTGAAGGTGACCGGCTCATAGTTCCAGGAATTGCTCGAACGGTACCATTGGTAATTGCGTTCGACCTTGACCAGCGACCATTGTGCGCCTTGCAGCGCCTCGCGCTTGCCGTCGGGGTCGACCGCGATCAGGCTGAACTTCGCCGTGCCGCCTTGCGGCACCTCATCGCCGTCGAAATCCGGACGGATGCCGATCATGTGGCCCTGCGGCCGGATGCCGATGTTGAGCGAGCGCTCGACGGCGCGGCCGCCGGTCTCGCGCATCCTGATTGCAACCTTGGCATCGACGAGCTTGGTGGTCGAGGGCAACTGGTCGACGGAAACCGGGAAGGTCGCCTTGCCGTCCTCGCCGACCGCCGGCAGATCGGTGAATGGCGTGACTGACGGTTCCGCCGACTGCTCGTCGGCGAGGCCGAAGGAATAGCCCTTGAAACGGTCCCAGTCGCGGGTGGTCGACAGCGTCAGCTCGCCTTCGAGCGCCAGCCCAGCGGCCGGCGCGCCATAAAGGAAGCGGCCGTCGACGGTGACATTGGCGGTTTCGCCCTGCGCGATCTCCTGCTTGTCGGAGGCGAGGTCGAACTCGATGCGATCCGGCACGAAATCCTCGACCAGGAACATCTGGCTGGCGACCGCCGCCTGCTTGGGGTCGGTGTGGATCGCCACCGTCCAGGTGCCGCGCATGGCGTTGGGTTCGAGCGGCAGGTCGACGGCATGGCCGCCGGCCGATGCGCCGTCGCTGACGATGCGGCGGTTCTCGACGCCGTCGGGGCGCGTGAAGATGAAGGTCAGCGGCAGGTTCTCGACCGCCTTGGCGGCGCCATCGCGGGCAAGTGCTGCGACATGGACGTCCTCGGAGGCGCGGTAGATGCCGCGTTCGGTCCAGGCATAGACGTCGAGCGCGCCCGGCGCCGGACGCCCGGTGACGCCGCGATCGGAAAGGTCGAAGCCGGCGCGGCCCATGTCAAGGAAGACGAAGTCGCTGTCGCCCTGCTTGGCTGTCAGCACGGCCGGCACCATGCCGCCTTCGCCGCGCGTCAGGCCGGGGTTGAAGACGGCTCGGCCTTCCGCGTCCGATGTCGCGGTGCCGAGGATTTCGTTGTTCCTGGCGAGCAGCGTCAGTTCGGCACCGGCGATCGGCTTGGCGGTTCCGAGCGAACGGGCAAAGACGTTCAATCCATCCTGTCCGGTATAGGTCGACAGGCCGATGTCGGAGACGACGAACCATTGCGTGGCGCGCGAATCATAGTCTTCGTCGTCGTCGCCATTCTCGTCGACCGGTTGTGCGGTCAGCACATAGACGCCGGGCTTGCGCTGCGGCAGGGCTTCGTCGACCGGGAAGGACGTCGTGACCTCCTTGTTCAGGTCGTCGGCGATGTCGAGCTGGCCTTGCCAGACCGGCTCGCCCATCTGATCGGTAATGTTGGAGATGTCGTAGCCGTCAAGCTGGCGCAGGAACTGGTAGCCGGACAGAAGCTGGGTCAGCGAGCGGTCGCCGATGCGGTAGAGCTTCATTTCGGCGGCGTTCATGTTGACGGTGACGACCGGGATACCGCGGCGCGCGCCGGCAGGCAGCACGAAGCTGTCGCCGGTGAAACGGGCGGACGGGGCGCGGTCCTGCACATAGATCGACAGCACTACCGGGGCGGTGATCACCTCGCCGATGGCGGCCGGCAGGCCGGAGCGGAAGGTCACGTCGTAATGCTGGCCGTGCTCGAGCCCTTCGACGCAGATCTGCTTGTCCTTGGCCTCGACGCCCTTGGGGGCGGCGTTGTCGACGGTGACGAATTGCGAATAGTCGACGCCGGTCTTGACCAGATCCTCGGAAAACTGCGCGCAGATGCGCGGCGCGCTGGTGTCGGCTTCGACCGTGTGCTCGACGACGCGGAAGCCCTTGCGCGCCTTCAAATCCTCATAGTCGGCCTTGACCGCCGGCGAGTTGACCAGCGCGAGGCTCGCTTCGTAAGCCTGCAGGGCGGGCCGGGAGAGGTCGCGGCGATCGAGCGCGGCGGCGAGCAGCGCCAGCACGTCGGCGCGCGTCTTGGTGGTGCGCAGCAACTTGTAGGCGTTGAAGCCGGCGGAGGTGGCGTTTGCCGGCAGGGTCGAGGCCTCGGCGCTGTTGGCGGTCGGCTGCACGGCGAGCGTTTCCCGCGCCAGTTCGAACCAGAGCGGGCCGTCGTCGGGCAATACGGAAACCAAGGCCTCGTATTTCTGCATGGCCGAGCGGTGGTCGCCGGTCTGCGACGCCTGTTCGGCCGCCTCCCGCAGCGCCGCCAGCCCTTCGGCGGGCTTGGTGTAGGCCGGGCCCGTGAGCCTGTTGCGGTATTGCTGGGCCTGGTCGGCCATCCAGGCGGGGAAGAAGGCGAGGTCCGGCGGCGCGCCGATATCGGGGTCGCCATCGATGTTGACGACCTTGCCGGCGACAGCGCCGTTGAAGGGTTTCAGCGCATTATAGTCGGATTTGAGAAAACACCATTTGGCTTTGGGGTTGTAGGTGAAGGCGCGGCAGGCAGGATCGCCGAGGCATGCCGTCTTGCACTGGTCGAGGCTGACATTCTGGTCGGATCTGAGATCGAAACCGAAATAATCGGAATTGTCCGATGTCACCACCCGGCGCGCTTCGGCCGCTTGTGCGACACTGCTGCCCCAGGCGAAAAAGAGAAGAATCAGAATCGACAGACCACGAGCCGCGCGCATTGCCATAACACCCCTCCAGACACTGCTTACGTTGCGTCCACACATGTTCAAGCTTCAGTCAGGCTTGTCAACACAAGGACGCGGCAGGTTCCGCCTGCCAACGGTTTCCTTTCCGGCCGATGACCGGTAGTACCTCCATAGGACAGGGATCACGCTTTCTTGCGACGATGCAGAAGGTGTGAATTCCAAGCCCTGTCCATTTCAGACAATTGGATTGTGGCTCCTTTACGAGCAATTCAGAAGTTCATTCCAATTTTAGCTTTGGGAGCTAGGGTAGAGTTGTAATGTTGGCGTATGAAGGGCAGATGTCGGGAGGAACCGCGCCACGGCGTGTGTTTTCGCACGCCCTGCTTTTGGCTTTGCTATGCTCGACTGCATTGGTTGCCGAAACCGGAAATGCGTCGGCTTTCGAGATTTTCGGTATCAAGCTGTGGGGATCGTCGGAGGACGAAGACGCCGATATCGTCGATCCGCTGCGTTATTCCGTGACGATCGAGGCGCCCGATGCCGACAAGGATCTCGTCAAGAAGCTCGAAAACGCCTCGGCGCTGAAGGGCGATGAAGAACGTCCGGTTGCCGGTTCGCTCGGCCTGCTGGCCAAGGCGCGCGGCGACCGCGATCAGCTTATCGCCGCACTTTACGCGGACGCCCGCTACGAGGGTGTCGTCACCATCACCATCGAAGGCAAGCCGCTCGACGATTTGCCGCCCGATGCCGAATTTTCGGGCCCGCAGCCGATCCCGGTGGTGATCGACGTTGCGACCGGGCCGAAATTCACGCTTGGCGACATCAGGCTGGAGGGCGATGCGGCGGGGCTGGCGAGCGCCGATTTCGGATTGATCGCCGGCGGCGATGCCGGTTCCGGCGCCGTGCTCAAGGCCGAGGCGTCGATCGTGCGGGCGCTCAAGGAGGAGGGCAGGCCGCTGGCCAAGGTGACGGGCCGCGAGATCGTCGCCGACCACGCCACCTCGACGCTCGACGTGACGCTGACGGTGGCGGCCGGACCGGTTGCCGGCTACGGCGACACCACCGTCGAGGGCACCGAGAAGGTGGACCGCGATTTCACCGAATACATGACCGGCCTGAAGCGCGGCCGCCAATATTCGCCCGAGGAGATCGACGACGCGCGCGACCGGCTGCTCGGGCTGGAAGTTTTCAACAGCGTGACGCTGAAAGAGGCCGACAGTCTCGACGCCGACGGCAACATCCCGATCGGCGTCGAGGTGAGCGAGCGCAAGCCGCGCTATTTTGGTCTTGGCGGCACCTTCTCCAACACCGAGGGGCTGGGCCTCGAAGGCTATTGGGGCCACCGCAATCTGTTCGGCCGTGCCGAAAAGCTGCGCATCGAGGGCAAAATCAGCGGCATCGGCAGCAACGCCCTGACCGAGCTCAACTACAATGCCGGCATCATGTTCGAAAAGCCGGGCGTGGTCGGGCCGGCCTCGAAATTCTTCGCCGGCGTCAAGACCGTGTTCGAGCATCCCGACGCCTACGACCATTTCTCGGTCAAGGGCAACACCGGTCTGTCCTATGAACTCGACAAACAGCAGACGGTTTCCGCGGAAGTCGCGCTCGACTATTCGAGGATCGAGGATTCCTTCGGCAAGCACACCTATCTGATCGCCAGCGTTCCGCTGCAATATGTCTACGACAACCGCGACAACCGGCTGAATCCGACGAAGGGATTCAGGGTGCTGGCCTACGTCGAGCCGAGCTACGACATTTTGAGTGGTGCGGCGTTCGTCAAGCTGAGGGGCGAGGGGTCGGCCTATCAGTCGCTCGATACGGCTTCGAAGTTCGTCTTCGCCGAACGCGTCGCCATCGGCTCGATCGTCGGCGCCGGCCTTCAGGATGTTCCTGCCGACCGACGCTTCTATGCCGGCGGTGGCGGTTCGGTGCGCGGTTATGCCTATCAGGGCATCGGCCCGAAGGACATCGACGACCAGCCGATCGGCGGGCTTTCGTTGTTCGAGACCTCGGTCGAGATGCGCATCGCCGTCACCGACACGATCGGCGTCGTGCCGTTCGTCGATGCCGGCACGGTCTCGACCGAGGAGTTCCCCAATTTTTCCGACATGAAGGTCGGCGCCGGCGTCGGCCTGCGCTATATAACGCCGTTCGGGCCATTGCGCATCGATGCGGCGGTGCCGCTCAACCGCGATCCCGACGATCCGCGTTTCGGCATCTATGCCGGTATCGGCCAGGCATTCTGATGACAATGTTCAAGCGCATCCTCCGCATTGTCCTTTACACGCTGCTCGTCGTGGTGGCGGCGGTGGTCGGCGCGCTCGTCGTGCTGACCAAGACCGAGCGCGGCCGCGACAATCTCGCCGGCATCATCTCGACCATGGCGTCAACCGATGGCCAGAAGGTCACGGTCAGCGGCATCGATGGCATCTGGTCCGGCGCGCTGAGGCTCGATCATGTGGTGCTGGAAGATCGCCAGGGCGCCTGGCTGGTGGCGCGCAAAGTGGCCGTCGACTGGTCGCCGCTGGCGCTTCTGTCGAAAAATTTCAGCGCCGGCCGCATCGCCGCCGATCGCATCGAACTGGCGCGGCTGCCGGTGGCCGGCACGCAGCCGAGCCAAGGTGGCGCCACCACGCTGCCGGTGTCGCTCGACATCAAGCAGATCGACCTGCCCGAAATCGCGCTCGGGCAGGCGCTGGCCGGCAGCGGCATCGCCGAACTCGCGGCCAAGGGCTCGTTCAAGGCCGACGCGGCGCCATTGGCGGTCGAAACGAACCTCAACATCACCCGCCACGACGGCAAGCAAGGCACGGTCGACGCCAACATCCATTTCGCGCCCGCCGACAATAAGCTCGACCTCGATCTGAAGGCATCGGAGCCGGCCGACGGCATCATCGCCAACCTGCTCAGTTTGCCCGATGCGCCGCCGGTCGACATCGTCGTCTCGGGCACGGGGCCGGTCGCCAACTGGAGCGGTATCGGCACCTTCGTTGTCGACGGCCAGATCGTCACCCAGCTCACCGGCCGTCATCAACTCACCGACAAGGGCAACATGATAGAGGCCAAGGGCGATGGCGACTTCCAGCGCTTCATGCCCGACAATCTGAAACCCTTGTTTGCGGGCAAGACCAGCTTCGACCTCGCCGGAACCGCGATCGACGCGGGCGGCGTCGATGTCGAGCGCGCCAGCATCGACAGCGATGCCGTGCATGGCACCGCCGCCGGTATTGTCGACCCCAACGGCGCCAGCGACCTTTCGGTGGAGCTCGCCGCCAAGGGTCCGCCGATCGTGCTCAGCGTCGGTACTGCGGCGCAGCCGGTGACCGTCGCGATCACAGGCGCCACGGCGCGCGCGTTCGGCGGCGGCAAGGCGCCGATCGTCGACATTGGCGCGTCGCTGGTCTCGGTGGTGGCGGGCGGCACGCGGCTGGACGATCTGTCGGCTGAAATCCATTCCGACGGCTTCGACATCCAGGACCGCAGCGGGCCAGTCACCATCAAGCTTATAGCCGGTGGCCTGAACACCGACGTGGCGACACTGGCGCCGCTGGTGACCGGCAGGGTGACCGCGGCTCTCGCAGGGTCGGTCAGCAAGGACGAGATTGTCCTCGATCAAGGCACGCTGCGCAGCGACGCGCTCAATGCCTCGGTGACGGCCAAGGTGACGCTGGCCGATCTGGCGATGACGCTGAAGATGAACGCCGATGCCGTGTCGACGGCGCTGCCGCCGCAGATCCGCTCGGTTCTCGGCGAACGCGTGACATTCTCGGCGACCGCGACCCGTGACCCGCAAGGTTCCTTTGCCGCCAATGCGCTGCAATTCACTTCCGGCTCGCTTAGCGCCAGCGGCACCGCCAGCGCGACGGGCACCGACATCCAGGCCGACATCAAGGGCACGCTCGGCGACGTTTCGGTGCTGTCGCCCATGGTTGGCGTACCGGTCGGCGGGGCCGTCGATTTCGCGCTGTCGGCGAACGGCGCCCGCTCGGCGCCGGATTTCTCGGTCTCGGCCGACAGCGACAGCCTGACGGCGTCGGGCCGCACGGTAAAGCAGATCAAGCTGTCGGCGACCGGCAAGGCCGACATCGCCAATCCGGCCGCCGATGTCTCACTGACCGGGTCCGTGAACGATCAACCGCTCGATCTTCGGGCATCATTGGTCACGAGCGACGGAAGGCGTTCCCTCAACGGGCTTAGCCTGTCGCTCGCCGACAACAAGGTCTCGGGTGACCTCGTTCTCGACGACAGCTTGCTGCCGCTCGGCACGCTGACGCTCGACGCGCCCGATATCGGCCCGCTGGCCGCGCTTGCCGGGCAGACGGCGGCGGGCGACGTGCAAGGCAGCATCCGCCTCTCGAATGATGGTGGCGCGCCGGCGGTCGCCATCGATATGACGAGCGCCTCGATTTCGCGCGGCGATCTGGCGGCGAAGACCATCGCCGTCAATGCGCTGGTCGCCAATTATCTCAAAGGCCCGGCGATCTCCGGCACGATAAAGGCCGATAACGTCACATCGGGGACCACCGTGATCAGCGGCATCGGCGTCGACTTGAAGCGCGATGGCGATTGGACCGGGTTTGCCGGCGGCGCCACTGTCGCCGGCATTCCGGCCAAGGCTGCAGGCCGGGTGAAGATCGCGGACGGCACGACAAGCGTCGAGATCGCCTCGGGAGAGGCGACCGTCCGCGGCATCAAGGCAGCGATCGCGCAGCCGTCGAGCTTAAGCATCGCCAATGGCGCGACCAGCATCGACAGACTGGTGCTCGACGTCGGCGGCGGATCAGTGGCCGTGTCCGGCACCGCCGGCCAGACGCTCGACCTCGCGGCAGAGTTTTCCGCGTTGCCGGCCGCCCTTGCCAATGATTTTTCGCCCGGGCTGGACGCCGCGGGCACGCTCGGCGGAACGGCGCGGATCACCGGTTCATCGGCTGCCCCCGACATTCGTTTCAACACGCAGCTCAACGGCGCCGAGACCAGCCAGACCCGCCAGGCGGGACTCGGGCCGTTCAATCTTGATGCGGCAGGCAGTTTCTCGTCCGCCGGCGGCATTGCCATCGACCAGGCGACGCTTGCCGGTGACAAGGTTTCCGGCAAGGCGGCCGGCACCATCAATCCGATCGGCGTCAGCGATTTTACGCTCGACCTGGCTTCGACCGGCCCGAGCCTGCCGCTGGCGCTCGGCAGCAGCGAAAGCCCGATCAAGCTCGAGCTGCAGGCGCTGTCCGTCAAGGCCGCGGGGCAGGGCACGCAGCCAAAGCTCGATATCTCAGCGACGCTGCCTTCGGCCGCAACGAATTTTACCAAGGTCGAAGGCATCACGCTTGCACTTCACTCCGATGCTTTCGACGTGAAAGGCCGGACAGGGCCGATTTCCGGCACGGTGACGGCGGACAAGATCGGCTTGGACAATCCGACCATCGCGCCGCTGATCGCCGGCAAGATCACCGCCAAGGTTGCCGGCAGCCTCGCCGCCGACACCATCGTCATCGACAGTGGGTCGGTGACGGGCGACGCGCTGAACACTGGCTTCAACGGAAAGGTCTCGCTGGCCGACGGCGCCATCGACCTCAACCTTAGGGCGGATGCGGCTTCCGCGGCGCTGCCGGCGGCAGCGCGCGGCGTGCTGGCGGAGCGGACGGAACTCAGCGCCGCGCTGAAGCGCGACGCCAACGGCAACGTCACCGCCAACGCGATCAGGCTGGTGTCCGGCGCGCTGACCGCCGACGGGCAGGCCAGCCTTGCCGACAACAAACTCGCCGCCGACATCAAGGGCGCGCTGGCCGACATTTCGCTTCTGTCCGGGGATGCCAAGGGCGCCATCGCTTTCGCGCTGAACGCGCAAGGGCCCAGCACCGCGCCCGACCTGTCGCTCACGGTGAACAGCGACCGGCTTTCGATAGCCGAACGCGAGATCACCAGACTGAAGCTTACCGCCACCGGCAAGGCCGATGCCGCCAACCCGGCGGCCAATGTGCAACTGACCGGAAATGTCGCGGGCCAAGCCCTGCAAGGCAGTGCGGTGCTGGCGACGTCCGACGGCAAGCGCTCCATCGACGGGCTTTTGCTGTCGCTCGGCCAGAACCGGGTATCAGGCGACCTGGCACTTGATGACGCCTTCGTGCCTGAAGGCACCGTGGCGCTCGACCTGCCTGACATCGGACCGCTCGCAGCCCTTGCCCTGGAAAAGGCGGAAGGCGACGTGCGCGGCACGATCGTCTTCTCGAAGACCGGCAATGCGCCTAACGTCGCCGTCAAGGCTTCGACCGCTTCGATCTCGCGCGGCGACGTCTCGGCGAAGACGGTCACCATCGACGCGCTGATCGCCAATTACCTCGCCGCGCCGGTGATCTCCGGAAAAATCCGTGCCGATAGCGTCACCTCAGGCGATACCGTCATCCGCGGCATCGATGTCGACCTCAAGCGTGACGGCGACTGGACCGGCTTTTCCGGCGGCGCCACCGTCAAGGACATTCCGGCCAAGGCGGCCGGCCGCGTCAGGATCGCCAACGGCACGACGACGATCGAACTCGCTTCCGGCGAGGCGACCATGCGCGGCATCAAGGCGGCCATCGCCCAGGCGTCGACCATCACCATCGCCAACGGCACGACCAGCCTGGAGAGGCTCGTGCTCAACCTCGGTGGCGGCACGGCGACGGTTTCGGGTAAGGTCGGGCAGGCGCTCGATCTCAATGCGGCGCTGGCGCGGGTGCCGATCTCGCTCGCCAACAGTTTTTCGCCGGGTCTCGATGCCGCTGGCTCGATCTCGGGTACGGTGAAGGTGACGGGCGCGCCGGCCAATCCGGCCGTCGCCTTCAACATAGACGCCGCGGGCGTCGAGACGTCGCAGACCCGCGGCGCCGGTTTCGGCGGCATGGGTGTTTCGTCCTCCGGCACATATTCGGGCAACAAACTGGCCTTCGACGCCGACATAAGCGACGGAGCCGGCCTTGGCCTCAAGGGTGGCGGCGCGGTGACGACATCAGGAGCGCCTACCCTTGATCTCGACTTTTCCGGCAAGGTGCCGTTCGCCTTCCTGACCCGGACACTCGCCGCGCAAGGCCTGTCGTTGAGCGGCACGGCCAATGTCGATGTGCAGGTGCGCGGCCCGGCGACGTCGCCGGTGATCTCAGGCACGGTCGGCACATCAGGCGCCCGTCTGGTCGATGCACGCTCGGGCCTTGCCATCAACGACATCGCTGCCGATGTCGCGATCGGCGGCGGCGTCGCCAGGATCAGCCGCCTGACCGGCACGCTGTCGACACGTGGCAGCCTGTCGGTCAGCGGCACGGTCGGCATTAATCCGGCGCAAGGTTTTCCGGCCGACCTCTCGGTCAAGCTCGTCGACGGCCGCTACACCGACGGGCGAGTTGTCACCGCCAATCTCGGCGGCGACCTGACCGTCAAGGGGCCACTCGCATCGGCGCCGGTGATTTCGGGCACGATCAACCTGGCCAAGACCGTCATCACCGTTCCCGAAAAGCTGCCGGGCTCGCTGGCGGCGCTCGATGTCAAGCACAAGAACGCGCCGCGCGCCGTGCGCGCGCAGGACAAGGCGCTGCACCCGGCGACGGCGAGCGGCGGCAGTGGCGGCAGCGGCCTCAACCTCGATGTCACGGTCAACGCGCCGAGCCAGATCTTCATCCAGGGCAGGGGCCTCGATGCCGAGTTTGGCGGTTCGCTGCGCCTGACCGGCCCGGCCGCGTCGCCGCAAGCGGTCGGCACCTTCACCTTGCAGCGCGGGCGGCTGTCGATCCTCGGCAAGCGGCTGACCTTCACCGAAGGCACGGTCGGCTTTTCGGGCTCTCTGGTGCCCTATCTCAACCTCACGGCGACATCGACGACGAGCAGCGCCACCGTCACCATCGTGGTGTCGGGCGAGGCGACCAATCCGAAATTCACCTTCTCGTCGGTGCCCGCCCTGCCGGAGGACGAGGTTCTGGCGCAGTTGATCTTCGGCCGTTCGATGTCGAACCTGTCGCCGTTGCAGATCGCGCAGCTTGCAGAGGCCGCCGGGCAATTGGCCGGTGTCGGCGGTTCGACCTCGCTGCTCCAGAACCTGCGCAGCGCGATCGGCGTCGACGATCTCGACGTGACGACGGACGACGAGGGCGGCACTGCCGTCTCGGCGGGCAAATATCTGAACGACCGCACCTATGTGACGATCCAGAAGGGCGACAAGCCGGGTTCGGGCAGGGCGGCGATCGATTTCAATGTCGGGCGCGGCGTCAAATTGCGCGGCGAGGCCACTGATGCCGGCGAAGCCAAGGGCGGCGTTTTCTACGAACGCGAATATTAAAGTCGGCCGGCAGCAGCGCCGCATTTGGCACCATATCCGAGATCGGCTGGCGCTGTGCAGACATTGGTGAATGTCTCAGTTTAATCGATGCCGGAGATTCCGAAGAAATCTGCCGGGCAGTAGCAATTTTGCGCCAAGACTGTCGTTATCACGCGAACTGCTTCCCTTCCAAAGTTGCACATTCCTTGGCATGTTCCCAATCCGTGCCGTTTTTGACATCATGGCCCGGATGCGGAATGGTAAAAGGCAGAAAGCCAACAATGGGAGTTTCGTGATGACAATCTACAAGAGTAATGGCGATCGCGTTCCGGATCACATCCAGGCAATGGCCGAGGAAGCCAGGGCCGGACGTGTCGATCGCCGCGAATTTCTCGCCTTGGCCAGCGTCTTCGGCGCGTCCACGGCGATGGCCTATGGAATGCTCGGCCTCGCTGACCCGACGCCGGCGAGAGCGCAGGACGCAGAGGCCAAGAAGGGCGGCATACTGAAGGTCGCGATGTGGATCAAGGATCCGAAGGATCCGCGCAAGGCCGACTGGTCGGAAATCGCCAATGCCGAGCGCCAGGCGCTCGAGCCGCTGGTCAAGTACACAACCGAATTCACGTTCCGCCCCTACCTGCTCGAGAGCTGGGACGTCAACGACGACGCCACCGAATACACGCTGCATGTGCGCAAGGACGTGACGTGGTCGAACGGCGACGCATTCACCGCGGACGACGTGATCTTCAATCTGAAGCGCTGGGCCGACAAAAAGGCTGAAGGCAATTCGATGCCCGGCCGTCTCGGCACGCTGGTCAAGGACGACAAGCTGGACGAAAGCGCCGTGACCAAGGTCGACGATTTGACGGTGAAGCTGAAGCTCGGCACGCCTGATATCGCGCTGATTCCCAACATGTGCGACTATCCCGGCCTCATCGTCCACAAGACCTTCGACGAAAAGGGCGGCGATTTCAAAGCCTGCCCGATCGGCACCGGCCCGTTCGAGCTCGTCTCCTACGATGTCGGCCAGAAAGTCGTCTACAAGCGCCGCGAAGACAACAAGTGGTGGGACGGCGAGGTCTTCCTCGACGGCATCGAGTTCATCGACTACGGCACCGATCCCGCGGCCACGGTCAGCGCCTTCGAATCGGGAGAGGTCCATACCAATTTCGAGACGTCGGCCGACTATGTGTCGATCCTCGACGGTGTCGACCTGGTCAAGTACGAGGTGGTCACCGCAGCCACCATCGTCTGCCGCACCAATGTGGCCAACAAGCCCTACGAGGACCAGAAGGTTCGCAATGCGCTGCAGCTCGCGGTGGACAACGCTGTCGTGCTGCAGCTTGGCATGGGCAATGCCGGTACCGTCGCCGAAAACCACCATGTCAGCCCGATCCATCCGGAATATTACGAGCTGCCGAAGATTGCCCGCGATCCGGCCAAGGCGAAGGCGCTGATGGAGGAAGCCGGTCAGGCCGATTTCGAGCACGAGCTGATCACGGTCGACGAGGACTGGCACAAGAATACAGGCGATGCGATCGCCGCGCAGATGCGCGACGCCGGCATCAAGGTGAAGCGCACGGTGCTGCCGGGTTCGACGTTCTGGAACGACTGGACGAAGTATCCGCTGTCGATGACCAACTGGAACATGCGGCCGCTCGGCGTGCAGGTTCTGGCGATCGGCTACCGCACCGGAGAGGCCTGGAACGAAACCGCCTGGTCGAATCCCGAATGGGATGCCAAGCTCAACGCTGCGCTTTCGGTCGCCGACGCCGCCAAGCGCAAGGAGATGATGAAGGATATCGAGCAGATCCTGCAGGATTCCGGCATCATCATCCAGCCCTTTTGGCGCAATCTCTACAGTCACTCGGTGGCCGCCGTTAAGAACTACGCCATGCACCCGACATACGAGCGTGATTACGGTAAGATCTGGCTCGACGAGGAGGCCTGACCGGGTCGAAGCCAACGGGGAGGGAGGGCGTTCGTCCCTCCCTCCTGTTTCGAACATGATCCGCAAATGTGGGTCAGCGCAAAAAGCTGCTGACTTTTGAAGCCGGCTCATGCGACAAATCAAGGGTTGACAGCACCAGACCCCAACCCGATCGGCAGGGGGCCACCATGCTTTCCTTCATCCTTCGACGCCTCGGCACGATGGCATTGACGATGCTGTGCCTGACATTGGTCGTCTTCTTCCTGATCAATCTCGACCCCAATCTGAAAAAGCTGGCGATCAGCCAGACCGAAATGCACACCTCGGCCGAGCAGCTCGAAAGCTGGCTGGTAAACCACGGCTACCGCCAGAATTTCTTCTCCCGCTACGCCCAATGGCTGGGTATCGTGCCCAAGCAGCCGGCGATCGACCCTGCGACGGGGGAGCGCACAAAGCGTTTCTCCTTCTGCAACGATCCAGTCGTGCCGACGTTCTCCGGCGTCCTGCAAGGCGACTTCGGCTGCTCGACCAAGTTCAAGACCACAGTGGCGTCAAAGCTCTTTCCAGCACTTGGCGCCACCGGTATCCTGATGTTCTGGGTGCTTGTGGTAATGGTTCCGATCTCATTGCTGATCGGCATCCTCGCCGGTATGCGCGAGGGTACGCGGACCGACCGGACATTATCGGTCGCCTCCATCGCCTCGACGGCGACGCCCGAATATGTGTCGGGTGTCATCTTCACCGTTATCTTCGCCTCATGGCTCGGCTGGCTGAACGGATCGGCGGCTTCGGCCAGCCGGGGCATCACCTTCTACAACTTCACCTTGCCGGTGATGACGCTGGCGATCTACGGCATCGGCTACATCGCGAGAATGACCCGCGCCTCGATGGTCGAGGTGATGACGCAGCAATATATCCGCACCGCGCGGTTGAAGGGCCTCTCCTTCGGCAGCGTCGTGGTCAAGCACGCGCTGCGCAACGCGCTGATCGCGCCGTTCACCGTCATCATGCTGCAATTTCCGTGGCTGCTCACCGGCGTCGTCATCGTCGAAGTGATGTTCCGCTATCAGGGCTTCGGCTACACGCTGGTCGAGGCGGCCGGCAACAACGACATCGATCTTTTGCTCGGCTGCTCGCTGGTCTCGGTGTTCATTGTCCTGATCACGCAGCTCATTTCCGATGTCGGCTACGCGTTTCTCAATCCGCGTATCAGAGTTCAATAGGGGATCGGGCGGATGCAGCTTGAATATATAGGCGCCTTCAATGTGGTGCTTGGCGTGCTTGCGCGCTTCTGGCCGGTTTGGATCGCTCTCGTCGTGGTGATGGGGGCAAGCTTCGCCTATAAGAAGAGGCTTGGCCTCTACGGTCAGCTCTTCGACAGCGCCGTCGGCGTCGCCGGCGTCGGCATCTGCCTGTTCTGGCTGTTCACGGCGATCTTCGCGTCGACCATCTCGCCCTTCAATCCGCTTGCCCAATTGGCGATCATGAAGGATGCGCTGCCGGGCGCGGTCGAGCCACAATCGGGACTTGTCTACCTTTTCGGCGGCGACAAGCTCGCCCGCGACGTGTTCAGCCGCATGGTCTATGGCAGCCAGATCGTGCTGATCATCGCGCCGGCGGCGACCGGTTTCGCGCTGATGGTCGGCATCACGCTCGGCCTGCCGGCCGGCTATTATGGCGGCAGGATCGACACTGTGCTGTCTTTCCTCGCCAACCTGGTGCTGGCCTTCCCGGTGATCCTCCTGTTCTACCTGCTGGTGACGCCGGGCATCATGGACACGCCGATCCCCTATGCGATGGCCGGGCTTTTCTTCCTGTTCCCGATCGTCTTCTTCAGCGTGCTGTTCTGGACGCGCTACAAGAAACGGCCCGACCGCCTCTACATCCTTCTGGGACTGACGCTGATCATTGGCGGCTGGGTCTATGCCGGCCTGGTCTTCGATGCCGACCCGTTCAGGATCATCCATATCGATCCCAACCAGCTCAACATCTTCGTGGCGGTGGTGTTCGCTTCCAGCCCCGGCGTGTTCCGCATCGTGCGCGGCCTGGTCATGGACATCAAGACGCGCGACTATGTTGCGGCGGCGCAGACGCGCGGTGAATCGCCCTGGTACATCATGCTTTGGGAGATCCTCCCCAATGCGCGCGGGCCGCTGATCGTCGACGCCTGCCTGCGCATCGGCTACACCACGATCCTGCTCGGCACGCTCGGTTATTTCGGCCTGGGGCTGGCGCCCGAAAGCCCGGACTGGGGCACCGCGATCAAGGACGCCAGCCGCCTGCTGCGCTCCTTCATCCACCCCGCGCTACCGCCGACGATCGCACTGATGTCGTTCGTGCTGGGCCTTAATCTCCTGGCCGACTCGCTGCGTGAACAATCGATGAAAGATTGATGGACGGGTCTTCGACCCTACTTAGAAGAACAGGATTGGAGCGACCCATGAATGAGGCAGTTCGAAATCCCGCCGAGCCGATCATCGAGATCGAGAACCTGTCGATCTCCTTCTTCACCCGCAAGGGTGAGATACCGGCCGTCATGGACTTTTCCTGCACGGTCATGCCCGGTGAAGCGATGGGCATCGTCGGCGAATCCGGCTGCGGCAAGTCGACCGTGTCGCTCGGCATCATGCGCGATCTCTCCAACATCGGAAAGATCGTCGGCGGCCGGATAAAGTTCCAGGGCAAGGACATGGGCGAATTGTCCGAGGAGGAGCTGCGCTCCATCCGCGGCAACAAGATCGCGATGATTTACCAGGAGCCGATGGCCAGCCTGAACCCGGCAATGAAGGTCGGCCAGCAATTGATGGAAGTGCCGCTGATCCACGACAAGGTGTCGAAGGAGGAGGCTTATAACAGAGCGCTCGAAATGGTGCGCTCGGTCAGGCTGCCCGATCCAGAGCGCATGATGCGATCCTTTCCACATCAGCTTTCCGGCGGCCAGCAACAGCGCATCGTCATCGCCATGGCGCTGCTGTCGAAGCCGGCGCTGCTCCTGCTCGACGAGCCGACGACGGCGCTCGACGTGACGGTGGAAGCCGGCATCGTCGACCTGGTCAAGGGGCTCGGCGAGAAGTTCGGCACCTCGATGATCTTCGTGTCGCACAATCTCGGCCTGATCCTGGAGACCTGCGACCGCATCACGGTGATGTATTCGGGCGAAGCGGTGGAAACCGGCAAGATCAAGGACGTCTTCGACCGGATGCGCCACCCTTACACGCAAGGCCTGTTCCGATCGATCCCGCTGCCCGGCGCCGACAAGAATTCGCGACCGCTGATCTCCATTCCGGGGCAATTGCCGCTGCCGCACGAGCGGCCGAAGGGCTGTAATTTCGGCCCCCGCTGCCACCATTTCGTCGAGGGCGTCTGCAACGTCGCCGAAATCCCGATGATCGCGGTCGAAGGCCATGAGGGCCATTTTTCGCGTTGCGTGCGCTTCAACGAGATCGACTGGGAAGCGCTGCCGCCCGGCGCCAAGAAGATCAACGAACGCGTCGAGCCCGGCGCGCCGGTGCTCAAGATCGAGGACCTCAAGAAGTACTACAAGGTCGGCGGCAGCGAAGTGTTCGGCTCGAGCGGAGGCCGCGTCGTCAAGGCCAACGAGACGATCTCCTTCGTGGCGCGGGAATCCGAGACCGTCGCCATCGTCGGCGAGTCCGGCTGCGGAAAGTCGACGCTGGCCAAGGTGCTGCTCGGGCTGGAGACGGCAAGCTCCGGCAATGTGACGCTCGGCAATGAACAGATCGAGTCGACCAGCATCGAGAAACGCAGCGTCGATACCGTGTCGTCGATCCAGATGGTGTTCCAGAACCCGTTCGACACGCTCAATCCCAGCCACACGGTCGGCTCGCAGATCATCCGCACCCTGGAAAAGTTCAATGTCGGCAACACCGTCGCCGATCGCCGCAAGCGCATGCTGGAGCTTCTCGACCTGGTGAAGCTGCCGCGGGCGTTCGAGACCCGCAAGCCGCGCCAGCTTTCCGGCGGCCAGAAACAGCGCATCGGCGTGGCGAGGGCCTTTGCCGGCGACGCCAAGGTGGTGGTGGCCGACGAGCCGGTCTCGGCGCTCGACGTGTCGGTGCAGGCGGCGGTGACCGAGCTTTTGATGGACATCCAGCGCAAGAACAAGACGACGATGCTGTTCATCAGCCATGACCTGTCGGTGGTGCGCTATATCGCCGACCGCGTCGTCGTCATGTATCTCGGCTATATCGTCGAGCAGGGCACGACCGACCAGATTTTTTCGCCACCCTATCATCCCTACACCGAGGCGCTGCTGTCGGCGATCCCGATCGCCGACACCAGCGTGATCAAGAAGCACATCGTGCTGGAAGGCGACATCCCGTCGGCGATGAACCCGCCAACCGGCTGCCCGTTCCAGACGCGGTGCGGTTACAAGAAGCTGGTGCCGGACAATCTTTGCGAGACGCAGGTGCCGCCGGTGAAGAATCTCGGCGATGGCCATATGAGCCTGTGCTGGCTTGCCGACGACGTGCTGGCCAAAATGGAACCGGTGATCAAATTCGACAAGGAGCATGCCGCCCATGAGGGCGTGCCGGACGACGCGCCGCAGGGTGTCGGTCCGGGCTTTGCCGGTGTCCCGCCCAAGCGTCCGCGCGGCAAGAGGCCGAAGCCGACGGACGGCTAGATGCGTGGTGCCCTCAAGGCGCGCACTGGCGTAGCTGCGTGGCGTAGTCCCGAGCCATCTGCTCGGTGGCCCGCGCATAGCGCTGCACGCCGGCATCACCCCGTTCGCCGCGCTTGTAGGCGGTCCAGCCGAGATAATAGGCAAGATAGAGATTGTAGCTGTCGTTGCGGGCAACGCCGAGCATGTCGGCGCTCCTGGAATGATACCAGCCGACGAAATCGACGGCATCGGCAAAGCTGGTGCGGCGCGCCGCCCAACTGCCCGTCTCGCTTTGATATTGCGCCCAGGTGCCGTCGAGCGCCTGCGAGAAGCCGGTGGCGCTGGAGACACGTTTCCAGGGAATGAAACCCAGAAGCTTGGTGCGCGGCGGCCTGGCGTTGCTCTTGAAGCCGGATTCCTTGCGCACCGTCGCCATCAGCACGGGGACCGGCACGCCGTATTTCTGCTCGGTGCGCTCGGCAGCCGCCTGCCAGTTGTCGAACCAGCCGTCATTCTGGTCGAATACGGCGCAGACATCGTTGATATGGCTCGGCGGCGTCGCGCAGGCCGACAGCGCCAGCAGCACGCTAACAGCTACAATTTTACTAAAACTCGACCTACCCATCGGAAGAGGATTAGGCCGAAAACATAAAAGGAATCTTGCGGTGGTTCTTAACGGCTCATGGTCCAGTCGGGCACATCGAGTATCGATATTTCGACCTTATCCGTCGCTTCTGCTTTACTGAAATTGCAGATATGCCGCCTTGGCTAAAATCGCGCCCGCAGGTGGCGGATTTCTGACAGCTTGGTGATCGCGCCAGGGCTTTGATGCGGCGCATGACCGAACCAAGACGCAAGCGCGGAGCCGAGCGAACCAGCAACAGGGGACCCGCCGCCATCCCGCAACTGCCGTTGCGCCGCGTCACCAATCCCTATCCGCCAATGGCGATGCTCTCGACCGACCAGATCGAGGCGATCCACGAAGCCTCGATGCACATTCTGGAAAATTTCGGCATCGAGGTGATGAGCCCGCGGGCGCTTTCGCTGTTCGAGAAGGCCGGGGCCAAGGTCGATCATGCGTCGATGACCGTCCGTGTCGACCGGGGCATGATCGACGAAGCACTGAAGACGACGCGGTCGAGCTACCGGCTTATGCCCCGCAACCCGGCCCATATCATCCATCTCGGCGGCAACATCATCAACTTCACCCTGGTCGCCGGGCCGCCCAATGTGCACGACATGGAACGCGGCCGCCGCGCCGGAAACCTGCGCGACTATTGCGATCTCACGCGGCTGGCGCAGCATTTCAACTGCATCCATATGCTCGGCAACCAGGTCTGCGCGCCGGTGGAACTGCCGGCCAATTCACGCCACCTCGACACCTATTTCGCCAATCTGACGCTGACCGACAAGAGCTTTCACGTCTCGGCGATCGGCCGGGGCAGGGCGCTCGACGGCATCGAAATGATGGCGATTTCGCGAGGGCTGACGCCCGACCAGATGCGTGACGATCCCGGCGTCACCACCATCATCTCGGTCAACTCGCCGCGCCGCTTCGACGAGATGATGGCCGAAGGGCTGATGACCATGGCCGAGTTCGGCCAATCGGTCGCGGTGACGCCGTTCACCCTGATGGGGGCGATGAGCCCGGTTACGCTTGCCGGCGCGCTTGCCCAACAGAACGCCGAGGCGCTGTTCGGCGTGGTCTTGACGCAGCTTGTCCGCCCTGGCGCCCCAGTCATGTATGGCGCCTTCACCTCCAATGTCGACATGAAGTCCGGCGCACCGGCCTTCGGCACGCCGGAGAACACCAAGGCCAACATTGCCTCGGGGCAGTTGGCACGGCGCTATGGGCTGCCCTACCGGACGACGCCGGGCTCGGCCTCCAACGCCGCCGACGCGCAGGGCGCCTATGAGACGCTGATGGCACTGTGGGGCGCGGTGCTCGGCCACGGCAATCTCGTCTACCACGCCGCCGGCTGGCAGGAAGGCGGGCTGACCGCGTCGTTCGAAAAGCTCATCATCGACGTCGAGATGATCCAGCACATGATGGAGTTTTTGCGCCCCATCGAGGTCAACGAGGCCGAGCTCGCCGTCGAGGCGCTGGGTGCGGTGCCGACCGGCGGCCATTTCTTCGGCGAGCCGCATACGCTGGAGCGCTATGCCACCGCCTTCTACCAGCCGATGCTTTCCAACTGGCAGAACTACGAGGCCTGGCAGGAGGCCGGCGGGCTCGACACCACGGCGCGCGCGACGCGGCTGTGGAAGAAGGCGCTGGAAGATCATGTCGAGCCGGCGATGGATATTGCCGTGCGCGAAGCGCTGGAGGCATATGTGGCCAAGCGCAAGGAAGCGATCGGGGCGGGCGAGCCGTGATAGTTTTTGATGGTCGGCGCCGCTCCTCATCCGCCTGCCGGCACCTTCTCCCCGTGAAGGACGGGGAGAAGGGACGAGCTCCAGCGCTGGCGACCCCCTCTCCCCGTTTTCACGGGGAGAGGGTAAGGGTGAGGGGCGGCGCCGGCCTCGCAACTGTAGACCAGAATCTCCTCGTCTCGATTCACTTCTCTCCTCCAACTCCCTGAAATAACGAGAAAACCCATGAAATCGCATGCAAAGGTCGTGGTCATTGGCGGAGGCGTCGTCGGGTGTTCCGTGCTGTTCCATCTGGCCCGTCACGGCTGGACCGACATCGTGCTCCTGGAGCGCGACGAACTGACCTCCGGCTCGACCTGGCACGCGGCCGGCGGCATGCACACGATCAATGGCGATCCCAACGTCGCCAAGCTGCAGAAATACACGATCTCGCTCTACAAGGAGATCGAGGAGCTGTCCGGCCAGGCGACCGGCGTGCATCTGACCGGCGGCGTGCTTCTGGCGGCGACCGAGGCGCGGCTCGACTGGCTGCGCAGCGTCGTCGCCAAGGGTCGCTATCTCGGCATCGATCTTGAAGAGATTTCACCTGATGAGGCGGCCGGGCTGATGCCGCTGCTCGACCCCAAGCAGTTCGTCGGCGCCGTTCGTAACAAGGAGGACGGCCATCTCGATCCATCGGGCGTCACTCACGCCTATGCCAAGGCGGCCAGAAAACTTGGCGCCGAGGTCGAACGCTTCACCAAGGTCGAGGATATCGTTCGCCGTCCCGACGGGCTGTGGCGCGTCCTCACCAACAAGGGCGAGGTGGTGGCCGAGCATGTCGTCAACGCCGGCGGCCTGTGGGCACGCGAGGTCGGCCGCATGGTCGGGCTGGAGCTGCCGGTGCTGGCGATGGAGCACATGTACCTGATTACCGAGGACATGCCGGAGGTCGCCGCCTGGAACCAGAAGACCGGCACGGAGATCATCCACGCGGTCGATTTCGACGGTGAGCTCTATCTGCGCCAGGAACGGGGCGGCATGCTGATGGGCACCTATGAGAAGGCCAACAAGCCATGGTCGGAATTTTCCACGCCGTGGAATTTCGGCCATGAACTGCTGGAGCCCGACATCGATCGCATCGCGCCATCGCTGGAGGTCGGCTTCAGGCATTTCCCGGCCTTCCAGAATACCGGCATCAAGCAGATCATCAACGGCCCCTTCACCTTCGCGCCGGACGGCAACCCGCTGGTCGGGCCGGTGCGCGGCGTGCCAGGCTTCTGGGTCGCCTGCGGCGTCATGGCCGGCTTTTCACAGGGTGGCGGCGTCGGTCTGGCGCTGTCGAACTGGATGATCGAGGGCGATCCCGGTGCCGACATCTGGGCGATGGATGTCTCGCGCTATGGCGACTGGGCGACGATGGCCTATACCAACGCCAAGGTGCGCGAGAATTATTCGCGGCGTTTTTCCATCCGCTTCCCCAATGAGGAGCTGCCTGCCGGGCGGCCGCTCAAGACCACGCCGGTCTACGATCTTCTGTCGGCCAAGGGCGCGCAATGGGGTGTGGCCTATGGGCTGGAAGTGCCGCTGTGGTACGCGCCGGAGGGCGTCATGGACGAGTTCTCGTGGCGGCGATCGAGCGATTTCGAGCATGTCGCGAACGAGGTGAAGACGGTTCGCGGTGGCGTCGGCCTGTCGGAAATTTCGAGCTTCGCCAAATACAGGGTGACGGGCGGGGGCGCGGCGGCCTGGCTCGACCGCCTGCTTGCCTGCAAGCTGCCAAAACCCGGCCGCATGACGCTGGCGCCGATGCTGAAGGAGGATGGCAAGCTGATCGGCGATTTCTCCCTGGCCAATCTCGGCAGTCCCAATTCCAACGGGGACGGCTGGTTTCTCGCTGGCTCCGGCATTGCCGAGCAGTATCACATGCGCTGGTTCGAGGCGCATCTGCCGCAGGACGGTTCGGTCCGTATCGAGGCGCTGGGGACGAAGCTGACGGGCCTGTCGATCGCCGGACCGAATGCGCGGGACGTGCTGGCAAAGGTTACGCGGGCGGATGTGTCGAATGCGGCGGTTCCGTTCATGGCCGTCCGCAAGATGGATATCGGCATGGCGCCGTGCCTGGTCGGCCGCGTCAGCTACACCGGCGATCTCGGCTACGAGATCTGGGTCGCGCCGGAATATCAGCGTGCCGCGTACCAGACCCTGATGGCGGCGGGCGAAGAATTCGGCATCGGCCTGTTCGGCTCGCGCGCGCTCAACGCGCTTCGACTGGAGAAAAATTACGGCTCATGGGCGCGCGAATACCGGCCGATCTATGGGCCGCTGGAGGCCGGGCTCGACCGTTTCGTCGCCTATGGCAAGGAGGCCGATTTCATCGGCAAGCAGGCGGCGCTCACTGAGCGCCAGCAAGGCGGCAAGCTGCGGCTGCGCGCCTTTGTCGTCGATGCGGCGGACGCCGACGTCATCGGCGACGAGCCGATCTGGTTCGATGGCGCCGTGCGCGGCTGGGTCACGTCAGGCGGCTACGCGCATCATTCGAAGACATCCGTCGCCATGGGCTATGTGCCGAAGGAAATCGCCGACGAGGCCGACGGTTTTGAGATCGAGCTGCTGGGCAAACGCTACCCCGCGCGCGTGCAGCCGTCGCCGCTGTTCGACGCGAATCTCGCGCGGATGCGGGGGTGAAGGCGCCGCTCGTCGGTGACTCAAGCGCTGCGGCGGTTGTCCAGTGCAAAAGCGCCGGGACCGGCGAACACCAGATAGAGGAAGATGAAGCAGAAGGAGATCGCCGAATCGCCGCCATTGTTGACCGGAAAGAAGCCCTGCGGCATGTGCGCCATGAAATAGGCGATCGCCAACACCAGCAGGATGCCGCCGGCGAATTCGAGGATGCCCGCGGTCAGCGACAGGCCGTTCAGGGCGCCGGCTTGGTCGCTGACGGGAAAATTGAACAGTTTCTGGGTGCCGTGCTCCATAAACTGCAGCGCCGTCATGATGCGAAGCACAGCCAGAGCCTGCCACTGATATTTGGCGAGGCCGTCAAAAAACTTCATCGAAAGCTCCATTTCACCCCTCGGGACCGGCCATAAATTATGGCCAAGCCATGGACCACTCACTTCCCATGGCCTGCCATCAACTATCGGTGATTGGAAATAGTTTCACCTCATATTTTTTCTCGCTATAGTTGCATTCGTATCTCTGTGGTTGTATTGATGTGTAGTTCCAAACCATGCGGGTTACCTTTGCCATGAAAAAAGTCGTCGTCAGCCTATTCGCAATCCTTACAGGCACGAGCGTCGCCATGGCCGGCGACGCCGGCTGTGATACCTTCAAATGGCCGGTGACACGCGAGCAGGCCCTGTTTGCGACGGCGCCCGCCGCGCAGCCGGGCACCGCCCTGACGGTCGGGCAAGCGATGGATTTCACGCTCGCAGCGATCGACACGGTCAGCTTTGAAGTGCCGCCGGAACATGCACCGGCAGCCGGCACATTCGGCGCGACGGCAAGCGTGACCGTACCACCTGAAGGCGAACTCCAGTTTAGCCTGTCTGATGAGGCCTGGATCGATGTCGTGCAGGACGGCCATGCCGTGAAGTCGGCGGGTTTCAGCGGCGTGAAGACCTGCCCGGGCATTCGCAAAAGCGTGCGTTTCAAGCTATCCGCCGGTCCGGCCACCGTTCAGCTCAGCGGCGCGAAGAAGGCTGACCTCAAAGTGGCGGTGCTGACGCCGGAATAACTCCCAAGAGTATGAGGTCGGAAGGACAGGCCCTCTCTGTACTGCCCGTCCTCCGCAGCAGTTGCGGAGGATGGACCGGACATCTTCCCACGAGGGGAGAGATCGGCTGTTGCCACCGGCTTCGCCGATGGCGACGCGATGTTTGTTACCGCACCGGCGCCGTCAGCGCGAAATGGGCGCCTTGCGGATCTGTGCACATCACGATCCAGCTTCCACCCGGAACCTCCATCGGGCCCATCAGGATCTGACCGCCATTGTCGGTCACGCGCTTGGCCGCGGCGTCGATGGCAGGAACATTGAAATAGAACTGCCAGACCGGGACCGGGATCTGCTCGGGCTTGTTCATCATGCCGCCAATAGGTTCGCCGCCGGCGGTAAAGAGCTGGTAGATGCCCATCGGCCCCATATCCATGGCATCGCCCTTTTCCCAGCCGAACTGGTCGGAGTAGAAATCGAGGGCCGCCTTCCAGTCTGTTGTATAGAGCTCATGCCAGCCGATATTGCCAGGAGTAGTGGCTGGCAGGGCAGGTTGGTCCGGGCCGTCGGGCTGCAGGAAATTGAACACCGCGCCTTGCGGATCGGCGACGACGGCGAAGCGGCCGACGCCGGGAATGTCGTCGGGTTCGCGGTGAACCGTACCGCCGGCTTCCTTCAACGATTTTGTCGAGGCATCGACGTCTTTCGTGTGGATATAACCGACCCAGGCCGGCGGCATACCCATCTTGCGTACTTCTTCTGGCTGCGTCATCAGCCCGCCGACGCCGCGCTCGCCGACATTCATGACTATGTAGCGCGGCATGCCGGGTGCCATGTCGAAAGGCTGCGCCTTCCAGCCGACCACGTCAGTGTAGAACGCTTCGGCGGCATCGAGATCGGTGGTCATCAGTTCGTACCAGAAGAAAAAGGGCATCGGGGACTTTGGCATTGTCGTGCTCCTTGGGTTTCCAGTCATCGATCATGCGTGGTCCATTCTAGGACGATCTTCGCGACGAAAATCCGACAGCCGAGCCAAAAGTTTGCAGCGCAAGCATCCAATAACATGAGTGTATGTATCAAGTTTTTATCCCGATATTTCAGCGAGTTGCGCTGAAAATTGACCAATTGATAAAAAAACAAAACGTGCTAGCCTTCGCCAAAACGAAAACAAAGGGGAAGCGGAATGGCGACTGGTCATTTCAAGCAGGGTATTGCCGGCGGCCGGCTTTCGCCCGAACAATATGCGGATAATTTTGCCGACCTGCATCCGCCGCTCGATCACCACGAGGCGCTGGTCGAGTCCGACCGCTGCTATTTCTGCTATGATGCGCCGTGCATGAACGCGTGCCCGACCTCGATCGACATTCCGCTGTTCATACGCCAGATTTCGACCGGCAATCCGATCGGCTCGGCCAAGACGATTTTCGATCAGAACATACTGGGCGGCATGTGCGCCCGCGTCTGCCCGACCGAAACGCTGTGCGAAGAAGTCTGCGTGCGTGAGGTGGCTGAAGGCAAGCCGGTGCAGATCGGCCGCTTGCAGCGTTATGCCACCGACGTCGCCATGGCTGAGAACAAGCAGTACTACGGGCGCGCCGCGCCGACCGGCAAGACGATCGCCGTGGTTGGCGCTGGACCGGCTGGGCTTGCGGCCGCTCATCGGCTCGCCCGTCACGGTCATGAGGTGACCATTCTGGAAGCCCGTCCGAAGGCCGGCGGCCTCAATGAATACGGCATCGCCGCCTACAAGAGCATCGACAATTTCGCCCAAGCCGAGGTCGACTATATCACTGACATCGGCGGCATCGATATCCAGAACGGCAAGGCGCTCGGCCGCGACTACCATCTGGCGGACCTGACCAGGAATTACGATGCGGTGTTTCTCGGCATGGGGCTTGGCGGCGTCAACGCGCTGCGCGCCGACGGCGAGGAAGCGCAAGGCGTCACCAATGCGGTGGAGTTCATCGCCGAACTTCGCCAGGCCAGCGATCTCTCGCGCCTGCCGGTCGGCCGGCGTGTCGTCGTCATCGGTGGCGGCATGACGGCGATCGATGCGGCGGTGCAGTCAAAGCTGCTCGGCGCCGAAGAGGTGACGATCTGCTACCGGCGCGGCCAGGAGCACATGAACGCCTCCGAATTCGAGCAGGATCTGGCCGCCGCCAACGGCGTCACCATCCGTCACTGGCTGCAGCCGAAGCGGGTCATTGCCGAAGGCGGCAAGGTCGCGGGCATCGAGCTCGAATACACGGCCTTGAAGGACGAAAAGCTCGTCGGCACCGGCGAGCGGCTGACGCTTGTCGCCGACCAGGTGTTCAAGGCGATCGGCCAGAGTTTTGTCCCGGCCGCGCTCAATGGCAGCGGCGCTTTGCTTGAGCTGGAAGGCGGCCGCATCAAGGTCGATGCCGAGGGCCGCACGTCGCTCGCCAATGTCTGGGCCGGCGGCGACTGCATTTTTGGTGGCGACGACCTCACCGTCTCAGCCGTGGCGCAAGGCCGCGACGCGGCTGAATCGATCCACCGGGCACTGACCTCAAACGGGAGGGCATGAGCATGGCAGATATCAGAAACAATTTCGTCGGCATCAAATCGCCGAATCCGTTCTGGCTGGCCTCGGCGCCGCCGACCGACAAGGCCTACAACGTCATCCGCGCCTTCAAGGCGGGCTGGGGCGGCGTTGTGTGGAAGACGCTCGGCGAAGAAGGCCCACCGGTGGTCAATGTCAACGGCCCGCGCTACGGCGCGATCTGGGGCGCCGATCGCCGCCTGCTCGGCTTGAACAACATCGAGCTGATCACCGACCGCGACCTGCAGGTCAATCTGCGCGAGATCAAGCAGGTCAAGAAGGACTGGCCCGACCGCGCCATCGTCGTCTCGCTGATGGTGCCTTGCGAGGAGCATGCGTGGAAAGCGATCCTGCCGGTGGTCGAGGAGACGGGAGCCGACGGCATCGAGCTCAATTTCGGCTGCCCGCACGGCATGTCGGAACGCGGCATGGGCGCCGCCGTCGGCCAGGTGCCGGAATACATCGAAATGGTGGTCCGCTGGTGCAAGGCCAACACCCGCATGCCTGTTATCACCAAGCTGACGCCCAACATCACCGATATACGCAAGCCGGCGCGGGCCGCGCTTGCCGGCGGCACCGACGCGGTGTCGCTGATCAACACCATCAACTCAATCACCGGCGTCGACCTCGACAGTTTCGCACCGGAGCCGACGATCGACGGCAAGGGTTCGCATGGCGGCTATTGCGGCCCGGCGGTGAAGCCGATCGCCATGAACATGGTGGCCGAGATCGCGCGCGATCCGGAAACGCATGGGCTGCCGATCTCCGGCATCGGCGGCATCACCACATGGCGCGATGCCGCTGAATTCATGGCGCTCGGCGCCGGCAACGTACAGGTGTGCACGGCGGCGATGACCTATGGCTTCAAGATCGTGCAGGAGATGATCGCCGGCCTGGAGAACTGGATGGACGAGAAGGGCCATGCCTCGCTCGACGACATCGTCGGCCGCGCCACTCCCAACGTCACCGACTGGCAATATCTCAACCTCAACTATGTCGCCAAGGCGCATATCGACCAGGAGGCCTGCATCAAATGCGGCCGCTGCCACATCGCCTGCGAGGACACCTCGCACCAGGCGATCACCGCAATCGTCGACGGCGTCAGGCATTTCGAGGTGATCGAGGCCGAATGCGTCGGCTGCAACCTCTGCGTCAATGTCTGCCCGGTGGAGAACTGCATCACCATGGAGCCGCTGGCGGCCGGCGTGATGGACCAGCGCACCGGCAAGCCGGTGTCGCCGGTCTATGCCAACTGGACGACGCATCCGAACAACCCGATGGCCAAGGTGGCGGCGGAATAGACTGGGATTTCCTCGCCCCACGAAGTGGGGAGAGGTGGCCCGGCGAAGCCGGGACGGAGAGGGGCCTTCGCAGCGGCTGGGAAATGTCCAAGGCTCCTGATGGACTTCCTATGCTGCTCGCGCCCGTTCTTCACCGGTTTCCGGCTTCGCAAATGTCGTCCCCCTCTCCGTCCCGGCTACGCCGGGCCACCTCTCCCCCGCTCCCGCGGGGGCGAGGAACTGAGGTCCTGCAACCGCCTCCGAAGACGGCGCATAGCGGCGGCCGCCTCGAATGGCGACCGCGCCCCTGCTCACGCCGCAAAGCGCAGGCCGCCGTCGCAGGTCAGCACCTGGCCCGTCATGAAGCCGTTGGAGACGAGGAAGGCGATCGCGCTGGCGACGTCTTCGGCGCGGCCGATGCGGCCGACCGGGGTCTTGCCGGCATAATCGGCAAAGATCGCCTGGCGCTGCTCGTCCGGCAAAAAGTCCCACCAGGGCGTGTCGATGACGCCGGGCACCACGACGTTGACGCGCAGCGGCTTCAACTCTATCGCCAGGATCGGCACAACGGTCAGCAGCATGCCGTTGATGGCGGCGATGCCGGCGACGCCCGGTGCCGACAATTGTGCCGATACCGCCGAAATGAAGGTCGCCGATCCGCTCTTGCTCAGCGTCGGCAACGCCGCCTGCAGGCAGGAGAGCTGCGGCCGGACTTTCTCGTCGAAGCCGCCGCCGATATCGGCCAGGTCAAGTGTTTCGAACGGGCCAAGTCCCTTGCCGCCGCTGGCGGCCAGAACAAGATGGTCGAACGGGCCGATAGCATCAAAGAATTGGCGGACCTCGTCAGACTTTGCGGCATCGAAGGCTGCCTTTTCGACAGCGCCGCCAAGGCTATGCCATGCGCCTTTGAGCTTCTCCGGGTTGCGGCCGGTGATCGTCACCTTCATGCCCGGGCCAAGCAGTTTGCGCGCCGTGGCAAGGCCGATGCCGGAAGAGCCGCCGATGATGACGGTGTGCTGGATTTTCTCTCTCATGAATGCTGTTCCTTCGATGTGAGGGATTCGACCAAGTCGAGACTCAACTCTCGCAGTTGCTGCCTGGCCTTTTCGTCATAGGCCTGGGCGTCGGCGCGCGATTCCCGCAGGCCGTCGAAATAGAGGCCGCTTCGACCTTCGAGCGCGGGCGATGTCGCAAGGTTGAGGATGGCGTCCGCGCCGGTTTCGACCGAGCTCCATGGCGTGACGCCTGCCTGCCGGACCATCGTGGTGTTCATGTAGCTCGCGGGGTGCAGGGAATTGACGGTGACGCCGGTGCCCTTCAGTTGCTCGGCTAGGTCGATGGTGAAAAGGATCTGCGCCAGCTTGCTCTGGCAGTAGGCGCGCACGCCGCTGTAATCGCGGGTCAGCATGACGTCGCTGAAATCGATCGCCTGCTGGCCGGCCGAGGCGACGTTGACGATGCGCGCCGGCGCGCTTGCCTTTAGCAGCGGCAGAAGTTCTGACGTCAGCAGGAAGCCGGCGAGGTAATTGACAGCAAAACGCAACTCGTAGCCGTCGGCGCTCACCTGTCGCCTGGCGCTCTGATCGGCAGTGCCGATGCCGGCATTGTTGATGAGGATGTCGAGCCGACTGGATTTTGCGCGCACGGCCTCTGCGAGGCGGCGGACTTCAGCGAGCGACGAGAGATCGGCAACGAACAATTCGGCCTCGCCGCCGGCGGCTTCTACCGCGGCGACGGTTGCCTTGCCTCTTGTTGCATCGCGGCCATGCACCAGGATATGCGCGCCGCTGGCGCCGAGCCTCTCGGCAACGACGCGGCCGACGCCATCTGTCGATCCGGTGATGAGGACAATCTTGTCTTTCAGTTCCATATTCAGAGCCTCCATTCTGCTGCTCTGAATGCAAGATGGGATGCTTGGCGCGCGCCAAACAGTTCAAACTTTATCCTGGTATCGATACTGCTATAATGGGCTAATGGATGCTTCCGCACATTCTCCTGAAGACAGCCGCCGACGCGAGCTCGGCGCGTTCCTGCGCTCGCGGCGCGAAAGGTTGTCGCCGCAGGTTGCCGGCATCGCCGCGGGCCAGCGCCGACGCACGCCGGGGCTCAGGCGCGAGGAGGTGGCGATGATCGCTGGTGTCGGCACGACCTGGTACACCTGGCTCGAACAGGGCAGGGACGTGCGGCCTTCCGTCGAGGTACTGACGGCGCTCTGTGAGGCATTACGCTTGGACGCCGTGGAGAAGCGACATCTGTTCATCCTTGCCGGCCGCCAGCCGCTGGAGCGTCGTGTGGCGTCACCGGAAAAGGTCGACGGTCCGCTGCTGCATATGCTGCAAAGCCTCGTTCTACAGCCGGCCTATGTCGTCGGCCGGCGCTGGGACGTGCTGGCCTGGAACCCGGCTGCGGCTGCGGTGTTCGGCGACTATGGCCTGCTGGAGGGCGATGCGCGCAATATCGTCCACATGGTGTTCACCAACCCGCACCATCGCCGCCTGCTGGTCGACTGGGAAGAGCTTGCCCGCGTGGTGCTCGCCTCGTTCCGTGCCGAGAGCGCCAAATATGTCGGCGACCCGGATTTCGACCGCCTGATCGCGCTGATGATGCGCTCAAGCCCGGAGTTTCGCGACTGGTGGCCGCTACGCGATGTCGCCCGGAAACTATCAGGGGTGAAGCACGTTCGACACCCCGCTGTGGGCGCGATGGCCTTCGAGCATATGAGCCTTTCGATCGACGACGGCTCGGACATCAGGCTGATTGTCTACACGCCGCTTGCCGAGCAGAACTCGATCGCCAAGCTGCAAAGACTGCTTGATGCGCTTCCGGTCGAGCGACGCAGCGCCTGACCTACAGCAATCAGCCCTTCGGCTTCAGCCCGTCGATGAACAGTTGCTCGAGAAATCTTGCCGCATCCTCGAAGCGGCCGTCGCCGCCGCGGTTGGGCCCGAGCACGGCGCGGACCTGGACGTCGAAATCGGCATAGTGTTGCGTCGTCGCCCAGATCGAGAAGATCAGGTGCCAGGGATCGGTCTTGGCGATCTTGCCGGCGCGCATCCAGCCCTTGATGACGGTAGCCTTCTCGTCGACCAGCGTCTTCAACTCGCCTTCCAGCATGGGCATGATGCGCGGCGCGCCCTGCAGGATCTCGTTGGCGAACAGGCGGCTTTCGCGCGGAAAATCGCGCGCCATTTCCAGCTTGCGCCTGATGTAGCTGCGCAATTCGGTCAGGGGGTCGCCGATGTCGTCGAGTTCGCGCAGCGGCGCCAGCCAGGTGTCCAGAAGCCGCTTCATCAGCGTCTCGTGGATGTCCTCCTTGCGGCGGAAATAGTAGAGCAGATTTGGCTTCGACATGCCGGCTGCTTCGGCGATCTGGTCGATGGTCGAGCCGCGAAAGCCGTTGGTCGAGAAGACCTCGAGCGCTGCCTCCAGGATGAGCTCGCGCTTTTCCTGCTGGATGCGGGTGCGGCGAGGAGCTGCTGTGTCCATGCCAGTCGTCATCCCCGCAAGACGTTGCCGCGAGGGCCGTCTGGACCAATTCTCTGGACCAGTTTTTCTCCGGCCTGTGGAGCGCGCTTCAGATGCCGCATTTCCGCTAGTAATCCCTTGACCGCCGACAGGGCGGTGCTAACGTTTGTCCAATCGGTCAAAAATTTGCGTAGCACGAAAACGCAGCAGAGACCAAGTGTTGGGAAGACCAAGCGTTAGCCGCACCGAAACAGTTACAAGGGGAAGTCTTGGTCATGTCCAACCGGCTGAAAGTCACGCCGAACGATCTCAGCGCATTCTGGATGCCGTTCACGGCAAACCGGCAATTCAAACAGGCGCCTCGCATGATGGTGTCCGCCAAGGACATGCATTATACGACGAGCGACGGGCGCAAGGTTCTCGACGGCACCGCCGGCCTGTGGTGCGTCAATGCCGGCCACTGCCGGCCGAAGATCACCGAGGCGATCCAGCGCCAGGCCGCCGAACTCGACTATGCGCCGGCGTTCCAGATGGGGCACCCAATCGTCTTCGAGCTGGCCAACCGTCTGGTCGATATCGCGCCGAAGGGCATGGACCATGTGTTCTTCACCAATTCCGGCTCGGAATCGGTCGAGACCGCGCTGAAGATGGCGATCGCCTATCACCGCGCCAGGGGCGAGGGCGCGCGCACCCGCCTGATCGGCCGTGAGCGCGGCTACCACGGCGTCAATTTCGGCGGCATCTCGGTCGGTGGCATCGTTACCAATCGCAAGATGTTCGGCACGCTGCTCGGCGGCGTCGACCACATGCCGCACACGCATCTGCCGGAGAAGAATTCGTTCACCAAGGGTGTGCCCGAGCATGGCGCGGAATTGGCCAACGAGCTGGAGCGCATCGTCGCGCTGCATGATGCCTCGACAATCGCGGCCGTCATCGTCGAGCCGGTGGCCGGTTCCACCGGCGTCATCCTGCCGCCGAAGGGCTATCTCGAGAGGCTGCGCGAGATTTGCACCAAGCACGGCATCCTTCTGATCTTCGACGAGGTCATCACCGGCTTCGGCCGCCTCGGTACGCCGTTTGCTGCCGACTATTTCGGCGTCACGCCTGACATCATGACGACCGCCAAGGGCGTCTCCAACGGCGTCATCCCGATGGGAGCGGTGTTCGTGAAGAAGGAAATCCACGAC
Source organism: Mesorhizobium sp. M9A.F.Ca.ET.002.03.1.2 (assembly GCF_003952365.1). Taxonomy (NCBI): domain Bacteria; kingdom Pseudomonadati; phylum Pseudomonadota; class Alphaproteobacteria; order Hyphomicrobiales; family Phyllobacteriaceae; genus Mesorhizobium; species Mesorhizobium sp. M9A.F.Ca.ET.002.03.1.2. The sequence continues at coordinate 5,574,526 of NZ_CP034443.1, read as the reverse complement.
GCCTTCATGACCGGCCCCGAGCACATGATCGAGTTCTTCCATGGCTACACCTACTCGGGCAATCCGATCGCCTGTGCCGCAGCCTTGGGCACGCTCGACACCTACAAGGAAGAGGGGCTGCTGACCCGCGGTGAGGAACTGGCGCCGTACTGGGAAGATGCCCTGCATTCGCTCAAAGGCGAGCCGAACGTCATCGATATCCGCAACATCGGCCTGATCGGCGCGATCGAGCTGGCGCCGATCGCCGGCCAGCCGACGAAGCGGGCCTTCTCGGCCTTCGTCAAGGCGTTCGAGCGCGGCGCGCTGATCCGCACCACCGGCGACATCATCGCGCTGTCGCCGCCGCTGATCATCACCAAGGGCCAGATCAACGAGTTGATCGACCATGTGCGCGACGTGCTGAGGGCGGTGGACTAGATACTCCACAACGTATAGGGCGGCGACGGGAACCGTCGCCCAATATGTGAATAAATGAGAGGAACTTGAATGGCCGCTCCCGGCGAGAATCTGCGAATCAATTCAGACCGTTTGTGGGATTCGATAATGGAGATGGCGAAGATCGGCCCCGGCGTCGCCGGCGGCAACAATCGCCAGACTGTGACCGACGAAGACGGTGAGGGGCGGCATCTGTTCAAGCGCTGGTGCGACGCGGCCGGGCTCGAAATGGGCGTCGACGAGATGGGCACGATGTTTGCCCGCCGCGAGGGCACCGAGCCCGATCTGCCGCCGGTCTATGTCGGCAGCCATCTCGACACCCAGCCGACCGGCGGCAAGTATGACGGCGTTCTCGGCGTGCTCGGCGGACTGGAGGTTGTGCGCTCGCTCAACGACCTCGGCATCAAGACCAAACATCCGATCGTCGTCACCAACTGGACCAACGAGGAGGGCGCGCGCTTTGCGCCGGCGATGATGGCGTCGGGCGTCTTCGCCGGCGTGCTCGACCAGGCCGACGTCTATTCCCATGTCGACAAGGACGGCAAGAAATTCGGCGAGGAGCTCGAACGCATCGGCTGGAAGGGCACCGAGAAGGTCGGCGCGCGCCGAATCCACGCCTTCTTCGAATTGCATATCGAGCAAGGGCCGATCCTCGAGGACGAGGGCATCGACATCGGTGTCGTCACCCACGGCCAAGGGCTGAAATGGCTGCAGGTGACGCTGACCGGCAAGGAGGCGCATACCGGCTCGACGCCGATGCCGAAGCGCCGCAATGCCGGGCTCGGCATGGCGCGGGTGATCGAGCTGGTGCACGAGATCGCCATGGACTATCAGCCCGACGCCGTCGGCGCGGTCGGCCACATGGAGGTCTATCCCAATTCGCGCAACATCATCGCCGGGCGCACCGTTTTCACCATCGACATCCGCTCGCCGGAGAAGGAAGTGCTCGATGCGATGGACGGCCGCGTCCGCGAAGGCATCGACACGGTCTGCGACGCGCTCGACATCAAATACGCAATCGAGCAGGTCGGCCATTTCGACCCGGTGACCTTCGACCCCGGCTGCGTCAAGGCGGTGCGGGATGCGGCAGAGCGCTTGGGATATACGCACCGCAACATCGTCTCCGGCGCCGGTCATGACGCCTGCTGGATCAACCGCGTCGCGCCAACCGCCATGGTGATGTGCCCCTGCGTCGATGGACTGTCGCATAACGAGGCCGAGGAAATCTCCAAGGAGTGGGCGGCGGCCGGTGCCGACGTGCTGTTCCATGCCGTGGTCGACACGGCGGTGATCGTCGAATGATGGAATAAGACCGCGACCTCGCAGACGCCGCTCGCCAGAAGCGCGATAAGAACAAGGGAACAAGAAAATGACCAAAGTCATCAGGAACGGCACCATCGTCACCGCCGACCGCACGTGGAAGGCCGACGTGCTGATGCAGCACGGCAAGATCGTTGCCATTGGTTCCAATCTGCATGGCGACCATGAGTTCGACGCCACTGGCTGCTATGTGATGCCCGGCGGCGTCGACCCGCACACCCATCTCGAAATGCCGTTCATGGGCACCTATTCGGCCGATGATTTCGAGAGCGGCACGCGCGCCGCCCTTGCCGGCGGCACGACGATGGTGGTCGATTTCTGCCTGCCGTCGCCGCAGCAGTCACTGCTCGAAGCCTTGCAGATGTGGGACAACAAGACATCGAAGGCGTCCTGCGATTATTCCTTCCACATGGCGATCACCTGGTGGGGCAAGCAGGTGTTCGACGAGATGGCCACCGTCGTCGACAAGGGCATCACCTCGTTCAAGCATTTCATGGCCTACAAGGGCGCGCTGATGGTCGACGACGACGAGATGTATGCGTCGTTCCAGCGCTGCGCCGATCTCGGCGCGCTGCCGCTGGTCCATGCCGAGAACGGCGACGTGGTTGCCGGACTGTCGCAAAAGCTGCTGGCCGCGGGCAATAATGGCCCCGAAGGGCACGCCTATTCGCGCCCGCCGGAAGTCGAAGGCGAGGCGACCAACCGCGCCATCATGATCGCCGACATGGCCGGCGTGCCGCTCTATGTCGTGCATGTCTCCTGCGAGCAAGCGCACGAAGCCATCCGCCGGGCGCGGCAGAAAGGCATGCGTGTCTTCGGCGAACCGCTGGTCCAGCACCTGACCCTCGATGAGAGCGAATATTTCAACAAGGACTGGGACCATGCGGCGCGCCGCGTGATGAGCCCGCCCTTCCGCAACAAGCTGCACCAGGATTCGCTGTGGGCCGGCTTGCAGGCCGGATCGCTGCAAGTGGTAGCGACCGACCACTGCGCCTTCACCACCAGCCAAAAGCGCAACGGCGTCGGCGACTTCACCAAGATCCCGAACGGCACCGGCGGGCTCGAGGACCGCTTGCCGGTGCTGTGGACGACGGGCGTCAACACCGGCCGGCTGACGATGAACGAATTCGTCGCGGTGACATCGACCAACATCGCGAAGATCCTCAATATGTATCCGAAGAAGGGCGCCATTGTCGAAGGGGCGGACGCCGACATCCTGGTCTGGGATCCGAAGCGCAAGAAGAAGATCACGGCCAAGAAGCAGCAGTCGGTGATCGACTACAACGTCTTCGAAGGCTTCGAGGTGACCGGCCTGCCGCGCTTCGTCTTCTCGCGCGGCGAACTGTCGATCCAGGAAAACGATGTCAAGGCGAAGCCCGGCCATGGTGAGTTCGTCGGGCGCGAGCCGAATGCGGCGGTCAACCGGGCGCTGTCAACCTGGAAGGACATTACCGCACCGCGCAAGGTGGAACGCACGGGCATTCCGGCGACCGGGGTTTGAGCTTGGCTAACCCGGCAGTGATCGTCTCACTGGTTGTGGCGAGCATTACCACCGGTCCGGCAGCGGCTGAGGTCCTTGCCGGTTCCTATGGCAATGACGTCGGTTGTGCCGGTGTACGGATCGGTTATCAGGACAGCGATGCCTATGTCGTGCTGACCGCCGATGGCGTCGAAACCTATGGCAGCGGCTGCCGGTTCGCGCAGCAACTGGTCGCGGCGCCTGGCACGCAGTCTTTGAGTTCGACTTGTTTCGCTGAAGGCGAGGAAGGAACGACGACCGAGACCGTCAAGGTCACCAACAAGGGAGCGGACGGTTTCTTCGTGACCATTCCCGGCCTTGAAGAAATAGGGCCATTGAAATCATGTTCGTGACGGTGCCGATGACGGCCTCTGCGTCGATGCCGACCTCAGGCGACCAGCACATCCAGTTCCGGCAGCAGGACGACGCTTTCCTGTTCGTTGGGGTCGGTGCGGGCGATGACCGCCGAGGCCGGGCCGTCGCTCAGATTGGCCGGCAGATGCGGCACGCCGGCGGGAATGTAGAAGAGGTCGCCGGCCTTGACCACGATCTGCTGTTCAAGCCGGTCGCCATACCAGGTATGGACTTCGCCGGAGAGCACATAGATCGCCGTTTCATGGCTTTCATGCATGTGCGCCTTGGCGCGGGCGCCGGGCGGCATGGTGAGCAGATGCATGCAGATGCCGGAAGAGCCGACCGTCTCGGCGGCGATGCCGGCGAAATAACTCAGTCCCTGCTTGCCTTCATAAGAGCTTTCAGGGCGGATAAGATGGCAAGTGGGTTTGGGCGGCATCGGGACAACTCTCGATCGAGTGGGAACTCTCAGTCGGATAGGAACTCTCAGTCGGATAGGACGGGGCGAGTGGAAAGCAACATCGAGGAAAGATCAACCGGATTCCGGCCGGCACGGCAGCGGCACGAGAAGGCACGCAGCGGCCGATGACGGGAGCATCGCCAGCCGTCGTTTCGGCAAGCAAGCTTGGCCTGACCTTCCAGACCAGTGACGGTCCGGTGCAGGCACTGTCGAATGTCGATCTGACCATCGGCAAGGGCGAATTCGTATCGTTCATCGGGCCGTCCGGCTGCGGCAAGACGACCTTGCTGCGGGTCATCGCCGACCTGGAGAAGCCGACCTCTGGAACCATCTCCGTCAATGGTGTGACGCCGGAGCAGGCGCGCGAAAACCGCGCCTATGGCTATGTCTTCCAGGCAGCGGCGCTTTACCCTTGGCGCACGATCGATCGCAATGTGGCGCTGCCGCTGGAGATCATGGGCCTGTCCAGGGCGGAGCAGGCGGAGCGGATCAAGCGCACGCTCGACCTCGTCAACCTGTCGGGCTTCGAGAAGAAATATCCCTGGCAGCTTTCCGGCGGCATGCAGCAGCGCGCCTCGATCGCGCGGGCGCTGGCCTTCGACGCCGATCTTCTGTTGATGGACGAGCCGTTCGGAGCGCTGGACGAGATCGTGCGCGACCATCTCAACGAACAGCTTTTGGAACTCTGGAAACGGACCAACAAGACCATCTGCTTCGTCACCCATTCCATTCCCGAGGCGGTCTATCTGTCGACGCGCATCGTCGTCATGTCGCCGCGTCCGGGCCGCGTCAGCGACGTCATCGAATCGACGCTGCCCAAACAGCGGCCGCTCGACATCCGAGAGACGCCGGAGTTCCTGGCGATCGCGGCACGCGTCCGCGACGGCCTCAGGGCAGGGCACAGCTATGATGATTGAGGGGGCTCATGTGCGAGCGGCCAACCGCGCTTTCGTCATCCTAGGGCGAAGCACCCGCGAAGCGGCGTGCGCAGACCCTAGGATCCATGCCTTGACATCGGCCGAAGGGCGCAAGCGGTTGAGGGTATACGCCAGGCAGGGCGAGGTGGAGGGAGCCATGCTCCGCACCGCCGTAATGCTTGGAGGTAACGGAATGGATCCTAGGGTCTGCGCCGCGTCGCTTCGCTCCTTGCTTCGCCCTAGGATGACGAAGAGAGGGCGCGGCAGGGTAACGTCGTTGCCGCCGAAGTCCCCCGACCTCCGCTTCGCTCTGGCCACCCTCTCCCCGTTGGGGAGAGGAGGGGGCCAACCTCGCGAGGGCCGCTGATGGACTCCTTTCGCGACAAGATCGTTCCGGTGACCTCGATCCTCGCGGGCGTGGTGATCGTCTGGTACGTCTTCGCTGTCATCCTCAACGCGCCGTTCCAGCGCGATCTCGACCGCCGTGCCAATGAGACCCCGGGCGTTGTGGAATTCATCGGCAAAACGCTGTCGCAGCCGAAGCCGACGCTGCCGGCGCCGCATCAGGTGGCAGCGAATTTCTTCGAAAACACGTTTCTGCGCAGCGTCACCTCGAGCCGCAGCCTCGTCTACAATGCCTGGGTGACGCTGTCCTCGACACTGCTCGGCTTCGCTTTCGGCACCGCACTCGGCATCGTCATTGCCGTCGGCATCGTGCATGTCGCGACGCTCGACCGCAGCCTGATGCCATGGATCATCGCCTCGCAGACCATTCCGATCCTGGCGGTGGCGCCGATGATCATCGTCGTGCTGGCGGCGATCGGCGTCACCGGGCTGATCCCGAAAGCGCTGATCTCGACCTATCTGTCGTTCTTCCCGGTGGCCGTCGGCATGGTCAAGGGGCTGCGTTCGCCGGAACTCACCCATCTCGACCTGATGCACACCTACAATGCCAGCCCTTCGCAGACCTTCTGGAAATTGCGCGTGCCGGCTTCGGTGCCGTTCCTGTTCACCTCGATGAAGGTGGCGGTCGCCGCCAGCCTCGTCGGCGCCATTGTCGGCGAACTGCCGACCGGCGCCGTCGCCGGCATTGGCGCCAAGCTGCTCGCCGGCGCCTATTACAGCCAGACCATCGACATCTGGTCGGCGCTGGTCGCCGGCTCGGTGGTGGCGGCGTTGCTGGTGATGGTGGTCGGCATTGCCGGGCGCCTCGTCGACCGCGCCATGGGCGGGAGGCCGGCATGAATTGGCTGAAGCCGTCCTGGCAAGCGGTAACTGCAATCGTGCTCTGCATGATCGCGGCTGTGCTTGGCGCCATGTCGGCGCCGGAGGCAGCCGCACTGGCGCAACCCGCGTCAAGCGTCGAGTATCCCTATCTCGGCACGAAAGGGCTGATGTTCGGCTTGCTTGTCGTCACCGCTCTGGTCTCGATGACCAGGATACCGCCAGTCATCGAAGCCGTGGTGCTGTTCGTCGGCGCGCATTGGATCGCCTGGCTGTTGATCAGCGGCATAAATGGTTTCGAAGGCACGGCGCTGGCGCCGTTCTTTCTGCTGCTCGCGGCAGCCTGGCTGCTCGCCTGGCGTTGCGTCAGCGTGCTGTCGGCGACGCACCCTGTTTCGCGCTGGGTGGCGACCGCTTCGAGGCTGATCATCCCGGCCATCTTCGGCGCCTGGATCCTGATCATCTGGGAGGCGGTGACGCGCGGCGCCGGCATCCCCTTCATCCTGCTGCCGCCACCAAGTGCAATCGGAGCGCGCATCGCCAATTCGCTGCCGGTGCTGGCCGCCGACGTGCGGCAGACCATCTTCAAGGCGGTGATCTTCGGCTACATCGTCGGCAGCGGTGCCGGCTTCCTCGCGGCAATCGCGGCTGATCGCGTGCCGTTCCTGCGCCGCGGACTGCTGCCGATCGGCAACATGGTGTCGGCGCTGCCGATCATCGGCGTGGCGCCGATCATGGTCATGTGGTTCGGCTTCGACTGGCAGTCGAAGGCGGCGGTCGTCATCATCATGACCTTCTTCCCGATGCTGGTGAACACGGTCGCCGGGCTCGCCGCCTCCGGTCATATGGAGCGCGACCTGATGCGCACCTATGCGTCGAGTTACTGGCAGACGCTGTTCAAGCTCAGGTTGCCGGCAGCGGCACCCTTCATCTTCAACGCGCTGAAGATCAATTCGACGCTGGCGCTGATCGGCGCCATCGTCGCGGAGTTCTTCGGCACGCCGGTGGTCGGCATGGGATTTCGGATTTCGACCGAAGTCGGGCGGATGAACATCGATATGGTGTGGGCCGAAATCGCAGTTGCAGCACTTGCGGGTTCGGTCTTTTATGGCGTGGTCGCTCTTTTCGAGAGAGCAGTCACGTTTTGGCATCCCTCCGTCCGTGGTGGATAGGGCGGTGGCGGGTTTGGAATCAGGAGTATCGATAACGCCTGGTCCTAAAGGGTGAACACTTAACTCCAGAGGGTAAAAGCATGAAAAGACTCGTTATTTCGATGCTGGCCGGCGCAATGTCGCTTGCCGCGTTCGAGGCGATGGCCGCGGACAAGGTGACGCTGCAGCTGAAATGGGTCACGCAGGCCCAGTTCGCCGGCTACTACGCTGCCAAGGACAAGGGTTTCTATGAGGAAGAGGGCCTCGACGTCGAGATCAAGCCGGGCGGCCCCGATATCGCGCCCGAGCAGGTGATCGCCGGCGGCGGCGCCGACGTCATCGTCGACTGGATGGGCGGCGCGCTGGCTGCCCGCGAAAAGGGCGTGCCGCTGGTCAATATCGCACAGCCGTTCAAGAAGGCCGGCATGCAGCTGGTCTGCCCGAAGGATGGCCCGGTCAAGACCGAGGCCGACTTCAAGGGCCATACGCTCGGCGTCTGGTTCTTCGGCAACGAATATCCGTTCTACGCCTGGATGAACAAGCTCGGCCTGAAGACCGAGGGTGGCCCGGACGGCGTCACCGTGCTGAAGCAGAGTTTCGACGTGCAGCCGCTGATCCAGAAGCAGGCGGATTGCATCTCGGTCATGACCTACAACGAATACTGGCAGCTCATCGACGCCGGCTACAAGCCGGAAGAGCTGATCGTGTTCAACTACTCGGCCATGGGCAACGACCTGCTCGAGGACGGGCTCTATGCCTTGGAAGACAAGCTCAAGGATCCGGCCTTCGAGGACAAGATGGTGCGTTTCGTGCGCGCCTCGATGAAGGGCTGGAAATATGCCGTCGACAATTCCGACGAGGCGGCCGGCATCGTCATGGACAATGGCGGACAGGACGAGAACCACCAGAAGCGCATGATGGGCGAAGTCGCCAAGCTGATCGACAATGCCGACGGCAAGCTCGATCCGGCGACCTACGCGCGTACCGCCAAGGCGCTGCTCGACCAGAAGATCATCACCAAGGAGCCGAGCGGCGCCTACACGACCGCCATCACCGACAAGGCCATCAAATAGGGCCATCAAATAAGGCGATCAAATCGACGCGATCAACCGGGCCTCTGGGCCTGCAAATCGAAAAAAGGGGCGGGCGACCGCCCTTTTTGTTGGGACGTAAAATAGCCGTTACCCGGCGGAAACATCCGCTCGCACAACCGTTGTGCCGGTGCATCCAGCTTCAGCGGATGTCACCGCCACAACGGAGATTTCCATGCGCATCCAATCCTTCTCGCCGATGCTCTCGGCGCTGGCCGTTTCGGCTTCCTTCCTGTGCGCTTCACCGGCCCTGGCCGATATGATGAAGATGAAGGCGACGCTCGATGGCGCGCAGCAGAATCCGCCCGTCACCACGGAGGGCAAAGGCAGGGCCGATCTCGGCTTCGACACCGCCACGAAACAGCTCAGCTGGAACGTGACGTATTCCGGCCTTAGTGGGCCGGCGACGGCCGGACATATTCACGGCCCGGCTGCAAAGGGTGAAAATGCCGGCGTCGTCGTCCCGTTCAAGGGCGCTCCGAAAAGCCCGTTCAAGGGGGCGGCGGTGCTGACCGACGCGCAGGCCGCCAACCTGATGGCCGGCAAATATTACGTCAACATCCACACCGCCGCCCACGAGGACGGCGAAATCCGCGGGCAGATCGAGAAGGCCGAATAGCGTAGATCTCGACAAAGAGGGCACCCGCCCTGTTTGTCAGGCCTTATCCCTTATCTGGGTCAGCGTCCGGGTCGGCGTGATGGCCTCGGGATCAAGCCTGATCTCGACGATCGACGGCTTGCCGCTGGCGCGCGCGCGTTCGAAGGCCGGCGCGAAATCGGCCGTCTTCTCGACCGTTTCGCCATGGCCGCCATAGGCGCGGGCTAGCGCCGCGAAGTCGGGGTTCCGCAGATCGGTGGCGACGACGCGGCCGGGATATTCGCGCTCCTGATGCATGCGGATGGTGCCGTAGATGCCGTTGTTGACGACGACGACGATGATCGGCAGATCGTACTGCACGGCGGTGGCGAATTCCTGCCCGTTCATCAGGAAGCAGCCGTCGCCGGCAAAGGCGATCACCTCGCGCTCGGGGAACAATTCCTTGGCGGCGACCGACGCCGGCGTGCCGTAGCCCATCGAGCCGGAGGTCGGCGCCGCCTGCGTGGCAAAGCGGCGGAAACGGTGGAAGCGATGCACCCAGGTCGAGTAATTGCCGGCGCCGTTGGTGAGGATGGCGTCGTCGGGCAGCATCGTTTCGAGATAGTTCATGATCGGCCCCATCTGGACGGAGCCGGGACCGCTTTCGGGTGGCGTCGACCAGTCGAGATAGGCCGCATGCAGCTTCGGTGTTTCATCCGTCCATGCCGGCGTGGCGGCCGGCTTGCGCCCGGCAAAGGCGTCGACGAAAGCGGACGGCGAGGCGTTGATCGCCAGCGTCGGCCGGTAGACGCGGCCGAGCTCGCCGGCGTCGGCATGGACATGGACCAGCGTCTGGTCAGGGTAGGGGCTCTTCAGCAGCGTGTAGTCAGACGACGGCATCTCGCCCATGCGGCCGCCGACGAGCAGCACGAGGTCGGCCTGCTTGATCGCGGTCGCCAGCTTTGGGTTGAGGCCGATGCCGACGTCGCCGGCATAGTTCGGATGTAGATGATCGAAGAGCATCTGGCGGCGGAAGGAGCAGCCGACCGGCAGCGACCAGGCCTCGGCGATCGTCCGCATCCGCGCGACGGCCTGCGCATCCCAGCGCGTGCCGCCGAGGATAACAAAGGGGCGCTTTGCCTTGCCGAGCAGCTTTTCCAGCGCATCGAGCTCGGCCTCGCCAGGCCGCGTTTCGACCGGCGTGTAATGCCGGGCTTCGGGTGCCTCGGCAAGGCTGGTCAGCATGTCTTCCGGCAGCGAGATGACGACCGGGCCGGGTCGGCCGGAGGTCGCCACCGCGAAGGCGCGGGTGACGAATTCGGGGATGCGCGAAGCATCGTCGATCTCGACCACCCATTTGGCGATGTCACCGAAGAACCTGACGTAGTCGACTTCTTGAAAAGCCTCACGCTCCTTGGCGTGGCTGGCGACCTGGCCGATGAACAGGATGACGGGAACCGAATCCTGCATGGCGATGTGGATGCCGGCCGAAGCGTTGGTGGCACCGGGGCCGCGGGTGACGAAGCAGATGCCAGGCCTGCCGGTCAGGCGGCCGTGGCAGTCGGCCATCATCGCCGCACCGCCTTCCTGGCGGCAGACGATGGTGCGGATCGGCGAATCGTGCAGCGCGTCGAGCACCGCAAGATAGGATTCCCCGGGCACGCAATAGATACGGTCGGTGCCGTTGGCTTCGAGCGCATCGACGATCAGTTGTCCGCCGGTCTTCATTTTCCTGATCTCTCCAGTTCGGCAAGGATTTCTTCGGTGTGTTCGCCCAGACGCGGCGAGGGGCGCTCATAGACCAGCGGCGTGCCGGACATGACCATCGGCGCGCGCACCGAGGGCAACAGATTGCCGTGGCCATCGTCGAGATCGAGCCGCATGCCGCGCGCGATCGTCTGCGGGTCGGCGAACATCTGGCCGATCGTATTGATCGGGCTGGCAGGCACACTTGCCGCCTCCAGTTTGGCCAGCAGCGGATCGCGATCGAAGGTTTTCAGGGCATCGATGATGTGCTCGCGCAGCTTCGTCCGGTTGGCGACCCGGGCGGGATTGGTGGCGAAATCGGGGATCGACGGCAAATCGTCCAATCCGACGGCCGCGCAGAATTTGGCGAACTGGCCGTCATTGCCGATGGCCAGGATGACGTGGCCGTCCTTCACCGGCACCACTTCGTAGGGCGCGATGTTCATATGCGCATTGCCCATCTGCACCGGCGATTTGCCGGAGACCAGATAGTTGAGGTTCTGGTTGCCGAGCGTTGAGATCTGGGTGTCGTAGAGCGCCATGTCGATATGCTGGCCTTCACCGGTCTTCTCGGCGTGGCGAAGTGCGGCCTGGATGGCGATAACCGAATAGAGGCCGGTGAAAATATCCGAGATGGCGACGCCGGCCTTTTGCGGCTCGCGGCCAGCCTCGCCGGTGATCGACATCATGCCGGCCATGCCCTGGATGATGAAGTCGTAGCCGGCGCGTGGCGCATAGGGTCCGTCCTGGCCGAAGCCGGTGATCGAGCAATAGATCAGCCGCGGGTTGACCTTGCGCAAGCTGTCATAGTCGAGCCCATATTTCCTGAGGCCGCCGAGTTTGAAGTTCTCGATCAGCACGTCCGATGTCGCGACCAGCCGGCGGATCGTCTCGGCGCCTTCGGGCGTCGAGAAATCGACTGATATGGAGCGCTTGCCGCGATTGCATGAATGGTAATAGGCGGCCGAAAGATTTTCGCCGTCATGGCTCATGACGAAGGGCGGACCCCATTTGCGGGTGTCGTCGCCGCCGTCCGGGCTCTCGACCTTGATGACGTCGGCGCCGAGATCGGCAAGCAGTTGCCCGGCCCACGGTCCGGCCAGGATACGGGCGAGTTCGATTACGCGGATGCCTTTCAGCGGGGGCTCAGTCATGGATCACCGTGATCGGTCGAAAGCAGAGCCTTGGATCTCTTTTTGTGCATGTGGTTATCCCAAAACCGCTTGCGCACCTAGGTTCAAGACCGAGGGCATCTCTGGGCGACATGCACTAGCAATCCCGCGTGCTGCTGTCACGGCCCTTGCAATGGGCCACCCTCGTCATGCCGGTTTCAGCGTGCCGTCGGCCCATGCGGCGAAATCATCCATGATGATATCCCGGTTCACCTCGTTCAAGCTTTCGTGGCGGGTTTCGGCATAAACCTTTGAAACGAGATTCGAAAAGCCCATCCTGTGCAGGCGTCCGGCGAGATGGCTGACTGCCTTGCCGCCATCGGTGGCGGGGTCCTTTTCGCCGCCGGCCAGGCAGATCGGAAGGGTCTTGCGGACGCAGGAAAAATTAGTGTCGTCGGCACCGTCGAAGACAAAACCGAACAGGTCGCGCCACATCGACACCGAGGCATCCCAGCCGCAGAGCGGGTCGGCGATGTATTTGTCGACTTCGGCGGCGTCGCGCGACAGCCAGTCGAACGGCGTCCGGTGATCGGGGACGGCCTTGCCCCAGGCCTGGAAGGTCAGCCTCGGCAGCATGCGCGACGGCATGTCGGAGCCCAGCCGGAATTTTTCCCAGGCAAGGATGGCTTGCGCGGCACGACCGGCGAGCCCGGCGGAAAAATTGGCGTTCCAGATGGCGGCGGCGTGCAGCCGGTTCGAATGATGAAGCATGAAATTCAGCGCGACGAGGCCGCCCATGGAATGACCGAAGACGATGACCGGCAGGCCGGGATGGTCGCTGGCGATCAGATCGTGCACGGCGGCGACATCAGCGATGACCTTGGCGCCGCCATCTGATTGAGCGAACCTGCCGAGCGGGGCATCGGGCGCCCTGGTTGCGCCATGGCCGCGATGGTCATGGGCGTAGACATGGAAGCCGCGCTCACCCAGAAAGGTGGCGAAGCGGACATAGCGCGCGGCATGCTCGGCCAGCCCGTGATTGATCTGGACAATGGCGCGCGGGCGGCCCTCGGCGCGTTTCACATAAAGGTTGAGTGCGGCGCCGGTTGGCGATTGGAGTACGCGCTGCTGGCTGAATGACATTTCTCGTTCGTTCCCAACGCGCTTTCCACGGCTGCCAAGCGTTGTGTGCCGGCGCCTATCCTGCGTCAATCCGATGGCGTCGTTTTCCGCACCGTTCTTGCTTCGTGACGCCCAGTATCGCAATTCTGACATGGAGAATCCTGATACCGAGAGAGGGCGGCAGTCTGCTGTCGCAGCATTTTCAATCGGGGAATTCATATGCGGACAGGTCTTGCTTTCGGATTGGCGTTTTTGGCTGTGTCGCTGACGGGTGCCGCTCGCGCCGAGGTGAAGATGAGCGGCGCCTTTGTGGCCGACGCAACCTGTCCGGCCACGCAGGCCATCAAGAGCGGCAGGAACCCTGGCAATATCTCGACCAGTGCCGGACAAAGCTACGATCTGCTGGCCGGCAACAAGGACACCCCCACGCATTATCTGATCCTTGTGCCCGGCGCCGATCCGGAGCGCCGCTGGGTTAAGGCCGGTTGCGGCCATGTTTCGGGTGGCAGCGCATCGACGGTGCCTGCAGCACCCGCGCCGGCCGCGCCTGTGCCGGCCGAAGGCGACATGTCTGCTGCGCCGGTGTCGGGAAAGCCCGAATATGTCCTCGCGCTGAGCTGGCAGCCGGCCTTTTGCGAAACCAAGCCCGGCAAGACCGAATGCAAGGCGCAGACCGCGGCCGGTTTCGACGCGACGCATTTCACCCTGCATGGGCTGTGGCCGCAGCCGAACGGAAATTTCTATTGCCAGGTGGCAGCGGCCGACAAGGCCAACGACAATCCGGCGCACTGGCAGGACCTGCCGGCGGTCGAGCTCGATCCGAAAACGCGGTCGGAGCTCGATCAGGTGATGCCGGGCACCGCATCCGACTTGGAAAAGCATGAGTGGATCAAGCATGGCACCTGCTACGGCAAGAGCCAGCAAGAGTATTTTTCCGATGCGCTGAACCTGATGCGCGCGGTGAACGCTTCGCGGGTGCGCGATCTTTTCACCCAGAACGCCGGTCGGGATCTGACGTCGGACCAGATCCGCGGCGCCTTCGACAGCGCCTTCGGCGCCGGCGCCGGTGAGCGGGTCCGCGTCTCCTGCTTGAACGACCGTTCGAGCGGCAGGCGGCTGATCGGCGAGTTGACGCTCGGCCTGACCGGCCCGATCGGGCCGAACAGTTCGCTCAGTGAGCTGTTGTTTGCATCAGTGCCGACGAACAATGCCGGCTGTCCGAAAGGCCTCGTCGATCCCGTGGGATTCCAGTAACAAGCCGAACCGGGCTGCCGCTTCGCGTCAGCCGCCGAGGCCGCGATCCGGTCTGGCCCGTGCAGCGAGGCCGTCGGCCTGGTGGCCGCCCGGTTCGCCGACGACGCGGTCGCGTCCGGTCGATTTGGCCTTGTAGAGACGCTGGTCGGCCAGTGCGAAAAGATCGGCGAGGCAGCGGGTCGTCTCGCTGACGGTGGAGATGCCGGCGCTGACGGTGATGTCGAACCGGCTGGTGCTCGCGGATGCCTTGACCGCATGTCTGATGCTTTCGCCCAGCAGCCTGGCGACCGGATGAGGACGTGAGCAGAGGATGGCGAATTCCTCGCCGCCGATCCGGAACACCTGATCCTCGCGACCGACGATCTCGCCAAGCAGGGCTGCCATGGATTTCAGTACCTTGTCGCCCTCGGCATGGCCGAAGCGGTCGTTGATCGATTTGAAGTGGTCGACATCGATGATCAAGAGACTGAGCGGCCTGGCCGTCCGCAAGCTGGCGGCAACGGCGGCTTCGCCGTCGCTGTCGAAACGGCCCCTGTGCAGCAGGCCGGTGAGGCCGTCGCGGCCGACATGCTCGACCAGCGCTTCATAGCGCTCGCGATAGGTCAGCGTGTCGAAGATGTCGGACAGCCCGCGCGGCGCCGGTATCTGCCGCGCCTCGAACCATCTGATATAGGCGACAAGCATGATGCTGTAGGCAAGTGCCGCGCCCATCTTGGCGAACCAGCCGCCGAAGAAGACCGCGATCGGCGCGCCGGCGACGAAATGCAGCGCGGTGAAAAATCCAGCCTGGTCGAAAGTGAGCACGCAAGCGACGGAGATCAGGATGCGAGAAAACAGCGCCTTGCGAAGATAACGCCCAAGCTTCTCGTAAAGCAGGATGATCAGGATGGCGTCGATGAAGAGCAGCGTCGTGCCCCACACCATCAGCCAGCCCATCTGGTCGATGAAGCCGATGTCGGGAAGCTTGCCATTGGGAAGCGGCGAGATTCCATGCAAGCGCAGGACCAGCACAAGCCCGATCATCAGGCCATTGCCGAGCAGCAGGCCATAGATCGGCTGGCGGACGGTTGCCGCGTCCTCTTTGACGTAGAGCAGCAGGAGCATCACCAGCTTGCCGGAAAACAGCACCGCGGAACCTGGCGAAACCATGCCGAACGGCAGCGCGACGTAGAAGACGCTGGCGAGGTAGGTTTCGAGAAAATGCATGACGCCCAGCGCGCAGACAAACACGCCGAGGCCGATGCGGTCCCTGAACCGGAAAAGCGTGACCATGACGCCGAAATAGAGGACCGCTTCGGCAAGGAGCAGGAAACTGTTCAGCACGGTCCGATCTCTCTGTGGAAATCGCGGCTTACCGGCGATTCCCCATCCAACACCTTTTTGACGCGGAATGGTTAACCGGAGCTTTCGCCCGACTATGCGGCGAACCGAAAACGTCGCCGCTTCGATGAGTGCTTCCGGCCCGGAGACAGGATTGAAGCGCCAAAACAGTTTGCCGTTCGGCGCTGCATCGCCTACATAGCGCGCAACTTCCATTCAATCCGACATTCCAGTCGACTTTTCAGGGAAAGCGCGCGTGGCACGCCAGTTCATCTATCACATGTCCGGCCTGTCGAAGGCCTATGGCACCAAGAAGGTGCTCGACAACGTTCATCTGTCCTTCTATCCGGACGCCAAGATCGGCATTCTCGGCCCCAACGGCTCAGGCAAGTCGACCATCCTGCGCATCATGGCCGGGCTCGACAAGGAGTTCCAGGGCGAGGCGTGGCTGGCCGAGGGCGCGACCGTGGGCTACCTGGCGCAGGAGCCGCAACTCGACAACAGCAAGACCGTGCGCGAAAACGTCATGGACGGCGTCGCCAGGAAGACCGCCATCATCGAGCGCTACAACGAGCTGATGATGAACTATTCCGACGAGACGGCGGACGAGTCCGCCAAGCTGCAGGACGAGATGGACAGGCTCAATCTGTGGGACCTCGATCAACAGGTCGAGATGGCGATGGACGCGCTGCAGTGCCCGCCGGCCGATTCCGAGGTGACCAATTTGTCGGGCGGCGAGCGCCGACGCGTGGCGCTTTGCCGTCTGCTTCTGGAACAGCCCGATCTGCTGCTACTCGACGAGCCGACCAACCATCTCGACGCCGAAACCACGCAATGGTTGGAAAAGCATCTGCGCGACTATCCGGGCTCGGTGCTGATCATCACCCACGACCGCTACTTCCTCGACAACGTGACCGGCTGGATCCTCGAACTCGATCGCGGCCGGGGCATTCCCTACGAGGGCAACTACACCAAATATCTCGACGCCAAGGCCAAGCGCCTGATTCAGGAAGGCCGCGAGGACGACTCCCGCCAGAAAGCGATCTGGCGCGAGCGCGAGTGGATTCAGTCCTCACCGAAGGCGCGCCAGACCAAGTCCAAGGCGCGTATCAAGGCCTATGAGGAACTGGTCGAGCAGTCGCAGAACCGCAAGCCGACCGACACGCAGATCGTCATTCCGTCGAGCGAGCGCCTCGGCAACGTCGTCATCGAGGTCGAAGGCCTCAACAAGGGCTTTGGCGACGAGTTGTTGATCGAGGACCTGTCGTTCAAGCTGCCGCCGGGCGGCATCGTCGGCGTCATCGGTCCGAACGGCGCCGGCAAGACGACGCTGTTCAAGACCTTCACCGGCCAGGAGAAGCCGGACGCCGGCACGGTGCGCATCGGCGAGACGGTCAAGCTCGGCTATGTCGACCAGAGCCGCGACGCACTCGATGCGAACAAGACGGTGTGGGAAGAGATTTCCGGCGGCGCCGAGGTCATCAAGCTCGGCAAGCACGAGGTCAACAGCCGCGCCTATTGTTCGTCCTTCAATTTCCGCGGCGGCGACCAGCAGCAAAAGGTCGGCAACCTCTCAGGCGGCCAGCGCAACCGCGTGCATCTGGCCAAGATGCTGAAGGGCGGCGGCAACGTGCTTCTGCTCGACGAACCGACCAACGACCTCGACACCGAGACGCTGAGCGCGCTGGAAGACGCGCTGGAAGCCTATGCCGGCTGCGCGGTCATCATCAGCCACGATCGCATGTTCCTCGACCGTATGGCCACGCATATGCTGGCCTTCGAGGGCGACGCGCATGTCGAATGGTTCGAGGGCAATTTCGAGGAATATGAGAAGGACAAGCTGCGCCGCCTGGGCGCGGAAGCGGCGACCCCGCATCGCATGACCCATAAGCGGCTGACGCGGTAGGGGGCCTGCGATCCGTTGCAGGTGATCGTCGTTTGGCCTAAATTGATCGGATGGAGCTGCCGTGATCACGGTCAAATTGCCGCAAAAAGCCGAGAAGCTGCTGGCCGACATGGCCAAGGCCAGCGGCCGTACGATCGACCAGGTAGTAGTTGAAGCGATTCTTGAGACCATTGAGGATTGGCAGGATGCCAGGATTGCGGAGGAACGCCTGAGGGATGACGACGGTGCGCGCATTCCGCTGGAGCAGGTGATCCGGAAGCTTGAACTTCGCGAAGTCGAGGAACGGCGTAAGAAACCTGCCGCTGATTGAATTGGCGTGTCGAGTTCACGCGGCGAGCCGAAAAAGATATCGAGGGGCTTTCAACGAAAGACCAGCGGCGCGTCCTCGAATTCCTGCACCAAAGAGTTTTCTGCGCACCCCAATCCAAGAGCACTTGCCAAACGGCTGACTGGGACCAAGGAAGAAGCTTGGCGTTTTCGCGTCGGCGACTACAGAATCATTGCTCAGTTTCAGGATAGCCGGCTCGTCGTGCTGGTCGTGGAAATAGGCAACCGTCGCGAGGTTTATCGATGAACAACAGCATGCCAAAACCCGACTGGTCCGCCGCCCAATATCTGAAATTCGAGGACGAGCGCACGCGGCCGTCGCGCGATCTTGTCGCCCAGGTGCCGGTGGAGGCGCCGCGCCGGGTGGTCGACATCGGCTGCGGGCCGGGCAATTCGACCGAATTGCTGGTCGAGCGTTGGCCGGGCGCGCAGGTCAGCGGTTTCGACACCTCGCCTGACATGATCGACAAGGCGAGGGCACGTCTGCCCGGCGTCACCTTTGCCTTGGCGGACGCGGCGGCGTGGCAGCCTGAAAAGCCGGTCGACGTGATTTTTGCCAATGCAGTGTTCCAGTGGCTGCCGGAGCATCCGGCGATCTTCCAGCGGCTGATGGGCTTCTTGGCGCCCGGCGGCGCGCTTGCCGTGCAGATGCCCGACAATATGGGCGAGCCCTCGCACCGGCTGATGCGGGAGACGGCGGTCGAAATGCCGTTTGCCGAAAAGCTAAGGGGTGCCGCGCGCGCGCCGCTGCCGCCGGTGTCGTTCTACTATGATCTTCTCTCGCCGTTCTGCGACCGGCTCGACATCTGGCACACTGCCTACAATCATCCGCTGGCCGACGCCGGGGCCATCGTCGAATGGCTGAAGTCGACCGGACTGAAGCCGTTCCTCGATCCGCTCGACGAGGACGAGCGGCGGCTTTTCCTCGATCGCTACACGGCAGCGATCGCTGAGGCCTATCCGAAGACGGCGAACAGCAAGGTGCTGCTGCGCTTTCCCAGGCTCTTTATCGTCGCGCGGCGCTCCGCCTAGCCACCGAGAGGTATTGCCCGGCTGCGCTTGACCCGGTGTTGCCGCCATGCGCATTTCAGCGGTGCAAGATCGTGGTCTTTAACCTCAGGCACTTGATTTAAGCCGGTATAAACTAGCTAGGTGCCAAGGATGTTGCGCCGAGCCTTCACGGCGCCCAAATGAAGCCTGAAACGCCTGCGCATGGGGACGGACTGGAAATGCATCGCGTCATCATCAGCGGCATCGGCGTTGAAATCCCCGAGCCTTCGATCACCAATGAAGAACTGGTCGACAGCTTCAATGCCTGGGTCGAGATGGAGAATGTACGCCGCCAGGCTTCGGGCGAGACACTGCTGCAGAAATCCGACAGTGCCTTCATCGTCCACGCTTCGGGCGTCAAGACCCGTCATGTGATCGAGCGGGAAGGCATTCTCGACCCGACCCGGATGGCCCCGCGCATTCCGGCGCGGCCCGACGATGCGCTGTCGCTGGAAGCCGAGTTCGGTATCGCGTCGGCCAGGAAAGCGCTCGACTATGCCGGCGTGGAACCATCCGATATCGACCTGGTGATCTGCTCGGCCTCGCATCACCAGCGGCCCTATCCGGCGGTCGCCATCGAAATGCAGCAGGCTATGGGCACGAAGGGCGCCGGCTTCGACATGGGGCTTGGCTGCTCGTCGGCGGCGGCGGCATTGCACATCGCGGTCAATCTGGTGCGGGCCGGCGCCCACAGGCGCGTGCTGGTGACGACGCCGGAGATCATCACCGGTCATCTCAACTTCCGCGACCGGCAGACGCATTTCATCTTCGGCGACGCTTCTGTCTCGATGGTCGTCGAGGGGCTTGCCCAAGGCGAGAAGCGGCCGGGTCGCTTCGAGGTGCTCGACACGCGCACCTGGACGCAGATGTCCAACAACATCCGCACCAATCTCGGCTACCACACCCGCACCGCCCAGGACGATCCCTATATGATCAATCTGGAAGGAAATCTGATCAAGCAGGTCGGCAACAAGGTGTTCAAGGAAGTCACCGTCGCCGGGCACAAGTTCATCGTCGAATTTTTGGCCGAACACGGGCTGACGCCGCAAGCGATCCGGCGCTTCTGGCTGCACCAGGCCAATGCCCGCATGAACGCCATGATCCTGAAATTGTCGTTCGGCCACGAGGTCGGTCATGACCGCGCGCCGATGGTGCTGGAGCGCCTCGGCAACACCGCCGGCGCCGGCGCGATCGTCGCCCTGTCGGAGAACCACAAGGACATGAAGGCCGGCGACTACGGCCTGCTCTGCGCCTTCGGCGCCGGCTATTCGATCGGCGGCGCGCTTTTGCGCATGCTCTGATTTATTTCGGCGCGAACGGCACCAGCATTGGAACGCGACGGTGTAATCGCATCAGGCTTCTTGATTGGAGCATCAGCGCTTTCGACTGGACCTGATGAGCCGACTGCGGCTAATTGCATCGCATCATGCAAGGAATGAAGCCCATGCCGGATCTCTTCCCCGAGGCCGAGAACCCGGTCGAAATCATCCCGGCGCGGAAGCTCGCCGCGCAGGTGGCAGCGCTCTACGTCGCGCCATCAGATCATTTCGAGACACGCGCGGTGGATGAATTGCGGGTCAGCTTCGATGGCATCGATGGCGATTATCACGCTGGCATCACGCGGCGCTCCGGTGGGCGCGAGCCTTGGTATACACGCGGCACCGAGATGCGCAACGAGCGGCAATTGTCTGTCGTGGCGGCGGACGAACTGGCGATCGTGGCAGGGCGAATGGGCGTCGCCGAGGTCAAGCCGGAGTGGATCGGCGCCAATCTGTTGATCGAAGGCCTGCCGCATCTCTCCATGCTGCCGTCCGGCACGCTGCTGTTCTTTAGGGGCGGCGTCACCGTCAAGGTCGACGCACAGAATGGACCGTGCCGCATCGCCGGCCGCTCGGTCGCCGAAAATGCCGGAATGGCCGACCATGAGGCCGGCGCGCTGCTGTTCCCGAAGGCGGCAAAGCGGTTGCGCGGCCTCGTCGCCTGGGTGGAAAAACCCGGCCGCATCACGGCAGGCGAGGAGATATCGGTGCGCGTGCCGGAGCAGTGGATTTACCGGGCCTAAAGCGCGTCGCGTTTGAACGGATTCACGCGACGCGCTTTAGGCTCTTGTTTTTATGCATGTCGTTATCGCAAAACCGCTGCACACTTTTTGCGCGACATGCATTAGGGGCGTGGCCTGAGGGCTATGCCCCCATGAGGCGGCGCAGCAGGTTTTCTGATCGCCTCAGGCGGCCTTGCGGTTCTTGTTCGTCCCCTGCGCCAAGTCGGACACGTGATCCCACTTTTCCCAGAGCGCGATGCGGTTGGCGTATTCCTGGCGGATCATCGGCAGACCGCCATCGCCGAAGAACACCCTGAGCGGCGGTTCGGCCGCGTCGACGATCGCAAGCATCGCCGGTCCGGTGGCGGCGGGATCGCCTGCGACCGAGCGCTTGCGGCGCTCCGCCATCGCGGCGCGGGCCGGCTCATAGGCCGCGATCGGCTTCGAGACCTTGGCCGACGGTCCGGCCCAGTCGGTAGAGAAGCCGCCCGGCTCGACAAGCGTCACATGGATGCCGAACTCCGCGACCTCCAGGCTGAGCGCCTGGCTGAAACCTTCCAGCGCCCATTTCGAGGCATGGTAGAGGCCGAGCGAGGCAAAGGCGTTGACGCCGCCGATCGACGAAATCTGGATGATATGGCCGGAACGCTGCGCCCGCATGATCGGCAGGGCGGCCTGGGTCACCCAAAGGGCGCCGAACACGTTGGTCTCGATCTGGTCGCGCGCCTCCTGCTCGCCGACTTCCTCGATGGCGCCGAAATGGCCATAGCCGGCATTGTTTATGACGACGTCGAGCTGGCCGAAGCGTTTATGCGCTTCGGCAATCGCGGCATCGACGGCTGTCTTGTCGGTGACATCGAGCTCTATCGCCGCGATATGGTCGCCATATTCATCGACGAGATCGGCAAGCGTGCCGACATTGCGGGCCGTCGCAGCGACACGGTCGCCGCGGGCGAGGGCGGCTTCCGCCCAGACGCGGCCAAAACCCTTCGACGATCCGGTAATAAACCAAACCTTGTGTGTCATGATCCACCAGTTCCTGCCCTTGCGGGCGTTGATTTCGAGTTCTTGTTTGACCAGAGAAAACCGGACTCCACTTTTCGCTGACGCGTTTCTTTGGTTCGGCATCATGGTCTAAACGGAGGCTACTCCGCTTCCGCCATATACGAAGCACGCTCCGTCAATCAAGGTCGAGCACGTTTTGTTGATGAGGGCCGACGCCACAACATCCGGCCGGGTCAGGGATAGCGCACCGGGCTCGACCAGGCAGGATCCTCGTGCTTTTGCCAATAGAGTGCCATGAGGCGCCTGGTAATTGCGCCGACCTTGCCGTCCGCGACCGGAGCGCCGTCGATCATCGTCACCGGCATGATGCCGCCGGCAGTCGAGGTGATGAAGACCTCGTCGGACCGACGCAGCGCCACAACGCTGACATCGGCCGCTGTGACGGCAAGCCCCGCGTCCGCGCAAAGATCGAAGACGGTGCGACGGGTGATGCCGGGCAGCACGCCGACAGCCGGCGTCGACAGTCTGCCGTCATCGACGCAAAAGACGTTGAAGCCGGGGCCTTCCGCGACATTGCCGTTGAAATCGAGGATCAGCGCGGTCTCCGCGCCGCGGTCATAGGCGTCGTAGAGGCCTCGCACCAGGTCGAGCCAATGGTAGTTCTTGATCGCCGGGTCGATCGAGGCCGGAGGGATGCGCACCTTATCGCTGATCGCAACATGCAGGCCGCGCTGCAATTGCTCGGCATTGGCAACCGAGCCAAAGGGAACGGCGAAAGCCATGAAACGGTTGACCGCTTCGCGCGGGTCACGGCTGAAGGTCGGCGATGCGCCGCGCGTGCACAGCATCTCGACATAAGCGGCGCGATGACCCGACAGCGCCACGCAATTGTGGAGGATTTCGGCCACGCCTTCGCGGTCGAGCGGGATCGTCATGCGCAGCTTTTCCAGCCCGCCGAAGAAGCGATCGAGATGCAGGTCGAGGCGGAAGAAGCGACCGTTCCAGACATGCACCGTGTCGTAGGTGGCGTCGGAATGCAGGAAGCCCCAATCCAGCACCGAGATCCTGGCTTGCGACATCGGCAGATATTGGCCGTCCAGGAAGGCAACGCCATCGGGATAGGAATGCGGATCGATGTGATGGGCGGAGAGCACCGGCAGCGGATTGGCTTGCCGATCGATCGAGTTGCTCATCGCGTCCTCCGTCAGGCCGTCTCGGTTCAGATGGCGGGATAGAGCGGCACGGCGGGTGGCGCAAGACACAGGCCGGGCTTGCCGCTGGGCCATTGAAGGGCTGTCATTCTTCCTCGTCGTCTTCGAGCAGGCGCGTGGCGCGCCAGCGGGTCAGCACAATGTTGGTCTGCTCCATGACGAAGAAGCGCGCCGAGTCGCGGTCATAGCCGTCGGCCAGCAGCTTCTCGTAGTCGGTGTGTACATGGCGGATATGGGCGATCGTCGCCAGCCAAACGGCAATCGTCGGCGGCAGGTTGTGCAGATGCGCCCGGCCGGCGTCGGCGCGGATCTTTTCCATATCGGCATAGGGCGCCAGCGGCAAAAGCGCCGTCAGCGCCTTGGCGATGGCGCGGCGGCGGTTGGTCGGCGCTCTCATCGTTCGTCGCGTCCGGCCATGGTCGCCTCGGCAAAGGCATCGGTCGAAGCGAAATAAGGCTTGATGTCGATGACCGGTGTGCCGTCGAGGACGTCGATGGCGTCGAGATCGATGCGGCCGGTGCCGATGTCGAGGGCGACGAGCTTTGCGATATGCAGCCCGACTGGGTTCGGCCGGGCAGGGGAGCGCAGCGCAAAAACGCCTTTCGGTTCGGCCGCATGGCGGGGTTTCTGCACGATCAGTTGACGCGGCGCGTGGTGCAGCCAGGTCAGGATGATGATGTGGCTGGCGCGTTCCAGGCCAAGCAGGCCGTTACGATAGCGCTGGTCGATCGTGAGAACCGCCGGCTGCCCCGTTTCCCGCGCGGCTTTCATGTTCTTGGGGCAAGTCTCCCGCGTGGTCCAGGGTGAGGTTATGCGACCGATGAAGACGACATGACCGTCCGGCGGCATATTGGCCGGATCGGTTTCCAGAAGCTTTTCGCCGTCGCGCGTTTCGAACATGGGTTTGGCCTCGATCATGCTTCCGGTTTTGCGCGATCCGCCACGCATGCGTCATTTTCTTGTCCGGAAGCGACATAGCGCTTGCAAGCCTATCAAAATCGACATAAACATATGTTTATATCTTTTTCAAAGAGAATGCTCGCATGCATGTCGCGCTCGACACTATGGTAGATACATTGAAGGCGGCGGCCGAATCCAGCCGGCTGCGCATCCTGGCGTTGCTGTCGCGCGGCGACCTGACCGTCTCCGATCTCACCGAAATCCTCGGCCAGTCGCAGCCGCGCGTCTCGCGCCACCTGAAGCTTTTGCTGGAGGCCGGACTGATCGGCCGCTACCAGGAGGGCTCGTGGGCTTTCTTCCGGCTGTCGGATTCGGATGCGGCGCGCGATTTCGTGCTGCGGCTGGTTTCCGGCATCCGGGGTGCCGACCCGCAGGTCGAGCGTGATCTCGAGCGGCTGGCAGCGGTCAAGCGCAAGCGGCAGGATCGCGCCGCTGAATATTTTTCCGTAAATGCCGCAAGCTGGGACCATATCCGCTCGCTGCATGTGCCGGACCGCGCCGTCGAGACAGCGCTGCTCAAGCTCGTCGGCAAACGGCCATTCCAGTCGATGCTCGATCTCGGTACCGGCACCGGGCGGCTGCTCGAAATCTTTTCGCCGCTCTACCGGCGCGGCGTCGGCATCGACATGTCGCGCGAGATGCTGACCGTGGCGCGCGCCAACCTCGACAAAGCAGGCGTTTCGAATGCGCAGGTGCGCCAGGGCGACATCTTTGCGCCACCGGTCGAGCGCGACGCCTTCGATCTCGTCACCATCCACCAGGTGCTGCACTATCTCGACGATCCCGCCCGCGCCATCCGCGAGGCAGCAAGGCTGCTGCGGCCGGCCGGCCGGCTGGTGATCGTCGATTTCGCACCGCACGCGCTGGAATTCCTGCGCGACCAGCACGCGCATATGCGGCTCGGCTTTTCCGACCGGCAGATCGCCGATTGGTTTTCCGAGGCCGGGCTCGACATGGAGGACAGCCAGGAATTCGAGCCGCGCGGCGGCAACGAGGCCAGGCTCACCGTAAAACTATGGCTCGGCCGTGACCAGCGCATGCTGATCGCCGATCCTTCCAACGACACGCAGCCGGCCAATGCATATTCGATAGGGGAAACCGTCTGATGAACCAGTTCCGCTTTTCCCGCCGTCCCGACATCGGCGACAAGATCAGGGTTTCGTTCGAGTTCTTCCCGCCGAAGACCGACGAGATGGAAGCAAGGCTGTGGGATACCGTCACCAGGCTGGAGCCGCTCCAGCCGAACTTCGTCTCGGTGACCTACGGCGCCGGCGGCTCGACGCGCGAGCGCACAGCGCGCACGGTCAAGCGCATCCTCAACGAGACGACGCTGACGCCGGCGGCGCACATGACGTGCGTCGATGCGGCACGCCACGAGGTCGATGAGGTCATCCAGGAATTCGCCGGTATGGGGGTCACCCGCTTTGTCGCCTTGCGCGGCGATCCGGCCGAGGGCGTCGGCGCCGCCTACCGTCCGCATCCGGACGGCTATGCCAATGGTGCCGAACTGGTGGGGGCGCTGAAGGGTGTCGGCGATTTCGACATCTCGGTCTCCGCCTATCCGGAAAAGCATCCGGAGAGCCCGGATTTCGCCACCGACATCGACATGCTGAAGCGCAAGGTCGACAATGGCGCGACACGGGCGATCACCCAGTTCTTCTTCGACAATGATCTCTACGAGCGCTATGTCGAGCGGGCACGGCGGGCCGGCATCTACATACCGATCGTGCCGGGCATACTGCCGGTGCATAATTTCACCCAGGTCGCCAATTTCTCGTCGCGCTGCGGCGCGCTGGTGCCGGCATGGCTGGCCGAGCGCTTCGATGGGCTGCAGAAGGATCCGCAGACGCATGCGCTGGTTGCGGCGGCCGTGGCGGCCGAGCAGGTGCTGGATCTGGTAGAACGCGGCGTCGGCGATTTCCACTTCTACACCATGAACCGGGCCGATCTGGCGTTCGCCATCTGCCACATGATCGGCATCCGTTCGCATGAGGCTGAAGCTGCGGGATCAGCCGCGGCATAAATGACTGTGGGAACGCAAAAGGCCGGGTAAAAACCCGGCCTTTTCAATGGTTTGGAGTATTCTGTGCTGGTCTTCCTCCCGCTCTGGCGGCTTACGGAAGAAAGCCCATAATAAGGGCTCCGATGAATGCAAACGCAGCACAAATCATCAATGCGTTGATTGGCCTCGTAAGTCCCATGTCATAGCCTCCTCTTAAAGAGCTATGTGCAGAGTCTAGGGTCATTTGTGCCACAGGCAAGCGGAAAATGTGCTGCAATGCGACGAGATTGTGGAATTTGCGACCTGCTTTTTGCCGTTAGCTATTGAAACTCTTCGGCAAAAGCCGGCGTCGGACCTGTGAATAAATTGTGTCGAAGCCGGGGCAACAATAAGCATGGCAGCGCTACCGCCGTCGAAAATCGGAATCGATTTCTCGGCTCGATGGGAAAATTCAAAGAGTTGGAGCATCCTTTTGCGCGGCCAATTGGACGAGGCGCCCTAAAGCGCGTCTGGGATGCGACGCGCTTTAGGTTCTAGTTTGATGCATGTCGTTGCCCCAAAACCGCTACGCACTTTTGGGCGACATGCATTACCGTCGGCCGAACAGGCGCCCGTCGATGGTAACGAGGCCGAGCGCAATCAGCGCCATGCCGCCGAGTTCGAACAATTCGAGCCGTTCGCCCAGGAACAGGAAGCCAAGCAGGATGGCGCTGGCCGGCACGATCAGCGTGACCAGCGAGGCGTTGGTGGCGCCGGCCGAGGCGACGAGGTTGAAATAGAGGATATAGGCGAAGGCGGTGGACAGCAGGGCCAGCGCCAACACCGCCGCCCAGACCGGCAGCGAGGCCGAAAACAAGTTGGCAGGACCATAGCCGAGCAGCACGACCGGGATCATGATGATGGTCGAGGCGGTCAATTGTCCAGTGGCGATGACCGGTGACGGCACGCCCTTGAAGCGGCGGGCTATCATCAGGGCAACCGCATAGGACAGCGACGCGCCGATCAACGCGAATTTCGCCCAGACCGGGCCGCCCAGCCCGGCAAGCAGGCCGGGACCGATCATCACCGCCGTGCCGACGATGCCGAGCGCGATGCCGGCAAGCTTGTTCCAGGAGAGTTTTTCGTCTGATGTCAGCGCGTTGGCGAGGATCAGCGTCCAGAACGGCGTCGTCGAATTGAGCACCGAGGCGACGCCGGCGCCAAGCTCGGTCTGGCCGGCGAAGATCAGCGAGAAGGGAATGACGTTGTTGGCGAGCGCCAGCAGGATGAACAGGCCGGCATGCGGCAAGGCGAGGCGGAAGGAGGGACCGCGCAGGCCGAGATAAAGCTGCAGCGCCAGCGCCGCGATGGCGACGCGAAACAGCACCAGCACCAGCGGGGGAATCTCGGCAACCGCAATGCGGGCAAAGAAGAACGAGCCGCCCCAGATCGCGCCGAGCAGCAGAAGCTGTGCCCAGTCTTTCAGGACCATGGGTCCGCGCATTGCAGTCGTGGTTGTGATCGCCATGGATCGTCCTCCAAGATGGCTCCGATGCCAAGCCAATCAGGCGCCTGTTCAGGCCATATCCTGTTTGACGGCAAGGGCCACCCGAAACCGGATTGGTGGGCTAGCACTTCTGTCGTCTTGCCTGTCAGCTGGCGTAGCGCCGTGGCCGTCAGGGGCGCGAGACACAGAATTGTTTTCATTCACGCATAGGTTGGATTAATTGTGCGCGGGCCGATTTTGAGGATTCTTCCATGCAGCGATTCGAAAATGCCCGCGAAGCGGCGCTGGCGCTTCGTCCGGACGATCCGGTCTACTGCTTCCGCCCGCAGGTGCTGAAGGCCGACGCCAGGCAGTTCATGGGCATGTTTCCCGGCAGGACCGCCTATGCGGTCAAGACAAACGGCGAGCAGATCGTGCTGAAGGCACTGGTCGAGGCCGGCGTCAATGCTTTCGACGTGGCCTCGCCCGGCGAGTTCGCCGCCGTGCGCGCGGTCTCGCCCGATGCCGAGATGCTTTACATGCATCCGGTCAAGGCGCAGTCGGACATCAAGCTGGCGCTGGAGAAATATGGCATCCGCGTCATCTCGCTCGACCATGAGGACGAGATCACCAAGCTGACCCGCGTGGTGCGGGCGCTCGATATCGATCCGGGTGCGATCACCGTGTTCGTGCGCATCCAGACGAAAGGATCGGCCGCCTACGAACTGTCGAAGAAATTCGGCGCCGGGCCGGCCAACGCGGTCGAGCTGGCCGAACGGCTGAACCGGACGGGCTACAAGGTCGGCCTGTGCTTCCATGTCGGCAGCCAGATCGAGGATCCCGACACCTATGAGCGGGCGCTGGCTTCGGCCGACTGGGTGCGCAACCGCGTCAGTTTCGACATTGCCGGGCTCGATGTCGGCGGCGGTTTTCCCGCCGAATACGGCCATGATCCCAACCGCAAGCAGATCGAGATGCCGTCGCTCGGCCAGATCATGTCGCGGCTGTCCGGCGATTTGAAGGAATACCAGTTCGACCAGATGCCGCTGGTGGCGGAGCCGGGCAGGGTGATCGTGGCGCGCTGCCTGTCGCTGATCGTGCGCGTGCTGCTGCGCAAGGGCAAGCGGCTCTACATCAATGACGGCATCTGGGCGTCGTTGTCGGATTCATGGACCGGCAAGATCACGCTGCCGGCGCGCTTCATTCCTGATCCCGCGATCCGCTCGCGCAATGGCGAGGAGAAGACCATCGTGCCGTTCAAGGTGTGCGGCGCGACCTGCGATTCCGTCGACATTCTGTCGCGGCCGTTCTGGCTGCCGGAAACGGTCGACACCGGCGACTGGATCGAGATCGGCCATATCGGCGCCTATTCGCTGTCGCTGAGGACGCGGTTCAACGGCTTCTACCCCGACACGTTCGTCGAGGTGGCGACGCCGTTCGACGAGGGCGACGCGCCGGAAGGGTTTGCCAGCCTGGAGACGATGGCGGATTAAGCGATAGGTGGCTAAGCCACGCCGCCGCCGGCCTGGATGTTCTCGCCGGTCAGCCAGCGGGCCTCGTCGGAGGCGAGGAAAACCGCGACATCGGCAACGTCGCGTGGCGCTCCGATCCTGCCGAAGGGCGACATGCCGGCGGCGATCGCGCGATCCCGCTCGGGCAGCAGGTCGGTGTCGGTAAAGCCTGGCGAAAGCGCATTCACGGTGATGCCGCGCGGTCCGAGTTCACGCGACAGAACGCGGACGAACTGTTCGACGGCTCCTTTGCTGCCGAGATAGAGAGCCGTCTGAGTGAAGTACATCTTGGTGCCGCCCGTGGAGACGGCGATGATGCGGCCACCGTCGCGCACGCGGCGCGCCGCTTCCTGAAGCGTGAAGAAGGTGCCTCTGGCGTTGACGTCGAAGACGTGGTCGAAGTCGGCTTCGGTGGCTTCGACCAGCGGCTTTATGACGGCGACGCCGACATTGGCAACGACGATGTCGATCGGCCCCATCTGCCTTTCGGCCTCACCGAACAACCGGCGGATGTCGGAAACGCTGGAGATATCCGCCTGGATGTCGACAGCCTTTCCGCCATTCTCGCGGATGGCGGCAACGGCTTCCTGAGCGGCTTTCTCGTTGCCGACATAGTTGACGACCACGGCCGCGCCGTTTGCCGCGAGCCCCTCGGCGATGGCGCGTCCGATGCCGCGCGAACTGCCCGTTACGAGCGCGGTTTTGCCTTCAAGCGAATGATACATAGCTGCTGTCCCTTTTCTCGTCCGGCTACGGCCGCTCCAAACCGAGCGACGTCCCACGTGCAAGTTAGGGGCATGCTATTGCTCATATAATAGCCTATTATCGAACAGGCTTGTTAAGCCTGGAGTATATAATGCGAGGGAGCGAGTTTTCCGAGCTGAAGGCGTTTGCGACGATCGTCGAGGAGGGCAGCTTTGTCCGCGCTGCGACCAAGCTCAGGGTTTCGCCGCCAGCGCTTAGCCAGACGATACGCGGGCTGGAAGAGCGTGTCGGTGTCCGGCTGCTCAACCGAACGACCCGCAGCGTGTCACCGACCGCAGCGGGCGAAACGCTGTTTGCTCGCCTCGCACCGGCATTCAGCGAACTGGAAGGGGCCGTCGCCGACGCGCATGCATCACGCGATCGACCGGCAGGCTCGCTGCGCATCAACGTTCCACGCATCGCCGCCATGCGTTTCATCGCTCCCATCCTTGGCGATTTCCGCCGCGCCTATCCCGATATTGCCCTCACCATAATCGTCGACGACATGCTGGCCGATATTGTGGAGGGACGATTCGACGCCGGGATCAGGCTTGGTGAGCGGCTGCATAAGGACATGGTGGCGGTGAAACTCAGCGAGGATCTGGAGATGGCCGCGGTGGCCGCGCCCAGCTACCTGGAGCATCGCCCCATCCCCCGTCATCCCGCAGACCTGCATCATCACCAATGCATCAATTTCCAGTGGCCCGGCGGCGGCAACATCTATCGGTGGGAGTTCGCGCGTGGCCAACGCGCTTTGGAACTAGCCGTGAACGGCGGTCTGACGGTCAACGACACGGAACTGATGATCAGGGCGGTCCTGGATGGGGTCGGCGTCGCTTACATGCTGGAACACCAGGTTCGGCCGTGGATCGAAGCCGGCAAGCTCATCCGTTTTCTCGACGCCTGGTCGCCCCGATTTCCGGGCTTTTACCTATATCATACGAGCTCCCGGCAGGTTCCGCCGGCCTTGCGTGTCTTCATCGATTTCCTGCTTGCCAGGCGATGACCCGCTTTAAAGCTTCGCCAAAAACTCCGGCGTCGGCCAGCCGTCGACCGGCAGGCCGAGCCTGGTCTGCTCCTTGCGGATCGCCTCGCGGGTGTTGGTGCCCAGGATGCCGTCGACTGTTCCCACGTCATAGCCTTTGGTTTCGAGCTTTGTCTGCAGCGCCTTCATCTGGTCTCCGTTGAGGCCCGGTTCGGGATTGCGCGGATCGAATTGGGGCGCGCCCGCCAGCCGCGCGGCGAGATTTGCCGCGGTCAGCGCATAGGTGAAGGACTGGTTCCATTCGAGATAGACGTCGAAATTGTCGTAGACGAGGAAGGCCGGCCCCTTGCGCCCCATGGGCAGCGCGAGACCTGCCTTCAGGCCGTTGTCGACAAGAGGCGTGCCGTTCGGGTTGGTGACACCCCACTCAGCCCACTGCGTCAGCGGCAGCTTGTTGGTGCGGCCGGTCTGGTCCCACGGCATATCGTCTGGCACGCGGACTTCCTCGATCCAGGGCTGGTCGCGTTTCCAGCCGCGCGACATGATCTTGTTGGCCGTAGTCATGATCACATCAGGCGCGCTGCTGCGCAGGTCGACCAGCCCGTCACCGTCGCCGTCGACGCCGCGGTTGAGATAGTCGGACGGCAGCATCTGAGTCTGGCCGATTTCCCCCGCCCAGGCGCCGGTGACGTCGGTCGGCACCACGCCGCGATCGATCAGTGTCAGCAGCGGCACGATCTGCGGGCGAAAAAGTTGCGGGCGGCGGCAGTCATGCGAGAGCGTGACCAGTGCGCTCAACGTGTGGAAATCGCCCTGCACGGCGCCAAAATCGGTTTCCAGCGCCCAGAAGGCGGCGATGATCGGCGGCTGGACGCCGAATTGCTGGTCGGCGCGGGCAAAGACGTCGGCGTATTTTTTCAGATTGGCGCCGCCCTGCTTCAGCCGATAGGCCGAGATCATGCGGTTCGAGAATTCGATGAAGGTCTGGGTAAAGACGCCCTGGGCGCGGTCGCGCGCCAGCACCTTTTCGTCGGCGGTGGCGTCTTCCAGCGCCTCGAGGCCGGCATTGCCGACGCCGGCGTTCCTGGCCTCCGCCGCCACGCCCTGCTTCCATGCCTCGAAATCGCCGCCGCATTGCTGTGCCACCGCTGGCGCCGCCGTGGCGGCCAGAAGCACCGCCGCGAGAATTTCCAAGCGCAATCGCATCGCCATCCTTCCAAGAAGATCGCCAGCGGTTGCAGGCGTCCTTCATTGGCTGTGTCGAAAAGCAGGCCGCAGGCCCGGTGTCAACGGGTGTTCTGCCGCAGCCATTTGTTCCATGCGGCTTCCGAGCCGTTGAAGACATTGATGTCGGCGTTGCCCCTCATACCAGGCACAACGCCGGTTCCGGTGTACTGCCAGAAAGTGAAGGGGTGGCTGCCGTATTTCTCGCGCGGGTGGCCGGCCACCGAACGCAGCCAGTAGGGGTAGCCGCGAAAGGCCGACAGGCCATTGTCGTCGAAGAAATCGATCGAGGTGTAGATGATCGGCTTCTTGCCATAGTGGTTTTCGACGATTTCGAGGAATGTGCTCATCTCGCTGCGAACCGTCGCGGCATCGGGCCGCAGCTTGCAGGTCGGCGATTGCGGATTCCATTCCATGTCGAGAACCGGCGGCATTGCCGAACGGTCTTTCGGCACGTTCCTGATGAACCAGCGCGCCTGCGTGGCGGCCGGCGTGCAAAAATAGTAAAAATGATAGGCCGCGCGGGGGATTCCCGAGGCTCTGGTGCGGCTCCAATGCTCGTTGAAATACTCGTCGAAGCGATCGCCGCCTTCCGTCGCCTTGATAAAAACGAAGGAGATGCCGCTGGCCCTGGCCGCCGGCCAATCGACCGAGGTCTGGTATTTGGAGACGTCGGTGCCGTGAACGGCATAGCTCCACGGCGCGCCGCTGTCCCATTCATGCGGATCGGAGTCGTCGAAGCGGGGTGCGCGCACCGCAACGGTCGGGGCGCCAGATGAAGGCAGCGACGGCGCAAGATCGTCGACGGTCGAGCAGGCGCCCAGCAGCGTCAGCATGATGAGGACCGCGAAACGGCGCATCGCTACTCCTGAACCGGTTTCAGCCGGCCGCTGATGGGTTGTTGCTGCAGGTGGCCCCTCGACCGAAACCCCTCGAGCGATCGCCCCACAGGATCGCCCGTATCTTAAAGCGCGTCGCGTGGACGCGCTTTAATCTTTGTTTTTGTGCACGTCGTTATCCCCAAACCGCTGCGTACCCTCGGGTCAGGCCCGAGGGCATGCTTTTGGGGACATGCATCCCTATGATCGCCGATCATGGTTGATATTCCGTTGACGGCGCTCGACAAGAGCCGCGATTTTGCCGAAGCAATGGCGGCAAATCGATGACATGAATCAGCGTCCGGGGAGTCGGAAAAATGCGGATTGCTCTGAGGCTCGTCAAATGGCTGCTCGGGCTGGCCATGCTGGCGGTCGCGGCACTCGCCGCCTGGCTTTACATTGCGCCGCCGGAACTGATCCGTCTCGGCTCCGGCTATTCGGCCAAGATCGTCTGCTCGAATGTCTTTATCGCTGGACGCGATGCCGATGAGGTGCTCGCCGTCGACGTGCAGGCGCCGGGCCACCCGCTGCTCAGGCTGATGAGGATCTCCGTCGACAAGGAGCAGGGCACGGTTTGGGCGGGGCTGTTCGGTGTGTTCGGCAAAAGCGTCGCGGTCGTTCGCGACGGGCTCGGCTGCACGTCGGTTCCGGATGGCGACATCGCCACGGCCAAAGCAATTACCGGGCCGGCGCTGACGCCGGCACCGCCGCTCGACGCGCTCTGGCCGGACGGCGACAAGGTCGACGCCTCGCAGGACCCCGAAATCGCGAAAATCCTCGACGATGCAGCGCTCGCCGGCACCGGCATGCGGGCGGTGGTGGTGGTCAAGAACGGCCGCATCGTCGCCGAGCGCTATGGCGCCGGCTTTACCGAAAAGACGCCGCTGCTCGGCTGGTCGATGACCAAGACGGTGAACGCCGCGGTCGTCGGCACGCTGGTGAAGGACGGCAAGATGGCGATGACGAACCAGGGGCTGTTCGGACCCTGGAAAACGGACGGCCGCGCCGCCATCAGCCTCGCCGCCATGATGGCGATGTCGAGCGGGCTCGAGTTCAACGAGGATTACGGCGACGTCACCGACGTGACGCGGATGCTCTATCTCGAGCCTGATATGGCGGGCTTTGCCGAATCCAAGCCGCTGACCGGCGAAGTGGGCAAAGTGTTTTCCTATTCGAGCGGCACGGCGGTGATGCTGTCCAGGCTTTGGCAGGATGCGATCGGCGACAGGGACACAGCGCTGGCGTGGCCAAGGGTTGCACTGTTCGACCCCCGCTCGGCATGCAGAGCGCGGTGCTGGAAACCGACGAGCACGGCACCTTCGTCGGCTCGTCCCATCTCTACGCCACAGCCCGCGACTGGGCGCGCTTCGGCCAGTTCCTGCTGCAGGACGGCGTCTGGAACGGCCGGGAAATCCTGCCTGCCGGCTTCGTCGGCTGGATGCGGGAAGCCGCACCCGCCTCGAAAGTCTATGGCCAGGGCCAATTGTGGATCGAAGGGCCGGGCGACGAGGAGAGCCCCGGCGCCGGCGCCGCCGCGGGCCTGCCTGGGGATACCTATTGGATGGAAGGCCATGACGGGCAGACGGTCGCCATCATCCCCTCGGAGCAGCTGGTGGTGGTACGGCTCGGCCTGACGCCGGCCAAGCTCGGCTACCGGCCGCAAACGATGGTGGCGGCGCTGGCGAAGGCGCTGCATTAGAAAGCTATTTGCGCGGTCCGACAACGGCGAGCCACGCATAGCCGCGATACAGTGTTCTGAACCGAAGGCCCGCGCCGATCCGCTCGGATTCCGATTCCAGAACCGTGCGCAACGACTGACGCGGTTCGACGTGGAATTTTCTCAGCCAGCCGCGCAGCAGCGTGCGAAACCAGCGGGGCAGGGCCTCCTGCTGGCCGAAATCGACGACGTGCAGCGAGCCGCCAGGTGACAGGGCCGCAAGTGCCGCTGAAACCGTCTTTTCCCAACCGGGGATCATCGACAGCGAGTACGAGACAAAAATGCGGTCGAAACTTTCTACAGAAAACAGGGCTTTTGGATCGAAATCGGTGGCGTCGCCGCGCGCCAGCGTAACGCGGCCGGACAGGCCTTCACGGGCAATGGCAGCGTTGGCCGTCTCCAGCATTTCGGCCGAAATATCGAGGCCGTAGAAACGGGCGCCGGGATAGCGGCGGGCGGCAAGCACAATGTTGCGGCCGGTGCCGCAGCCAAGCTCGAGCACCGTGCCGCCGACGGGCGCATCCAGCCCTGATATCAGCCTGTCGCGGCCGAGCAGGTAATATTTGCGGGTCAGGTCATAGATATGGCGCTGCCAGCGGTAGACGCCGTCCATCAGTTCGGCATGCCCGGCCGGCGGTTCGCCGTGCCCGGCCTGCGGTTCGTCGTGCCTGGCCGGCAGTTCGGTCGCGCTCATGCGGCGCGCTTCACATAGAGGTGGAAGCCGCCATAGATGGCCGAGCGGTCGCGGGCCGAGAGCGCGCGGGATGCCTGATCCTCATAGCTCCACTGGTCGAGCAGCGAATTCGAGATTCTGCCGGGCAACAGGCTGGGCTGGGCCGCTGTGCGGAAGATGACACGGGCGTCAGTGGACGCGGTGCGGGTGATCTCGGCCCACAGCGCATTGAGCTGGGCGTCGGTCATCCAGTCCTGCGCGTCGAGCAGGACGAAGCGGTCGACCGAACCGGCATCCTTGCCGGCGAGGAATTCGATCAGATTGGCATGGTGGATGGCGACGCGATCGACATTGTCGCGGATCGTCTTGTAGTTGCGTTTTTCGAGATATGCGGGCAGAGCCGCTTCGCCGGGATTGGGATACCGACGGGCAAAAGCCTGCCAGGCGAAGTAGTTGTTCTCTAGCGGAAAATCGCAGGCGAGCTTTTCGAGCCGCGCCTTCAGCACGCTGGCCATGGTGCCGTCACCCGAGGTGATCAGCGAATCGTATTGGGCCGGCGGAATGCCGAGCCCGAACAGCGAGGCTTTTCGCGAGGTGGCCCATTTCAGCAGTGGCTTTTCGAAGACGGGCGCCAGTTCCTCGTTGAAGAAGCGGCGCTGGTCGGCAACGGTTTTCGCCTTCATGATGCCGGCGGGATCGACGCCGAAGAATTTGCCCGTGCGGTGGCCCATGGCGATGAACAGGCCGAGCAGCCCGGTTTGATAGAAATTGCGGTCGAAGACGGCGATGCGACGACGGCCGCGCCAGTTGCGGCCCTCCCAATAATGACGGCTGACCGGATCGAGATGCGGGGCGATGAACCGGTGGTAGGCTTCCGAATTATGGCTGGTGTCGACGGCGCCGAAGAAACGGAACAGGTCGCCCTGGGACGGCAGATGGCGCACCGCCTCCAGCTTCATGCGGTTCAGCGCGATATGGGCGGCGTTGAGATCGACGGCGTCGATCCTTTCCGGCGACTGGGTGAGATAGGCGAGGATGTTGCAGCCGCCCGAGGCGATGGTGACGACGCGGTGGCCCTGGCCAAGCTGCATCGCCTCCATATCGACGTCAGGATCTTCCCAGATCTGCGGATAGACGAGGCCGGAAAACAGAAAGGCGAAGAGCCGTTCGGAAACACCGGCCCTGGAAAGGGGGCGATTCTGATAGACGGCCTTGCCAACTTCCTTGCCGCGGCGAAAAACCAGATCTGCGGAAACGTCCGTCATGGCAAGGTGATTCCCCATTTGCTCTGACGCAAGCGGGTAGCGCAGGGTCATGACAGGCGGGTGACAGTCTTGTTGATGCCAGCTCAGGGTTTGCCGAAGCCACCCGGCGTCGGTGTCGTGAGGATGACGGCCTCGCCGGCGTCGAGCACGGTCTGGTCACAGGCTTTCAGCATCTCGACCGTGCCGTCCTGCCGGCGGACCTTGGTCGAGCCGACCTCGCCATCGCCGCCGCCGTCCAGGCCTTGCGGCGGGCGGTTGCGATGCGAGGACAGGATGGCGCACTCCATTCTTTCGAGGAAGCGGATGGTGCGTCGGGTGCCGTCGCCGGCACTCCATTTGCCCTTGCCGCCCGAGCCTTCGCGGATGTGGAAATCCTCGAGCAGGACGGGAAAACGCAGTTCCAGCACTTCCGGGTCGGTGAGACGCGAATTGGTCATGTGGGTGTGGACGCCGGATGTGCCGGCAAAGCCGCGGCCGGAGTTCATCCGGCCTGCCGGCGATCCGGAACAGATCGTCTCGTAATACTGGTATTGCTTGTTGCCGAAGGTGAGGTTGTTCATCGTGCCTTGCGCGTTGGCCATCGCGCCCATGGCGCCGAACAGCGCGTTGGTGACATGCTGGGAGGTCTCGACATTGCCGGCGACGACAGCCGCTGGGTAGGCGGGCTTCAGCATCGAGCCATCGGGGATGACGATGTTGATGGGCCTCAGGCACCCGGCATTCATCGGGATCATGTCCTCGACCATGACGCGGAAGGCATAGAGCACGGCGGCGCGGGCGACCGGCTCGGGAGCGTTGAAATTGTTCTTCATGACCGGCGACGTGCCGGCGAAGTCGACGGTCGCCTCACGCTTCTGCCGGTCGACCGATATCTTCACCTTGATGACCTGGCCGGTGTCGGTCGGATACTCGTATACGGAACTGTCGGGCAGCCGCTCCAGCACGCGGCGCACGCTCTCGGCGGCATTGTCCTGGACATGGCCCATATAGGCCTCGACCACGCCGAGGCCGAAATGCGCGACCATCTTGCGCAGCTCGGCGACGCCCTTTTCGTTGGCGGCAATCTGCGCCTTGAGGTCGGCGATATTCTGGTGCGGATTGCGCGCGGGCCAGCGATGGTCGGTGAGCAGCGTTTCCAGTTCCCTCTCGCGAAACCTGCCGCGATCGACGATGCGGAAATTGTCGAACAGCACGCCTTCCTCGTCGACGGTGGTGGCGAGCGGCGTCATCGAGCCGGGCGCGGTGCCGCCGATGTCGGCATGATGGCCACGCGAGGCGACGTAGAAGAGGATCTTCGGCGATTGCCCGATCTCCCCCACAAGGGGGGAGATCGGACGCATTTCCTCGAAAACCGGCGTCACAACCGTAATATCAGGCAGATGCGTGCCGCCATTGTAGGGCGCGTTGAGGGCGAAGACGTCGCCGGAGTGGATGTCGCCCGAGTTCAGGCGGATGATGGTCTCAACCGAACGGTCCATGGAGCCGAGATGCACCGGCATGTGCGGCGCGTTGGCGACCAGCGCGCCATGACGGTCGAAGACGGCGCAGGAGAAATCCAGCCGTTCCTTGATGTTGACCGAATAGGCGGTGTTCTGCAGCGTCACGCCCATCTGTTCGGCGATCGACATGAACAGGTTGTTGAAGACCTCCAGCATGACCGGATCGGCCCCCATCTTCCCGGAGAGACCGGTGCCGAGCGCCGCCTGCCGGCGCTTTTTCTCGATGCGGCGCAGGAGCACATGGTTCCTGCCGGTGATCCCGGCCTGCCAGCCCGGCTCGACGACGATGGTCTGGTTCGGCTCGATGATCAGGGCAGGGCCGGCAACCTTGTGCCCCGGTTTGAGCGCCTCGCGGCGGAAGATACCGGCATCGCGCCAGATGCCGTCGGTGAAGATTTGCCGGCGCTCCGAAGGGTTTGCGGCCATATCCTCAAGGACTGAATCACTTTCCTCGCGGCCGGCGCCGCCGGTGTCGATGCCTTCGACGCCGACCGATTCCACGATCATCGGCTTGTCGTCATAGACGAAACCGAACTGCGCCTTGTGCGCCGTTTCGAAATCGCCCTTGGCCCGTTCGATCGAGCCGTGCTCGAAATTCACCGGCAGCGCGGTGTCGGTGCCGTCGTAGCGGACCTGCAGCACCGGTTTCGAGGTGACGGCGTCCTCGTCGATGCCTTGTGCTGCAAGCTCGTCGATGACGGCTTTTCGCAATGTCGCGATGAGCTCGTCGATTGCTGGCCTGGAGTCTTCCGCCAGCGGTTTCAGCAGCGCCTGCTGGCGCGACGCAAAGACCGAGGACAACCCAATGCCATAGGCCGACAGCAGGCCGGAGAAGGGGTGGAGCAGCACCGCTTCCATGCCGAGTGCGTCGGCAACGAGGCAGGCATGCTGGCCACCGGCGCCACCAAAACAGTTCAAGAGATATTCGGTGACGTCGTAACCGCGCTGCACGGAAATCTTCTTGATGGCGTTGGCCATGTTTTCGACAGCGATGGTGACGAACCCCTCGGCGACAGCCTCCGGTGATCTGCCGTCGCCGATCTCGGCGGCCAGCGTCGCGAATTTCTCGCGCACGGTCTGCACGTCGAGCGGCTCGTTCTGGCCGGGTCCAAAAATGGCCGGGAAGAAGCCGGGCTGCAGCTTGCCCAGCATGACATTGGCGTCGGTGACGGCCAGCGGGCCGCCGCGCCGGTACGCGGCCGGGCCAGGATTGGCGCCAGCCGAATCCGGCCCGACGCGAAAGCGGCCGGCCTCGTAATGCAGGATCGAGCCGCCGCCGGCGGCGACGGTGTGGATGCGCATCATCGGCGCACGAATGCGCACGCCGGCAACCTCGGTGTCGAAGGCGCGCTCATAGTCGCCGTCATAGTGGGCGACGTCGGTGGAGGTGCCGCCCATGTCGAAGCCGATGACCTTGTCGAAGCCGGCGAGCTTCGCCGTCTCGACCATGCCGACGACGCCGCCGGCCGGGCCGGACAACAACGCGTCCTTGCCCTGGAACATGTCGGCGGCGGTGAGGCCACCCGACGACATCATGAACATGAGGCGGGGGGAATGGCCGATCCCCCCCACAAGGGGGGAGATTGGCGCCGTGCCAAGTTCCTTCGCCACCTTCTGCACATATCTCGACAGAATCGGCGACAAATAGGCGTCGACCACGGTGGTGTCGCCGCGGCCGACCAGCTTGACGAGCGGCGAGACCTCGTGACTGACCGAGACTTGGCTAAACCCCAGTTTTCTGCAGACTTTCGCAATAGCCTTTTCGTGGTCGGGATATTTCCAGGCATGCATGAAGACGATCGCCACGGCATCGATGCCGTCGGCCCTGGCCTGTTCGATGGCGGGGCGAACGGCGGCGACGTCGAGCAGCCGTTCGACGCGGCCGTCGGCGCGGACGCGCTCGTCGACCTCGATAACGCGCTCGTAGAGCTGTTCGGGAAGAATGATCTCCTTGGCGAAGATGTCGGGCCGCGCCTGATAGGCGATCCTCAGCGCGTCGCGAAACCCTCGGGTGATGAGCAGCAGCACACGGTCGCCCTTGCGCTCCAGAAGCGCGTTGGTGGCAACGGTGGTACCCATCTTGATGTCGCCGATCAGGCTGGACGGGATCGGAGCGCCGGATTTTAATCCGAGCAACTCGCGAATGCCCTGGATGGCGGCGTCGGCATAGGCTTCAGGATTCTCGGACAGCAGCTTGCGCGGGTGCAGCGCGCCTTCCGGGTCGCGGCCGATGACATCGGTGAAGGTGCCGCCACGGTCGATCCAGAAGTCCCATTTGGCGGTCACGGCAGCTGCTCCCAGGCATTTTATTGATTCAATGTGTTAATTCGCCGTGGCTTGGCCGGCAACGGCAAAAGCGGATGATGTTACATACGGAAATGCAACGTTACGAAACTCATAGGCGCCTGATGCATTTTGTCCTCGATCGTCACCGGTAGCGGGGGCGTGATTAGAGGAGAGATGTTATGAAGAAACTCATTCTTGCGTCGGTTTCGGCGCTTGCCCTGCTTGGCGTTGCGGCTTGCAGCGACAGCGGCACGGGCGGGGACAGCACAACCACGCAGAGCACCAATCCGCCGGCGGCCGAACAGCCGATGCAGCCGGCCCCTGACGCCACGAAGCCGGCCGAGCCGGCTCCGGCAGAGCCAGCTGCGCCCGCGCAGTAATTCTGATGTAACGAACAGAAGGCCGGCATGACGCCGGCCTTCTGACGGATTCGGGACACGCCTTGCGTTCGAAAGCGGTGACCGCCGTCACCGCAAGAGCGAAGGCATGGCCGTGCCCATCACCTTTTCGCCCAGGGCCTCCCAGCCCGGCATTTTCCGCGCAGTTTCCCCGAGAAGGCCGAAGCTCGCCGTCAGGAGGGCAACGAACGGCCAAAGTCCGCGAAATCGATTGAGACCCTGCGGCACTGTCTTCGCTTGATAGCGGTGGCCGGTTGGCCCTAATAGGTGCTTATGTCGATTTGGGATCGCCTCGGCGACTTCATCACACGCGTTTCGTCCTCTGCCTCGTCGGGTGTCGCCGACGTCGTCGAGGCTGTGCGGACGGTTTTCTCCGGCGATGCGGATTTGCGTCGCCGCGTCGCTTTCTCGGTGGCGATGATCGCGCTGTCGGCCAAGATGGCCAAGGCCGACGGCATCGTCACGCAGGACGAGGTGCGCGCCTTCCAGGAAATATTCGAAGTGCCGAAGGAGCAGACGCGCAATGTGGCGCGGCTCTACGATCTGGCCAAGCGCGACATTGCCGGATTCGAGACCTATGCCGAGCGCATGGCGCAGCTTTGCGGCTCCGGCCATTCGAACTGCGTGATGCTGGAGGATATCCTCGACGGGCTGTTCCACATCGCCAAGGCCGACGGGCTGGTCCACGAGCGGGAAGGCCAGTTTCTGCATCGCATCGCCGAGATCTTCCGGATCGAGGAGGCGCATTACCAGAGCATTCTGGCGCGGCACGTCGATCTGGGTGCGGCCGATCCCTATGTCGTGCTCGGCATCGAACGGGGAAAACCGTTCGAGGAGGTCCGAAAGCGTTATCGCAAGCTGGTTTCGGACAACCATCCCGACCGGCTGATCGCGCGCGGCCTGCCGCAGGAATTCATCAAGATCGCAACGAGCAGGATAGCGGCGATCAACGCGGCCTATGAGATGATTGAGCGAGGCCTGCGGCACGCATGAGCGGCTTCCTGCCCGACGAGCCGAGCGCCGAGGTAAGGGTATCGCCGAATTTCGGTCCACGCCGCGAGACGGCAAAGCCCGACATGATCGTGCTGCACTACACCGGCATGAAGACCGGCGGCGGCGCCGAAGCCTGGCTGTGCGATCCGGCCAGCGAGGTCTCGTCGCACTATCTCGTCCATGAGGACGGCCGTATCGTCCAGATGGTCAGGGAAAGCGACCGTGCCTGGCATGCCGGCAAGAGTTCCTGGTTCGGGCGCGCCGACATCAACTCCTGTTCGGTCGGCATCGAGATCGTCAATCCGGGGCATTTGCTGGGCTATCGCAACTTTCCGAAACGGCAGATCGATGCGGTGATCGGCCTGTGCAAGGGGATCGTTCAGCGCCATTCCATTCCAGCCGAACGGGTGCTCGCCCATTCCGACGTGGCGCCGGGACGCAAGATCGACCCCGGCGAGAAATTCCCCTGGAAGGCCCTGTTCGAGGCCGGTGTTGGCCACCTCGTCGAAGCGGCACCCGTCAGGCGCGGCGCGGCGCTGAAGGCCGGCGATGCGAATGCCGAGGTCGAGGCGTTGCAGTCGATGCTGGCGCTCTACGGTTATGGCGTGGAGATATCAGGCGCTTTCGACCGGCAGACCGAAATCGTCGTCGACGCTTTCCAGCGGCATTTCCGGCAGCGTCTGGTCGATGGCGTGGCCGACGGGTCGACAATCCGCACGCTGGAAAGGTTGGTTGCTTCCGTAAGGACAGTTCCGTCCAGCTAGTCTTTTCCTGCTCATCGAGTTACAGTTTGTTACTCAAAGTGATTTGCTTCGCCTTCTTTGCCGCCAATTCGACCGTCAAAGGCGCTACGTGCAAGTTGTCGGATCTACAGCCCCCCAGATGTTCCGATGTTGAATTAGCGTAGCTGCGTGAAACTCTTCGCGCGGTCCAACAGAACAGGATCACATGCAGAAATTGACCGTTTTGACGGCAGCTGTTGCTGCCGGCGTAATGACTTTTGCCATCGGTGCCGCGAATGGCGCGCCACTGAATCAGCGGGCAGACCAAGGTTTCATCGCCGCATCCGATAAAACCGCCGCGCCGAAAGACGCCCAAGGCGCAAAGGAAAAGAAGGTAAAAAGAACAGCCGCAAAGGCGGAAAAAGCTGGCGTAAAAGTGAAAAAGCCAGCTTCCGCAAAAAATGCGGTCTCCAAGCGGCATGTGAAGCGCAACAGGAAACGCATGGACCGGACGACGACGGCGTCGATTGGCCGGAAAGGCAAGGCGGCTTCGACGGCGGCCGCTGGCGGCAGCGGCCAGTTCTCGACGATCATCGAGCGTCATGCCGCCAGCAATGGTGTGCCGGTCTCGCTCGCCAAGGCCGTCATCAAGATCGAGAGCAATTTCCAGCCGAACCAGGTGGGCAGCGCCGGCGAGATCGGCCTGATGCAGATCAAGCCGTCGACGGCGCGGATGATGGGGTACAGCGGTTCGATCAAGGGTCTCTACGATCCGGAGACCAACATCAAATACGGCATGAAATACCTCGCCATGGCGCGGAACCTCGGCGGCGGCACGACCTGCGGCACGATCCTCAAATACAATGCCGGCCATGGCGCCAAGCGCATGAACCCGGTGTCCGCGGCCTATTGCGGCAAGGTCAAGGTACAGTTGGCCGCACTTGGGGCGCCGGCCTGACAAAGCCATAACCTGCTTTTTCGTTTGCGTTTTTGGGCGTGAACCCCTTTATACGCCTTGCCAGCTGGCCGGGCGGCCGCACCCGCGAAGCCGAAAGGCTGCGGGTGAGGAAAGTCCGGGCTCCATGGAGACACGGTGCCGGTTAATGGCCGGCGGGGGCGACCCCAGGGAAAGTGCCACAGAAAGCAAACCGCCACGGTCTACCGTGGCAAGGGTGAAAGGGTGGGGTAAGAGCCCACCGCGCGACTGGCAACAGGAGCGGCACGGTAAACCCCACCGGGAGCAAGACCGAATAGGGACGGTGCGAGGGGAAACCCTCGGGGGCTGTTTCCGGCCCACCGTCCGGGTAGGTTGCGTGAGGCGCATGGCAACATGCGCCCAAGATGAATGGCCGCCACGTTCTCGCCCCGCAAGGGGCGAGGGCCATACAGAACCCGGCTTACAGGCCAGCTGGCAATTTCTTCCAGATTCTACAGGAAATTCCCTGATATCAGCAGGTTGCGTCTTCGGGCGCGCCTGCGGATTCAGGCGCTTCAGAAACTGAATCAGCTTGCCTGAAGCAGCGAGACGTGGTGGCATTTCTTGAAATTGGTGCGATTAAATCGTACCATCCCAATGGGTGGATAGTGTCAGGAGCGCATCATGGGCCAAGTCGATAAACGCAGCATCACGCTTTCGCCCGAACTGGCGGCGGCGGTCGACGACGTGGTTGCCGCCGGCGAATACGCTTCGGCGAGCGAGGTGATCCGCGACGCACTCAGGCAATGGAAGGACCGGCGCGACCTGCACGGCTATACGGTCGAGGAGTTGCGAAAGCTGGTGCAGGAAGGGATCGACAGCGGGCCGGGACGGTTTGCATCGATGGATGAAATCAAGGCTGAGGCGCGCAGGCGTTTGCGATCCGATGACGCAGCATGAGCTTGCTGCCTATCATCCGGGCGGCGCGTGCTGAAGACGACCTGATAGCAATCTGGCTTCATGTTGGACACGATAGCGAGGCCGCGGCAGATCGTTTGCTCGATCGCTTCGAAGCCCGGTGGCAGCAATTGGCGACTTACCCTTTCTCAGGCGCGCCGCGCGAAGATATCGCGCCTGGTATCCGCCATCTGGTCGTCGGCGAATACCTCACCTTGTATCGCGTCGCCGACGATGCGATCGAAATCGTTCGCGTGCTGCACGGTCGGCGCAAGATCGAGGTCGACGACCTGAATCCTTGATCGATCCGTTTAGCGGCTTAGCGGCCGATCCTGTCCAGCGACGCCTCGATCGCCTTCCATAGCTCTTCAACGGGCTCGCAGCCGACCGAAAGGCGGACGAAGCCCGGCGCAACCGCATCGCCTCTTTTCGCCCGCCGTTCGGCGGAGGTGTGGACGCCGCCGAAGGACGTCGCCGCCTGCATCAATGCGCAGTTGTTAATGAAATCCTCGGCCTTGTCCTGCGAGGCCAGCACGAACGAGATCAGAAAGCCGAAGCGCTCCATCTGGGCGCGG
The DNA here is from genome assembly GCF_003952365.1 of Mesorhizobium sp. M9A.F.Ca.ET.002.03.1.2. Lineage (NCBI taxonomy): Bacteria > Pseudomonadati > Pseudomonadota > Alphaproteobacteria > Hyphomicrobiales > Phyllobacteriaceae > Mesorhizobium > Mesorhizobium sp. M9A.F.Ca.ET.002.03.1.2. Next base: position 5,529,614 of record NZ_CP034443.1, on the reverse strand, counting down.
GCAAGATTGTGCGAAGGGTCGCTTTCCAGACCCGGAAAGCGCAGCCCGCTGATCGCACGGTGGTCTTTCAGTCGGCGCGCTATCACTTCGGCGGAGGAGCACATGCGGTCGAAACGCACGTCCAGCGTTTCGAGGCCACGATGCACCAGCCATGCTTCGAACGGGCCAGGAATGGCGCCTGAGGTCTCACGCCAGCCGGACACCGCGGCGATGATGTCCGCATTGCGGCTGGCGACATGGCCGAACAGGACGTCGGAATGGCCATTGGGTGCCTTGGTGTCAGCGGCAATGACAATGTCGGCGCCGAGATCGAGCGGACGCTGGCCGAAGGGCGTCATCGTCGTGTTGTCCACGACAAGGATCGCGCCCGCCTTGTGCACGGCTTCGGCGACGGCGGCAATGTCGCAGAGATCCAATCCTGGATTGGCGGGCGTCTCGACGAAGGCCAGTCGATATCCATCGAAGCCGCCATCGAGGAAGGTCGATGTCGGCCGGAGATCGTAGGTGACGCCGAAAGGCTTGAGGAAGCGTTCTGCCAGCGCCCGCGTGGTGTGATAGCCGTCCGACGGCAGCAGGATACGGTCGCCGCCTTTGAGCAGCCCGAAAAAAACCGCCGAGATCGCAGCCATTCCCGAAGGAAAGCCAACACATGGTGCGCCTTCCAGATGCGTCAGCATATGCTCGACCGCGCCCCAGGTTGGATTGCTGAAGCGGCCGTATTGATCGAAGCCGGTGGCGTCGCCAGGCGCGTGAAAAATGGCGGCCATGGTTAGGGGCAGCGGAATTGGATCGCCCTTGGCAAGCCTGCCTCGGCGCAGGTGAGCAAGGGCCGCGGCGCGTGACCTGGCTGTGTCGGGCATGGATTTCAAACCTTGTTTCTAACCGAGAAAAGAATCTGTTTCTGACCAAGAAGAGGCGGGCCGACGCTATGCGTGGCGGCGTTCCGCGGCAAGCCGCTCCGGTTGGGCCAAGCGGCTCTAAACGCTTCGTTAGGCTTAATAGACGATAAAGACGGGAGTGCCGTCAAAGCTGCTCTCACCGGTGGTGGCGCGCGCGTTTGTGAAGCCTGTTCCCGTTGACGCCCATAGTGCCCCATGATATCCCATATCGATATTCAAGCCTTCGTTCCGCGTCAGGGTGAAGCGTACGCCAATCGGGCAGCCGCGGCGGCTGCGCGTTTGCCTGTTTTCGCCCCTCGGAACGAAGTCGGTTTTGGACAGGGACCGCGCCGCGGCGGCGCGGACGGGAAGATGCAGAGGGGTGCGGCGGCGCAGGCGGCCGTAACGCGTAATGGACCGGTTTCTGTCAAGCGCGGTGAACAAGGTCGATGCGAAGGGGCGGGTGTCCGTTCCGGCGCATTTCCGTGCGGTTGTGCAGAAACGCGGCTATTCGGAACTCTATGGGCTGCGCTGCCTGGATCGTCCGGCGATGGATGTCGGCGGGCTCGACCTGCTCGATCGCTACGAGCAGCGCATCGCGCAGGAAGACCCTTTCCTGCAGACGGCGGACGACATGTCGTTCTTCTGCCACGGCGACGGAGCCTTCCTGAAGCTCGACCAGGACGGCCGCATCACGATGACCGATTTCATCCGCGAGCATACGGGCATTGCTGCGGAAGTGGCTTTTGTCGGCCGCGGCAATTTCTTTCAGATCTGGGAACCTGGACGGCTCACCGCCTATGGGGCGGAAGCACGCGCCCGGCTTCTGCAGCTTCGGCAGGGGACGAAGCCTGGGGAGCGACCGGAATGATGGCGGGCTACGGCGATGACCCTCACGCCGTTGGCGGACCGGCCCGTCACATTCCGGTCCTCCTTGCCGAAGTGCTGGAGGCGCTTTCGCCCAAACCCGGCGAGGTGATCGTCGACGGCACCTTCGGCGCCGGCGGCTACACCAAAGCCATTCTGGCAAGCGGCGCTTCAGTCGTCGCCATCGACCGCGATCCGGATGCGATCGCTGCGGGTCGTGCCCTCGAACAACAAGCGGGCGGCAAACTCAGGCTCGTTCAGGCGCCGTTCTCGACATTGGACGAGCATGTCGAAAGCGCCGACGGGGTCGTGCTCGACATCGGCGTGTCCTCCATGCAGATCGACGAGGCGGAACGCGGTTTTTCGTTCCGCGCTGATGGGCCGCTCGACATGCGCATGGCGCAAGCGGGCCTGAGCGCCGCCGATGTCGTCAACAGTTTCAAAGTGGGAGACCTTGCCCGCATCTTCGGGTTTCTCGGCGAAGAGCGCCATGCCGGCCGCATCGCGCGCATGATCGAAGCCCGTCGCGAAAAACGTCCGTTCGAGCGCACGCTCGACCTTGCCGACGCGATCGAGACGCATATCGGCCGCGCGCCGAAGGACAAGATCCATCCGGCGACCCGCGTCTTCCAGGCGCTGCGCATTTTCGTCAATGACGAACTCGGCGAACTGGCCAAAGCGCTGTTTGCGGCTGAACGCGTGCTGAAACCGGGCGGGCGGCTGGCCGTGGTGACGTTCCACTCCCTGGAAGACCGCATCGTCAAACGCTTCATAGCTGATCGCGCCGATGCGGCGACCGGATCGCGGCACCTGCCCGAGGCGCAGGCGCGCACCGCCACCTTCAAAAAGGTGGGTAGCGGCGTAACGCCCGATGAGGCCGAGATATCAGCCAATCCGCGCGCGCGCTCGGCCAGGCTGCGCACTGCTGCGCGCACCGACGCGCCGGCGCGCGCCGGCGACTTTTCGATTTTCGGGCTTCCAAAACTTCCTGACCCAAAACTTCCTGGCGTCGATCGGCCGGGAGAGAGGTGAGCACGTGTTTCGTACCAGCGACATAGTCCTTATCGCCGTCATGGTTTCTGCTGCGGCCCTGACCTACAAGACCAAGCGCGAAGCCGAAGAACAATTGGCGGCGGTGCACAAGCTCCAGGCGCAGATCCGCTACGAGGAGGATACGATCGATCTCCTGAAGGCGGACTGGAGCCTGCTCACCCAGCCGTCGCGCCTGCAAAAGCTGGCCGAGATCTACAAATCGCAGCTCGAACTCGAGCCGGTCAACGCCCGCCAGATCATCGGGCTGGACGATCTGCCGGCAAAACCCGTCACCATCGAGGACCTTTCGTCCCAGCGGCTGGGCGGCATGGCCGACAATTCCGGCGAAGGACCCTTGGGCAAGGACCCCGTGGTGACCGGAGGCATCGTCCAATGATCGCAAGGGTTCCATTGATCGCCGGGCTGCTGAAGCGCCGTGCCAAATCCGGCGACGACGGATCGATTGTGGTCGAAGGCGCCCGCAAGGCGACCGGCGGCAAGGGCAGGACCCGCATCGTGATGACGATGGCGGTCTTCTTCGGCATCTATTCGACCATCACCGGGCGGCTGGTCTATCTGGGTTTCCAGAATCCCGACCTGTCCGGCGGCCCGCAGAGCCGGGTGACGGCGTCACGGCCCGACATTGTCGACCGCAACGGCGAAGTGCTGGCGACGGATATCAAAACGGCGTCGCTGTTTGCCGAACCGCGCCGCATCGTCGACGCCGACGAGGCGATCGAGAGGTTGGCGACGGTGCTTCCCGAAATCGACTACGAGCAGACCTACCACAAGCTCAAGAGCGGTGCCGGCTTCGTCTGGCTGCAGCGGCAACTGACGCCCAAGCAACAATCTGACATCATGCAGCTCGGCATTCCCGGCTTTGGCTTCCGTACCGAAAAGCGGCGTTTCTATCCGGCCGGCGAAACCTCATCCTACATTGTCGGTCTCACCAACATCGACAACAAGGGCATCTCCGGCATGGAGAAATACATCGACGAACAGGGGCTGAGCGACCTTCAGGCGTCGGGCCTGGCGGTGGCCAAGGATCTGAAGCCGGTGCGGCTCTCGATCGACCTGCGCGTCCAGCATATCGTGCGTGACGAGGTCGCCACCGGCATGGAGAAATACCGCGCGATCGCGGCAGGCGCAGTCGTTCTCAACATCAAGACCGGCGAGGTGATGGCGATGGCCTCGGTTCCCGATTTCGATCCGAACAATCCCTACAATGCGCAGGACAAGGACCGCTTGAACCGCATGTCGGCCGGCCTCTATGAAATGGGTTCGACCTTGAAGAGCTTCACCACCGCCATGGCGCTCGATTCCGGCAAAGTGACGCTGGAAAGCCGTTTCGACGCTTCGCGCCCGATCAGGATCGGCCGTCAGACCATCCATGATTTTCATGGCAAGGCCCGGGTGCTGTCGGTGCCGGAAGTGTTCATCTACTCGTCCAACATCGGTTCGGCCAAGGAAGCCGAAGCGGTGGGCATCGAGGGGCACCGCGAATTCCTGCATCGCCTGGGGATCCTCGAGAGGATGCAGACGGAACTGCCCGAGGTCGCCCGCCCGACCGAGCCCAAAGTCTGGAAACAGGTCCATTCGATCACCATCGCCTTCGGTCACGGTGTGTCGACGACGCCGCTGCAGACGGCGGTGGGCTGCGCCGCGCTGCTGAACGGCGGCTATCTGATCCAGCCGACATTCCTGAAACGCGCGCAGGAACAGGCGATCTCGGTGGCCAAGAAAGTCGTCAGCGACAAGACCGTCGAAGACATGCGCTATCTCTACGCACTCAATGCCGAGAAAGGGTCAGGCAGGAACGCCAGGGTTCCAGGCTATCGCGTCGGCGGCAAGACGGGAACGGCCGAGAAGGTTGTCAACGGCCGCTACTCAAAGGACAAGAATTTCAACGCCTTCGTCGCGGCTTTCCCGATGGACGATCCGCAATACGTCGTGCTTACGATCGCCGACGAACCGAAGCCGGAAAAACCCGGCATGGGTGCGACGGCCGCCTCGAATGCAGGCGTCATGGCCGCGAACATCATCCGACGTTCAGCTTCCATGCTTGGCGTAAAGCCAGATTTCAGCCATGAAAATGGCGCAACGCTGGTTTCCTATCAGTGATTCTTAGGGCGCGCCGGCAACTGCGCGCTATTTTGTTGTGATGAACGGGGTTCGATGAAGCTGAAAGATCTAGCCGGTATCCTGCCTGTCGAAGGAACAGCTCCCTTCGATGCGGAGGTTACCGGGATTTCGTCGGATTCCCGCACGGTCAAGACCGGCGTGATCTTCTTCGCGCTCACCGGTGCCAAGGCGGATGGCGCGGCCTATGCCGCTGACGCCGCCGAACGCGGCGCCACAGCGATCGTGGCTGGCAGGGGCAGCGCCGTCGCCGGCCTGCCGGTGCCGGTTCTCGCCGTCGACGATCCGCGCCTTGCGCTGGCGCTGAGCGCTGCCCGCTACTTCGGCAGGCAACCGCAAACCATGGTCGCGGTGACCGGCACCAGCGGCAAGACATCGGTTGCGGCCTTCACCAGGCAGATATGGGAGCAGTCAGGCTTTGCCGCCGCTTCGATCGGCACCACCGGCGTGGTGGCGCCGGGCCGCAACGAATATGGCTCGCTGACCACGCCCGACCCGGTCGATCTGCACAGGCTGCTGCGGGAACTGGCAGATGCCGGCGTCACCCACGCATCGATGGAGGCCTCCAGCCATGGCCTCGACCAGCGCCGGCTCGACGGCGTGAAGCTTGCGGCCGGGGGCTTCACCAATCTCGGCCGCGACCACATGGACTATCATCCGACGGTCGAGGACTATCACCGCGCCAAGCTGCGCCTGTTCGACACGCTGCTGCCGAAGGGCGCGCCGGCCGTGATCTTTGCCGACGATCCGTGGTCGGAGCCGACGATCCGGGCGGCGAGGGCGGCGGGGCTGGACGTGCTGACGGTCGGCCGTCATGGCGCGTTCCTGAGACTGAAGCGGGTCGAGCACGAGCGTCATCGCCAGCGTGCCGAGGTGGAGGTCGATGGCGTTCTCCACGAGGTCGATCTGCCGCTGGCCGGCGATTTCCAGATCGCCAACGCCCTGGTTTCGGCGGGCCTTGCCATCTCCACTGGAACGCCTGCCGCCAAAGCCCTGATGGCGTTGGAGAAATTGAAGGGCGCGCCGGGCCGGCTCGACCTCGTTGGGACAACATCCAACGGTGCGCCGGTCTATGTCGATTACGCGCACAAGCCGGATGCGCTGGAAAATGTGTTGGCCTCGGTACGGCCGTTCACCACCGGTCGCGTCGTTGTCGTGTTCGGCTGCGGCGGCGACCGCGACCGCGGCAAGCGCCCGATCATGGGCGAGATCGCCACGCGGCTCGCCGATGTCGTCATCGTCACCGACGACAATCCGCGCTCGGAAGTGCCCCAATCGATCCGCACTGCGATCCTTGCCGCTGCACCTGGCGCCATCGAGATCGGCGACCGGCGCAGGGCGATCCACGAAGCCGTCGCCATGCTCCATGCCGGCGACACGCTGATCGTGGCCGGCAAGGGCCATGAGGAAGGCCAGACCATCGGCTCTGAAACGCTGCATTTTTCCGACCATGAGGAGGTCCGCTCCGCGCTCCAGGAGCACGCCGCATGAGTTTCCTGTGGACCTCCGAGGATCTGGTCGCCGCCATGGGTGGACGGCCGCTCGGTTCGATGCCGGAGGGCATTTCCGGCATCTCGATCGACAGCCGCAGCCTGCAACCGGGCGATGCCTTCTTCGCCATCAAGGGCGAGGTGATGGACGGCCATGATTTCGCGACCGCCGCCATCAAGGCCGGCGCCGGCGTGCTGGTCGTCGCCGAGGGCAAGCTGCCGTCGCTCGGGCGGCTGACGGCGCCGATGATCGTCGTGCAGGATGTGCTGGCCGCGCTGGAAAAGCTAGGGCTGGCCGCCCGCGCGCGCTCGACCGCGAGGATCATCGCGGTGACCGGTTCGGCGGGCAAGACCACCACCAAGGAAGCGCTGCGCCACGTGTTGTCCGCGATCGGCAAGGTGCACGCGTCGGCCCAATCTTTCAACAACCACTGGGGCGTGCCGCTGACGCTGGCGCGGATGCCGGCGGATTGCGACTATGCCGTCTTCGAGATCGGCATGAACCATCCCGACGAGATCCGGCCGCTGGTCAAGATGGTCCGGCCGCATGTCGCCATCGTCACGCTGATCGCGGCGGCACATCTCGGCTTCTTCCGCAACCTGGACGAAATCGCCAAGGCCAAGGCCGAGATTTTCGAGGGCCTCGAGCCTGGCGGCGCGACACTGCTCAACCGCGACGATCCGCGCTCGAAGCTGCTGGGCAAAATGGCGAGAGACGCGGGCGTCGAACATGTCTACGGCTTTGGCGAGAATGCCCGCTCGACCTTCAAGCTGGTCAAATGCGTGCTGCATGCCGACCATTCCGTCATCACCGCCAAAATCGGCGGGCAGGAGGTCACCGCCAGGATTGGCGCGCCCGGGCGCCACATGGTGCAGAATGTGCTGGCGGTGCTGGGTGCCGCGCATCTGGTCGGCGCCGACATTGCCAGGGTGGCGCTGGCGCTGGCTGATCTTTCGGCCGAGCGCGGCCGCGGCAAGCGCCATGTGCTGCGCCACCCCCGGGGTCCGATCACGCTGATTGACGAGAGCTACAACGCCAATCCGGCGTCGATGGCTGCGGCAATGGCGCTGCTCAACGCGACGCCGGTGTCGGGCGAAGGCAGGCGCATCGCCGTGCTCGGCGACATGCTCGAACTCGGCGACCACTCGGCGAAGCTGCATGCGGCGCTTGCCGGTCTCATCGTCGGCACGGACACGCGCACGGTCTTCCTCGCCGGCCCGGAAATGCGGGCGCTGGCCGATGTCCTGCCCGACGAGATCAGGACGGAGTATCGCCCCAGTGCCGAGGATCTGAAGCTGGTGCTTCTGTCGGCGCTGAAGCCTGGCGATGTGGTGATGATCAAATCGTCGAAAGGCATCGGGTTTTCCAAGCTGGTCGACGCATTGCTCGGCAAATTTCCGGCCGTAACCACAACCGCCAAACAGACCTAGAGCCAGGTCCGGGGACCGCATCGCATGTTCACACTGCTCGTCGAATTCGCGGACAAGATCTCGGTCTTCAACGTCTTCCGCTACATAACCTTCCGTACCGGCGGCGCGCTGATCACCGCGGCGCTGATCGTCTTCATCTTCGGGCCGGCCATCATCAATTCGCTGAGGCTGCGGCAGGGCAAGGGCCAGCCGATCCGCGCCGACGGGCCGCAGACGCATTTCAAGAAAGCCGGCACGCCGACCATGGGCGGGCTGATGATCCTGTGCGGCATCGTCGGCTCGTCGCTGCTATGGGCGAACCTGTCCAGCATCTATGTCTGGGTGGTGCTGCTGGTGACGCTGGGTTTCGGCTCGATCGGCTTCTACGACGATTATCTCAAGGTGACCAAGCAATCGCATCTCGGCTTTTCCGGCAAGGCGCGGCTGGGGCTTGAATTCGTCATCGCCGGCATCGCCGCCTGGGTGATCATGCACAACGGCCAGGCGCCGTTCTCGTCGTCGCTGACTTTCCCTTTCGCCAAGGAATTTCTCATCAACCTCGGCTGGTTCTTCATCCCGTTCTCCTGCTTCGTCATCGTCGGCGCCGGCAATGCGGTGAACCTGACCGATGGCCTCGACGGGCTGGCGATCGTGCCGATCATGATCGCGGCGGCGTCCTTCGGCGTGATCGCCTATCTCTCCGGCAATGCGGTGTTCGCCGAATATCTGCAGATCCATTTCGTGCCCGGCACCGGCGAACTGGCGGTGGTCCTCGGCGCGGTGATCGGCGCCGGCCTCGGCTTCCTGTGGTTCAACGCGCCGCCGGCGGCGATCTTCATGGGCGATACCGGCTCGCTGGCCCTGGGTGGCCTGATCGGCACGGTCGCGGTCGCCACCAAGCATGAGATCGTGCTGGTTATCGTCGGCGGCCTGTTCGTCGTCGAGATCCTGTCGGTCATCATCCAGGTCGGCTACTTCAAGATGACCGGCAAGCGCGTGTTCCTGATGGCGCCGATCCACCATCATTTCGAAAAGCTCGGCTGGACCGAAAGCCAGGTGGTGATCCGCTTCTGGATCATCGCCGTCATCCTGGCGCTGGTCGGCCTGTCGACCCTGAAGCTCAGATAGGAGGCCGCTTGATCCCCGCCGCATCCTTCGCAGGCAAGCGCGTTTCGCTCTTCGGGCTCGGCGGCTCGGGGGTCGCCACGGCGCGCGCGCTGATCGAGGGCGGAGCGGATGTGCTGGCCTGGGACGACAATCCCGACAGCGTCGGCAAGGCCGCGGCCGTCGGCATCGCGACCGGCGATCTGCACGGCGCCGACTGGGCGAAATTCTCGGCCTTCGTGCTGTCGCCCGGCGTGCCGCTGACGCATCCGAAGCCGCACTGGACAGTGGAACTGGCGCGCGCTGCAGGCGTCGAGATCATTGGCGACATCGAGCTTTTCTGCCGCGAGCGGACCTTGCTGGCGCCGGCAGCACCCTTCATTGCCATCACCGGCACCAACGGCAAATCGACGACCACGGCGCTGACGGCGCATATCCTGAAATCGGCCGGGCGCGACACGCAGATGGGCGGCAATATCGGTCGCGCGGTGATGACGCTCGATCCGCCGGAGCCGGGGCGGCACTATGTCGTGGAATGCTCGTCCTACCAGATCGACCTCGCGCCCTCGATCAATCCGACCGCCGGCGTCCTTCTCAACCTGACGCCGGATCACCTCGACCGCCACGGCACGATGCAGCACTACGCCGCGATCAAGGAACGGCTGGTAGCCGGCAGCGAAACCGCCATCCTCGGTGTCGATGATTCCTGGTGCGCCCAGGCCGCCGACCGGCTGGAACGGGCAGGTCGGCACGTCATCCGCATTTCCAGGCGCCTGCCGCTGACCGACGGCTACTTCGCCGACGGCACCAATCTGATGGAAGCGGTGCATGGCCGTTACAGTCGCGTTGCCTTTCTCGAAGGCATCGGCTCGCTGCGCGGCCAGCACAATGCGCAGAATGCACTGGCCGCCGTCGCCGCCTGCCTCAAGGTCGGGCTCGAGCTGGGCGAGATCCAGTCGGGGCTGGAGAGCTTTCCCGGGCTGGCGCACCGCATGGAGCAGGTCGGCCGCAAGGGTCATGTGCTGTTCATCAACGATTCCAAGGCGACCAATGCCGATGCGGCAGCGCCCGCATTGTCCAGCTTTGCGCGCATCTACTGGATCGCCGGCGGGTTGCCGAAGGAGGGCGGCATCGAGCCGTTGCGCGGCCTCTTTCCGCGTATTGCCAAGGCCTATCTGATCGGCGAGGCCGCACCGGCCTTTTCGGCGACGCTCGGCGAGGCGGTGCCTTATGAGATCTCAGGCACGCTGGCCGCGGCGGTCGAACACGCCGCAAGCGACGCGGCGAGCGATGATGGCAATGGCGAGGTGGTGGTGCTGCTTTCGCCGGCCTGCGCCAGTTTCGACCAGTTCAAGAATTTCGAAGTGCGCGGCGAAGCCTTCAGGCAGGCCGCGAGCGCTATTGATGGCGTGAAGCCCATCGGAGGGACACGATAATGCAAAGCCGTCTCGACAAAAGCCCGGTTGCCACCTGGTGGTGGACGGTCGATCGCTGGTTCCTGGCTGCGTTCCTCTCGCTGATGGGGCTCGGCATCGTGCTGTCCTTCGCGGCGAGCCCGGCGGTGGCCCAGCGCATCGGCCTCGACAGTTTCCACTTCGCCACACGCCAGATCATCTTCACCATCCCCGCCCTTGGCGTGATGCTGGCCGTCTCCTTCATGGAATCGCGGCAGATCAGACGCATGGCCCTGGTCATGCTGTGCATCATGCTGGTGCTGATGGTGGCGGTTCTCTACATCGGCGTCGAGGTGAAGGGCGCGCGCCGCTGGGTGTCGCTCGCCGGCGTGTCGATCCAGCCGTCGGAATTCCTGAAGCCGGCATTCGTCGTCATCTGTGCCTGGCTGTTTGCCGAACACAAGCGCCAGCCCGACATTCCGGGCAATCTGTTCGCCATGCTGCTGCTGGCCCTCGTCATCTCGCTGCTGGTGGCGCAGCCGGATTTCGGCCAGACCATGCTGGTGCTCGGCACCTGGGGGGTGATGTTCTTCATGGCCGGGTTGCCATGGCTGTGGATCATCGCGCTGGGCGCTATCGGCATCGGCGGCGTGTTCGCCGCCTATACGGTGTTTCCGCACGTCGCCGGCCGCATCGACCGCTTCATGACCGGCGAAGGCGACACGTTCCAGGTCGACATGGGCCGCGATGCGCTGATCAACGGCGGCTGGTTCGGCGTAGGGCCGGGCGAGGGCACCGTCAAGCGGGTCATACCCGACAGCCATGCCGATTTCGTCTTCTCGGTGGCCGGCGAGGAGTTCGGACTGATCATGTGCTTCTTCATCATGACCATCTTCGCCTTCATCGTGCTGCGCGGGCTCAGCACCGCGCTCAAGGAGCAGGACGACTTCACGCGCTATGCTGTTGGCGGCCTGGTCACGGTTTTCGGTCTGCAGTCGGTCATCAACATGGCCGTCAATCTGCAGTTGATGCCGGCCAAGGGCATGACCTTGCCGTTCATCTCCTATGGCGGCTCCTCGCAGATCGCCATTGCCATCTCGATGGGCATGGTGCTGGCGCTGACACGCAGGCGGCCGGAAAAGCGCAAGCAGTTGGGCTTCGCGCCGTCGCAGCGCGCCATGCCGGCGGAATGAAATGGCGAAGGGGGTCATCCTTCTGGCGGCCGGCGGCACCGGCGGGCATCTGTTCCCGGCCGAGGCGCTGGCGCACGAGCTGACCAGGCGCGGCTGGACGGTGCATCTGGCCACCGATGACCGTGCCGAGCGTTTTGCCGGCCAATTTCCGGCAGCCAGCATCCATCCGATCCAGTCGGCGACGATGAGTTCGAAAAATCCTTTTGCCGTGCTCGCCGCTTTCTGGAAGATCTGGGGCGGCGTGCGCCAGGCATCCGTCGTGATCGGCCGGATCAAGCCCGCCGTCGTGGTCGGGTTCGGCGGCTATCCGACGCTGCCGCCGCTCTATGCCGCGACGCGGCGCAAGGTGCCGACGCTGATCCACGAGCAGAACGCGGTGATGGGGCGCGCCAACCGGGCGCTGGCCGGCCGCGTCGATGCCATTGCCGGCGGGTTTTTGCCGGAAGATTCAAGCGCTGCGGGCGTCAAGACGATGACGACAGGCAATCCGGTCAGGCCGCAAGTGCTGGAGGCGGCAAGGACGCCCTATGTGGCGTCTACGGGCGAGCAGCCGTTCCGGTTTCTGGTGTTCGGCGGCAGCCAGGGGGCACAGTTCTTTTCCGATGCAATGCCGGCGGCGGTCGGGCAGCTTTCCGACGCACAACGCAAGCGGCTGGTGATAACGCAGCAGGCCCGCGCCGACGATGTGGAGCGGGTAAGGGCGGCCTATGCTGCCCTTGGCGTCGAGGCCGAGGTGTCGCCCTTCTTCACCGACATGGCGGCGCGCATGGCTGCGGCGCATCTGGTGATGTCGCGGTCCGGCGCATCGACTGTATCGGAAATCGCGGTGGTCGGCCGACCGGCGCTGCTGGTGCCCTATCCGTATGCGCTCGACCACGACCAGGCGGCCAATGCCGCGGCATTGGCCGCGGCAGGTGGCGCCGAAGTGCACCCGCAATCCTCGCTTTCGTCCGAGCGCATCGCCACGCTCGTCGGGGCCTTGATGGACGATCCGGAGCGGCTGACCGCAATGGCGGCGGCGGCGAAATCGGCCGGAAAACCAGAGGCGGCACGGTTGCTCGCTGATCTGACAGAGGCTATTGCGTCGAAGAAAACCGTTTCGGACTTCAGGAAGGAGACGCACGCATGAAGATGCCGCAGACGATCGGCCTTGTGCATTTCATCGGCATCGGCGGAATCGGCATGAGCGGCATCGCCGAGGTGCTGCACAATCTCGGCTACAAGGTGCAAGGGTCCGACCAGGCCGACAGCGCCAATGTGCAGCGGCTGCGCGACGAAGGCATCGAGTGCTTTGTCGGTCATCACGCCGACAACATCGGCGATGCCGAAGTGGTTGTCGTCTCGACGGCGATCAAGAAATCCAATCCGGAGCTGAAGGCCGCGCGCGAAAAACTGCTTCCCGTCGTCCGTCGCGCCGAGATGCTGGCCGAGCTGATGCGCTTCCGGCAGGCGGTGGCCATCGGCGGCACGCACGGCAAGACGACGACGACCTCGATGGTGGCGACGCTGCTCGAAGCCGGCGGGCTCGATCCGACCGTGATCAATGGCGGCATCATCAATGCCTATGGCACAAACGCCCGCATGGGCGATGGCGAGTGGATGGTGGTCGAGGCCGATGAGAGCGACGGCACCTTCCTGAAGCTGCCGGCCGAGATTGCCGTCGTCACCAACATCGACCCGGAGCATCTCGACCATTACGGCTCCTTCGAAAAGGTGCGCGAGGCCTTTCGTCAGTTCGTCGAGAACGTGCCGTTCTACGGTTTCGGCGTCATGTGCACCGACCACCCGGAGGTGCAGGCGCTGGTCAGCCGCATCGAGGACCGGCGCGTCATCACCTATGGCGAGAACGCGCAGGCCGACGTGCGTTTCACCAATCACCGGATGGACGGCCCGACCTCGGAATTCGACGTGGTGATCCGCGACCGCAAGACCCGCGGCCAGTCGACGATATCGGGCCTGCGCCTGCCGATGCCCGGCCGTCACAACGTCTCCAACGCGACCGCGGCGATCGCCGTCGCGCATGAGCTCGGCCTTTCGGCCGAGGCGATCAGGAAGGGCCTGTCGTCCTTCGCCGGCGTCAAGCGGCGCTTCACCCGTACCGGTTCGTGGAACGGCGTCGAAATCTTCGACGATTACGGCCATCATCCGGTCGAGATCACGGCGGTTCTGAAGGCGGCGCGCGACGCCGCCAAGGGCCGCGTCATCGCCATTGCCCAGCCGCACCGCTTCACCCGGCTGCATGACCTGTTCGACGAGTTTTCCGTCTGCTTCAACGATGCCGACACGGTGATGGTGGCGCCGGTCTATGCGGCAGGCGAAGAGCCGATCGACGGGGTGACGTCCGAGGTACTGGTGTCGCGCATCCGCGCCGGCGGCCATCGCGACGCACGCTACATCGAAGGCCCAGCGGCGATTGCGCCTGTTATCCGCGACCTGGCGAAACCAGGCGATCTCATCGTCTTCCTCGGCGCCGGCAACATCACGCAATGGGCTTACGCGCTGCCCGGGGAACTCGGCGGGACGGCCTCATGATGCGCGGCCAGGCATTGATCGACAAGCTTGGCGGCCGGCTTGCCGGCCTGCGCGGCCGCATCACGCCCAATGCCGAGATGGACAAGATCACCTGGTTCCGCGCCGGCGGGCTGGCCGACGCGCTGTTTCAGCCGGCCGACGAGGACGATCTCGTCGCATTCCTGCGGGCGGTTCCCGAAGAAATACCGCTGACCGTCGTCGGCGTCGGCTCGAACCTGCTTGTCCGCGACGGCGGCATTGCGGGCTTCGTCATCCGGCTTTCGGCCAAGGGCTTCGGCGAGGCCGAAGTGATTGCGCCGACCACCATCAAGGCGGGGGCTGCCACGCCCGACAAGCGCCTTGCAGCCGTTGCCTACCAGGCTGGCATCGGCGGCTTTGATTTTTACCACGGCATTCCGGGCGCCGTCGGCGGCGCGCTGCGGATGAACGCCGGCGCCAACGGCGCCGAGACGCGCGAGCGCGTCGTCGAGGTGCGGGCGCTCGACCGCAAGGGCAATGTGCATACGCTTGGTAACGCCGATATGGGCTACGCCTATCGCCATTCGGCAGCGCCTGAAGGGTTGATCTTCACATCGGCACTGTTCGAAGGTGTTCTGGAAGACAAGGCCAAGATCAAGGCGGCGATGGATGCTGTCCAGCACCATCGCGAGACCGTGCAGCCGATCCGCGAAAAGACCGGCGGCTCGACATTCAAGAATCCGGAAGGCACCTCGGCCTGGAAAGAGATCGACAAAGCGGGGTGTCGGGGGCTGATGATCGGCGGTGCGCAGATGTCGCCGATGCATTGCAACTTCATGATCAACACGGGAACCGCGACCGGCTACGACCTCGAATATCTCGGCGAGACGGTGCGCGCGCGCGTGCTCGAAAAGTCGGGCATCCGGCTGCACTGGGAAATCAAGCGCATCGGTAATTTCCGGCCGGGGCACGAAGTCCAGGAATTCCTCGGACAGCTACTTTAGCGCTGTCGGATGTTCATGTGATGCTTGAACTTCAAATGGTCTGAAATCACCGCGCGACCGTTGCGCCAAAGACTCACAACGCAGTTTTTGTGGCCGTTTTTACGGAAAGTGAATCTCTCGGAATCGTAAGCACTTGCCAGCGAATCAACTCTCTGATTCTCTGCCTGAAAGCGTTTCCTGATTTGAGTCGTTCGACGCGTTTCCCGCGTTTTCCGTCTGGGGGGCAACCTGCCGGGAGACTCGGACTCAAAGTCGCGGAAATCGTGAGAGCAAAAGACTGCTCTGATCGAGAGATGCCGGCCCGCCGTGAGAGGGGATGACGGGAAATGAAAAGCAAGCATGTGGCCGTTCTGCTGGGGGATTCTCGTCCGAGCGGCCCGTGTCTCTGTCTTCGGGGAAGGCCTGTGCGGATGCACTCGAGAATGAAGGCTACCGGGTCACTCGCGTCGATGTTTCGCGCGATGTCGGCTCTGTGCTCGCCGAGCTCGGGCCTGATGTTGTCTTCAATGCGCTGCATGGCCCGTTCGGCGAGGACGGCACCATCCAGGGCATCCTCGAATATCTTGCCATTCCCTACACCCATTCCGGCGTGCTCGCCTCGGCGCTCGCCATGAACAAGGAGCAAGCCAAGAGGGTCGCCAGGGCCGTCGGCATTCCGGTCGCGGAATCGAAGGTGGTCGATCGCTTCGCCATCCAGGACAAGCATCCGATGAAGCCGCCCTATGTTGTCAAGCCGGTCAACGAGGGGTCGAGCTTCGGCGTTGTCATCGTGCATGAAGGCCAGTCGCATCCGCCGCAGGTCATCGGTTCGTCCGACTGGAAGTATGGCGACACCGTCATGGTGGAGCGCTACGTGCACGGGCGCGAGTTGACTTGCGCGGTGATGGGCGATGTGGCGCTCGGCGTCTGCGAGATCATCCCGACCGGCCATTCCTTCTACGACTATGATTCAAAATACGTCGCGGGCGGATCAAAACACGAATGCCCTGCAAAAATTTCACCGAATATTTACCAAAAAATACAGACACTGGCGCTCAAGGCTCACCAAGCTATCGGCTGCCGGGGCGTTTCCCGGTCGGACTTCCGTTATGATGATCGACACTCCGAGAACGGCGAAATTGTCTGGCTCGAGGTCAACACTCAGCCGGGCATGACGCCGACATCCTTGGTGCCTGAAATCGCTGCGCAGGCGGGACACTCGTTCGGCGATTTGTTGAGTTGGATGGTGGAGGACGCTTCGTGTCTGCGTTGAAGTGGGGACAGGGCAAGGGGAAGGACGCGACCGGGTCGACGCTGTTCGACATGCCGTTGTCGTTAGACCACTTCGTGCTGCCGCGTCTGCTTCGCCGGCCGGCGCGCGTGCTGGCGCGCCTGGGCGAGGGCGACTTCGAGGCGCCGCCTTTCTCCGCGGCCATCCTGTCGGCGGCGCTGCTCGTATCGGGCAGTGCCTATGGCGCCTATCTCGGCGGGCATGTCGACGGCATCGTCCAGGGCATCACCGCCCGCACCGGCTTCGCCGTCGAGCAGATCAAGGTGGTCGGCAACCGCGCAACCTCCGAGATCGATATTCTCGACAGGATGCAGCTCGATGGCTGGACGTCGCTGATCGGCTTCGATGCCGAAGCCGCGCGAGAGCGCATCGCCACGCTGCCGTGGGTCGAGGTTGCGGCGGTGCGCAAGGTCTATCCGCATACGCTGGAGGTGCGCATCGAGGAGCGCGAGCCCTTTGCGCTCTGGCAGCAGGGCAGCGGGCTTTCCGTCATCGAGCGGTCCGGCGCCGTGATCGCGCCGTTCTCCGGCGGCAAGCAGGCATTGCTGCCGCTGATCGTCGGCACCGGCGCGCCGGCCAAGGCGCCGGATTTCCTTGCCAGGATCGAAAAATATCCGGAGCTTGCCGCGCGGGTCAAAGGCTATATCCGCATCGGCGAACGGCGTTGGGACCTGAAGCTGGAGAACGGAATCACGGTCAAGCTTCCCGAGGATGGCGAGGATCAGGCGATCGCCGATCTGGTCAGGATGGATCGCGAGAACGGGCTGCTGACACGCGACATCGCCGCCGTCGACATGCGTCTTTCCGACCGCCTCGTCGTCCAGCTGACGCCGGAAGCGGCGACGCAGCGCGAGGCCGCGCTCAAGGAAAAGCCGAAAATGCCGAAGCGCAAGCCGGAGACGAAGATATGAGCTGGCTTGGCGGCAACGGCGACGCCTCGTCGCGCCGGTCCGGCACCTTGACGGTGCTGGATGTCGGTTCGAGCAAGGTCTGCTGTGTGGTGGCCAAGCTCAAGCCGCGCGAGGACGGCAAGCTGCTGCGCGGGCGTTCGCATCGCATCCAGGTGATCGGCATCGGCCACCAGAAATCGCAAGGCGTGAAATCGGGCGTCGTCATCGATCTCGACAGGGCCGAGCACGCCATCCGTCTTGCCGTCGATGCCGCTGAGCGCATGGCGGGCCTGACGGTCGATTCACTGATCGTCAACATGACGGCCGGCCGGCTGAAGAGCGAGAGCTTCTCGGCAACCATCAATCTCGGCGGCCATGAGGCCGACGAGGCCGACATCAAGCGCGTGCTTGCCGCCGGCGCCAAGCAGGCGCTCCGGGCCGAGCGCGAGGTGATCCATTCGCTTCCCGTCGGTTTTTCGCTGGACGCCGAGCGCGGCGTGCGTGATCCGCGCGGCATGGTCGGCGACCAGCTCGGCGTCGACATGCATGTGCTGACCGGCGACGCGGCACCCTTGCGCAATCTGGAGCTCTGCATCAACCGCTCGCATCTGTCGGTCGAGCGCATGGTGGCGACGCCCTATGCCAGCGGGCTTGCCGCACTGGTCGACGACGAACTCGAGATGGGCGCGGCCTGCATCGACATGGGCGGCGGCACCACGACGATCTCGGTCTTTTCGGAAGGCAAGTTCGTCCATGGCGACGCCATCGCCATCGGCGGCAACCACGTCACGCTGGACATGGCCAAGGGCATGTCGACCTCGCTCGACGCCGCCGAGAGGCTGAAAGTGATGCATGGCTCGGCGCTGCCCGGCAGTGCCGACGACCGCGACCTGGTCTCGATACAGCCGATCGGCGAGGATGGCGAGGTGCCGCTGCAGATACCGCGTTCGGTGATGACGCGCATCATCCGGGCACGCATCGACGAGACGCTCGAATTGTTGCGCGACCGGCTGAACAGGTCCGGCTACGGCAACGCCGTCGGCAAGCGCGTCGTGCTGACCGGCGGCGCCAGCCAGCTTTCCGGCCTGCCCGAGGCGGCGCGCCGCATTCTCGGACGCAACGTGCGCATCGGCCGTCCGCTCGGCGTGGCGGGTCTGCCGGAGGCGGCCAAGGGGCCGGCTTTCTCGACGCCGGTCGGGCTTCTGATCTATCCGCAGATGGCGAATTTCGAGAGCCATCCGGCGAAAGGAATTTCTGGTCTCAGGATGACCGGAACGGGCGGAAAACTGCATCGAATGAGTCAGTGGTTGAGAGACAGTTTTTAAATTGACGGGGACAGCCCCATAGGCGGCCGCGGCGGCGAAGCGGCGGGAAAGGCAAAGGACGGAGACAATGACCATCAATCTGCAAAAGCCGGACATCACCGAGCTCAAGCCACGTATCACCGTGTTCGGTGTTGGCGGTGGCGGCGGCAATGCCGTCAACAACATGATCACCGCGGGCTTGCGCGGCGTCGAGTTCGTGGTGGCCAATACCGACGCACAGGCGCTGACCATGTCCAAGTCGGATCGGCTGATCCAGCTCGGCGCGCATGTCACCGAGGGCCTGGGTGCGGGATCGCAGCCGGAAGTCGGGCGCGCGGCGGCGGAGGAATGCATCGACGAGATCGTCGATCATCTCTCCAACACCCATATGTGCTTCGTCACTGCCGGCATGGGCGGTGGCACCGGCACCGGGGCCGCGCCGGTCGTTGCACGTGCCGCTCGTGAAAAGGGGATTCTCACCGTCGGCGTCGTCACCAAGCCGTTCCATTTCGAAGGCCAGCGCCGCATGAAGACGGCGGATATGGGCATCGAGGAATTGCAGAAATGCGTTGATACCCTCATCGTCATCCCCAACCAGAACCTGTTCCGGCTGGCCAATGACAAGACGACCTTCGCCGATGCTTTCGCCATGGCCGACCAGGTGCTCTATTCCGGCGTAGCCTGCATCACCGACCTGATGGTCAAGGAAGGGTTGATCAACCTCGACTTCGCCGACGTCCGCTCGGTCATGCGCGAGATGGGCAAGGCGATGATGGGGACGGGCGAGGCTTCCGGCGAGGGCCGCGCCATGGCCGCCGCCGAAGCCGCGATCGCCAACCCGCTGCTCGACGAGACCTCGATGAAGGGCGCCAAGGGCCTGCTGATCTCGATCACCGGCGGCCGCGACCTGACCCTGTTCGAAGTCGACGAGGCGGCGACCCGCATTCGCGAGGAGGTCGACCAGGAAGCCAACATCATTCTGGGAGCGACGTTCGACGAGGATCTCGAAGGCGTCATCCGCGTCTCGGTGGTCGCCACCGGCATCGACAAATCGGCGGCTGAAATCGCCGCCGCGCCGATCGCCATCCGCACGGCTCCGCCAAAGCCGGTCAGCCGCCCGGCCGCTCCGGCCGTGGAAAGCCGTCCGGCGCCTGTCCAGCAGGGAGGCTACGAGCCACGCGCCGCCGACCCGGTAGCCGAGGCGATCCATCTTGCCGAGGCCAACGCCGCGGCGATGGCGCGTCCCGCGCCGGCTGCCCATGCGGAAGATTTCCGTCCGCAGAGCAAGATCTTCCAGGCGCCTCCGCCCCAGCCGCAGCCGATCGTGCAGCCAATGGTTCAGCAAGCGATGCAGCCCGCGCCGCAGCGCGAAGCGCTTCAGCCGGT
The DNA here is from genome assembly GCF_003952365.1 of Mesorhizobium sp. M9A.F.Ca.ET.002.03.1.2. Lineage (NCBI taxonomy): Bacteria > Pseudomonadati > Pseudomonadota > Alphaproteobacteria > Hyphomicrobiales > Phyllobacteriaceae > Mesorhizobium > Mesorhizobium sp. M9A.F.Ca.ET.002.03.1.2. The sequence goes on along the minus strand of NZ_CP034443.1, from coordinate 5,509,763 downwards.
CGCCGCGGCACCCCAGCGCATGCCGCGCGTCGAGGACTTCCCGCCAGTGGTGAAAGCCGAAGTGGAAGCCAAGGGCCGCCCGGTAGCCGATCATGAGAACAGCGGACCGATGGGACTGCTCAAGCGCCTGACGAATGGCCTTACCCGCCGCGAAGAGGAACCTGCACGGCTGCAGCCGGCGCAGCCGCGCGAGCCGAAACTGCGCCAGGCGGCGCCTGAAGTGCGTCGCCTTGCCAGCCAGGATCCGCAGCTTTACGCGCCGCGCCGTGGCCAGTTGGACGACCAGGGCCGGCTGACGCCGCAGAGCAGGGCTGTCCAGGAAGACGATCAGCTGGAGATTCCGGCATTCCTGCGCCGCCAAGCCAATTGATCTGTTAACGGTCCGTAACAATTGTTAACAGGCAGACAAGAGATTGTTTGCCTGTTAACGCAAAAAGTTCTTTTAAAACAGAATATTACGTGACCCTGCACGCCTCTGGTCGCGGTTACAGAAAGTAAGAAACCGTGATTTGGAGTCTCCCTGCCGGATCACTATCTTCGCCTCCGACCGACGTCGGTTTGCCGGGATTCGGGGGAAGTGGCCCCTGCCAGCCGATCAAATCAAGTGCCGTGCCCTTTGGGGTGATAAAGCGGACTTGGGCAGTGGGCTATGGGGTTTGTCTTGCAGGACTATCAGACGACACTTAAATCGCGTGCGACGCTGACGGGTACCGGCGTTCACAGCGGCAAGCCTGTTACCGTCCATTTCCTGCCGGCAGACGCTGATACGGGTATCGTGTTCCAGCTTTCGAGTGGAAGCGAGAGCCGTGAGTTCCGCGCGCTTGTTTCCGAAGTCGGCGCCACCGATCTGTGCACCATGCTCGGCGATCCGGCAGGCGAGCATATCGCCACCGTCGAACATCTGATGGCCACGCTTTTCGGGCTCGGCATCGACAACATC